>MHPP01000015.1:0-43196 GCA_001822095.1 Candidatus Staskawiczbacteria bacterium RIFOXYC1_FULL_38_18
TTGTGCTAAAATTATCTGTATTATGCAGAATATAAAAAACATTGCGATTATTGCCCACGTTGACCATGGAAAAACCACTTTGGTGGACGCGCTTTTGAGGCAGTCAAAAACCGAAATGAAAAAAGAAGTTGCCTCTCAAGAAATGATTATGGACTCAAACGAACTTGAAAGAGAAAGGGGTATCACTATTTTTTCAAAAAACGCTTCTGTAATGTATGGCGAGACCAAAATTAATATTATAGACACTCCCGGACACGCCGATTTTGGCGGAGAAGTTGAAAGAGTTTTAAACATGGCTGACGGCTGTTTGCTTTTGGTTGATGCAAAAGAAGGGCCAATGCCCCAAACTCGGTTTGTGCTAAAAAAGGCTTTAGAAATGGGCCAAAAAATTATTGTTGTTATAAACAAAATAGACAAACAGGGAGCAAGAGCAAAATTTGCTTTGGAAGCAACCTTTGAATTGTTTTTGGAACTTGGGGCCCATTCGGCAAACTCAGGGCAGGCCGGCGACTTTTTAGAATTTCCGGTAATTTATGCTTCAGGACGCGATGGTTTAGCCGGGCTGGAAAATGACATTACAAAAATGACCGACATTACTCCAATTTTTGAAGCGATTTTAGAGCACATCCCCTCCCCCATTGCCGACACAAACAAACCTTTGCAAATGCTGGTTACCTCAATTGTTGCTGACGATTTTAAAGGCAGAATTGCAATTGGCAGAGTTTACAACGGATTTATAAAAGCCGGGCAAGATGTGATGCATATTGATAGAGCCGGAATACAAAAAAAATATAAAATAACTTCTTTGCTTACTTTTGCTGGATTGGGTAGAATTGAAACACAAGAGGTTCAAGCTGGAGATATTTGCGGGGTTTCCGGAATTGAAGAAATTACAATTGGAGAAACAATTGCAAGTGTGGAAAATCCCGAAGCTTTGCCTTTAATAAACATTGAAAGCCCAACCGTTAAAATGACTTTTATGGTTAACAACTCTCCCTTTGCAGGAAAAGAAGGAGAATTTTCAACCTCCAGGCAAATTCGCGCCAGATTGTTTAAAGAGCTTGAGACAGATGTTGCCTTGCGCGCCGAGGATACTAATGATGGTAAATGGACCGTTTCGGGACGTGGAGAACTACACTTGGCAATTTTAATTGAAAGAATGAGAAGAGAGGGTTTTGAATTTGCTGTTTCAAGGCCTCAGGTTATTTTGCGCGAAGTTAACGGCAAAATGATGACTCCCTACGAAAAAGTTTTTATTGAAGTTCCAGAACAATATCAGGGAGCTGTTATACAAAACCTGGGAGGCAGAAAAGGAGAAATTAAAGAAATGCGCACTCACAACGGAATTGCGTTTTTGGAATTTATAATTCCAACAAAGGGTTTATTTGGATATAGAAATGAATTTTTAACAGACACAAAAGGGCTTGGCATAATCAACACAGCATTTTTCCAGTATATGCCAGACCCCGGAAGCTGGAAAGAAAGAGATCACGGCTCGTTAGTCTCCACAGACACCGGCCCCACAAATATGTATGGACTACGAAACGTGCAAAACAGAGGCACAATGTTTTTTAACCCGGCCGTGCAAGTTTATCAGGGACAAGTTGTGGGACAAAACTCAAGGCCAAATGATATTTGGGTAAATGTTTGCAAAGAAAAAGCGCTCTCAAACATGAGGTCTAAGGGTGAAGGAAACACCGAACACTTTAACGTGCCGAAAACAATGGGCCTGGAAGATGCCTTGGAATACATTGGCGACGACGAATTGGTTGAGGTAACTCCAAAAAATATCCGCATAAGAAAAGTTCACTTAACCGAAGTTGACGCCAAGCGCGCCGACCGCGCGGAAGCAGGCGTAAAATTTGATTATTAAAATAAAAAGAGCCAAAATAAAACTATGATAAATTTAACAGACGAAAATTTTGAAAAAGAAGTGAGCGCAACAAACAAGCTATCGCTTGTTGATTTTTACGCAACCTGGTGCGAGCCGTGCACAATGCTTGCTCCGGTTTTGGAAAAACTGGAAAAACAATTTGCGGGAAAAATTGTTTTGTTAAAAGCCAATGTTGATGATGTGCCGGTTGCTGCCGGGAAATTTAGAGTTGAAAGCATTCCAATGGTTGTTTTGTTTAAGGATGGAAAACCCCTTAGCGCCTTTACAGGATTTAGACCAGAGGAATCAATAAAAAAATGGTTGGAACAAATGATTAAGGAAAATTTATCTGAAAAACCCGCAGATGACAATAAAGAGGTCAAAGACGAATTTATAAAATATAGCGAAGAATATGCCAAGAAAAACGGTTTTAATTTAAACCCGGACAAAAAGAATGTTGAACGGGTTATAAACGGACTGTTTGAAAATGAAAAAAAATATGGCAAAAAATACTGCCCCTGCAGGAGAGTAACCGGAAACGCAGAAAAAGACGCAAAAAAAATCTGCCCGTGCATTTGGCACAAAGAAGAAATTGCAAAAGACGGCAAATGCTTCTGCGGATTATTTACAAAATAGATGATTGTTGACGACGTAAAAATTAAGGTGGCTGCTGGGCATGGCGGAAGGGGCATGGTAACTTTTAGCAGAGTAAAATTTGCTTTGGGACCCACTGGCGGAAACGGAGGCAAGGGCGGAAGCATTTTTATGGAAAGCGTGGCAGATTTGGGAGCTTTGAGGCAATTTCGTTTTAGAAAAGATATTGAGGCAGATAACGGACAGCACGGAAAGTCAAAAAACTCCGATGGCGCAGACGCAAAGGATTTAACCTTGCTTGTTCCGGTTGGCACAATTTGTCACAACCTCACAAATGGCAGGGATTTTGAAATCACAAAAATTGGCCAGCGGGAGCTTGTTGCCAAGGGTGGAAAAGGAGGACGGGGAAATTATTTATTCAGATCTGCAACAAACACCAGCCCCAAAGAATTTGAAGAGGGAAAAGACGGCGAAGCTTTTGAACTTCGGCTTGAATTGAAAATGATTGCCGATGTGGGATTTATTGGTTTGCCAAATGTAGGCAAATCCAGCTTGTTAAACGAACTCACAAACGCGAAAAGTAAGGTTGCAAATTATGAGTTTACAACTTTGGAGCCAAATTTGGGAGTTTATTTTGATTTGATTTTAGCCGACATTCCAGGGTTGATTGAAGGAGCGTCGGAAGGCAAAGGGCTTGGCACAAAATTTCTGCGCCACGTAGAAAGAACAAAAATTCTGTTTCATTTTGTTTCAGCTGAATCCCCCTCTCCCGCGCAGGACTATAAAACCGTGCGAAACGAGCTGGAATTGTACAGCAAATTACTTTTAGAAAAACCTGAATATATTTTTATCTCAAAAAGCGACACGGCTTCTCCGGAAACTTTGGAAAATATAAAAAACGAATTTAAAAATCTTGACAAAGAAGCCATACGGGTTTCAATAATTGATACTGACAGCATAGAGAGTGTTAAAAAGATTTTAAACACGCTAATCAAAGAAAAAACAATTTAATACCGGCAACGCAAAAAAAATCGCCTTGCGCACTTCTGCGTTGGGCGATTTTTTACTTGCCCTGAGCCTGCCGAAGGGTTAAAATTAGATAATGCCAAAGAAAAATAAAAGAATAAAGAAACATTATACAATATTATTGCCATCTGTTTCGGCAGTTGTTTTTTTATTGCTGTTATTTTTTATTTTTTGGCAAGGGGGCGCGGTCCCCAAACACGACATTTACGTTTCTTCTGAAAATCCAAAACAAGGTGAAACTATTTTAATAAAAATTAACGGCAAGTATTCGGGCTTAAGCGGTTATTTTGACAACGAAAAGCTTAATTTTTTCCGCAACGGGGAATATTCCGACTGGTCGGCTCTTTTGGGCATTGATGCAACGCACCAGCCGGGAAAATACAAAATTTTGGTTAGCGTCCTTGGAGAAAAAATGGAAAAAAAAATACTGGTTTTATCTGGCGATTTTTCATCCGTAAAAATGGCTATTACAAAAGAGCTTAAGGATAAGGGCTACACGGGAGAAAAAATTATTTCAAACATAAAAAATAACGATAACCCTGCGTTAAACGAAGTCCTTGCAAAATTTACCCCAAAAGCAAATTTTAACAGCCCGTTTTCTTTTCCGTTAGAAAATATGCGAAAAAGCGGGCTTGATTTTGGCGAGTTTGTTTCAACGGGAAACAACCAAATACAGCATTTTGGCGTTGATTTGGGGGCAGTCACGGGGACAGAAGTCCATGCGGCCAATGACGGAAAAATTGTTTTGGCTAAAAATCTTTCAAACTATGGCAAAACAATTATTATAGACCATGGCCTTGGAATATTTTCTATGTATCTTCATTTGGATGCCTTTATGGCCTCTTTAAATCAAGACGTAAAAAAGGCCCAAGTTATAGGCCTGTCAGGAAACAGCGGGCTCTCCACCGCCCCGCATCTTCACTTTTCAATAAGAGACAACGGCACAAGAATTGATCCGCTCTTGTTTATTAAAACAAGCGAAAAAACGGGCGAAAATTTTAATTTGGCAAGCATTGCAAACTCGCTTCTAAAAATTTTAAAATAATTTAGGCGTTGGCTTTTTTCCTTCTAAAAATTGCTCCAATTGCCGTCCATTCTGGATCAAACGATTTTATATTTCTTAATTGATAATCTTTTATATAGTTAACAATAATTGAATAAGGGCTTGCTGTTTTTTCTCCCTTTATGATGTTTTTGACTCCCAAATATTCAAAAAGCACTAAGTATGCAAATAAAATATACCCTGCGGGCGACACCAAAAAAAGAATTATATTATCTAATATAAAACCGACAACAATCATCAGAGAAGAGGCCAAAATATACATAACTTCTAACATTTTACTTGTCTTTGTTGTTTATATTTTTAATCATATGCGCACGGCGTTAATATTATATTAACTATGCTTCAATAAAATAAATTTATGGATAAAACAATTTGGGTAATATTTATTTTAGTTTTAATAATTTTGTTTGGTGGTTTTGTTTGGTGGTTCCTAAGTTTTGAGGGTTTCTTGGTTCCCGCAAGCAACTCAGCGAATAATGCTGACAATAATTCCGGAAACAATATTAACAACAACCCCGCCGATAATTCCGGAAACACCAGCGAGGTAAGCACGGGAGTAATCTCGCCAGGCAAGTCTTTGGATTTAAGCGGAAAAAATTTGACAAAAATTCCCGATAATATTTTTAGCCAAACAGACATCCAAATACTTGACGTTTCAAACAATAAATTAACCGGAGCCATACAGGCCGAGATAAGACAACTGGCGAACCTAAGGATTTTAAACGCCAGCAACAACTTAATGACCGGCGTGCCAGCTGAAATTGGAAGCCTTCAAAAATTGGAAATACTGGATTTATCCAACAACAGGCTTACCGGCTTGCCGTATGAATTGGGAAACTTAAAAAATTTAAAACTTTTAGACTTATCGCAAAACCAATATTCGCAACAGGATTTGGATAATATCAAAAGCAAACTCCCGGCAACCACGCAAGTTATTGCAGATTAGAAATTTGTGCTATAATTATTTAACATGGATGCTTCATCTGCCGTAACAATAATAGTAGCTGTTGTTGTCGTATACCTAATTTTTAAGTTTATTGTCAGCCCGCTGATTAAATTAATTGCCGGGATTGTTATTTTTTTAATTGCGATTTATATTCTGCAAACTTATTTCAATTTTAGTTTCAACCAATATTTGGGCCCGTTTTCAAAATATATTGATATTGACAAAACCATAGATAGCGCCAGCTGGATCATCAACCCAATTATAGCGTACGTAAACCAGGCAATATCTTTTTTGAAGCTTTTATTAAGCAACGCTCCAAAGCAATAATTTTGCACCAAAAAATCCGCACATTGCGGATTTTTTGTTCGGCTTAATAGTAATCGCGGACCTTTTTTAGTTCTCTGTGTTTTCTAAGTTTTTCCAGGGCTTTTGCCTGAATTTGTCTTATCCTTTCTCTGGTTACGCCAAATTCCTCCCCTGTTTCTTCTAAGGTGTGCATTACTCCATCATCCAGCCCAAATCTCATCCCCAAAATTTTCAGTTCACGCGGAGTGAGCTCGCTGGAAATTTCCTTTAATCTTTCTTTCAGCAATTTTCTTGAAGCTTCGGTGTTTGGAGCAATTGTTTTATCGTCTTTTATGAATTCTGCCAAAACGCTATCCTGCTTGTCTTTATCCTCGCCAACCGGAGTTTCTAGGGAAACCGCTTTTTGTGCAATTTTTCTAATGTGGTGTACTTTATCAACCTCCAAGCCCATTTCAGCTGCAATTTCCTCGGCCAATGGCTCCCTGCCTAGTTCCTGTAAAAGAGATTTTCTGACCTTTGTATACTTTGAAATTGTTTCAATCATGTGCACAGGAATTCTTATTGTTCTTGCTTGGTCTGCTAAAGCCCTTGTGATTGATTGCCTTATCCACCAGGTTGCGTAGGTTGAAAATTTATACCCCTTTCTCCAATCAAATTTTTTTACAGCCTTAAACAGACCCAAATTCCCCTCTTGTATCAAATCCAGCAAAGTCAGGTTTGGAGACCTGCCGACATATTTTTTTGCTATAGAAACAACCAGTCTCAAATTTGCCAGTGCCAGCCTGTTTTTTGCCTCTTCGTCGTCTAACTCAATTCTCTTTGCCAGCTCTTTTTCTTCTTTGGCCGTTAAAAAACCCGATTTGCCTATTTCCTTTAAATACATCTGTATCGGGTCAATTTTGCCTATTAAAGCTTTTTTTGCTTTTTTTTCTTTCTGTTTTTTTGTTTCCAAAAATTCTTGCACCTCTTTTATTTGCACGCCCCTTTCTTTAAAACTGTCATAAACTTTTTCAAGGCCATCTATGTTTCTCTCAACGTTTGGAAAAGCATACAAAATTTCCGAGGTTGTCACAAAACCCCTTTCTTCGCCTTTTTTTAAAAGAGTTTCCAGCTGAACCGGGTCTATTGTCGCGGGCCTCCTGGCTCTTTTTACCGCCCTGCCAGTTCGGTTACGGCTAAGAGATTTTGGGGCCTTGCGTTTTTTTGAAACTTTTCTGGCCCTCGCTTTCTTTTTTGTTTTCTTTGCCATGTATTAATTTATTAAATTGAAATCTTTGATTAGAGAGTCTACTTTTTCAAAATCTTTTTCCTGTTCGGCTCTTTTAATTTCCGCCGAAATGCCAACCCGTTTTTCTCTTATATTTATATCCCTTAACTGGGCCAGGCAAAGCTGGATTTCGTCTGAGCCCTCGTCCTCAAAATTAACTTCTGCCTTCAGCGCCAGAGCGTCAAAAATGCCTTTATAGTCTTCTGCGCTTGAAATGCCCGCAATGGCCGAATTAAAATCTGCGCCGGCCGCCACGTTTTGCTTTATTTTCTCTATTAAACTTTTTGTTTTTTCGCAAAACAAATTATGATGGTAATCCTCAATTAAATTTAGGCTTGCCGGATCTTTTGCAATTAAAGAAATAATTTTTTCCTCTATCAATTTCTTCCGCCCCTCTGTACCGTTGTCCGCAACTTTGTCATTCCCGCGAAAGCGGGAATCCAGATTAGTTTCTGGATTCCGGGTCAAGCCCGGAATGACACTCTCCCCTCGCAATGACGACATCTCGGCCATTATAGCCTCCTCTTTTACATCCAATTTTTGGGCCAATTTACCAACCCAGTGCGATTGCTCAATTTTATTGGGAAGCCGTTTTATTGCCGGCAAAATTATTTTTGCAATTTCTTTTTTCCCCGACGGCGTTGATTTATCAAGCCTTGAAAGAGAAGAGTCAAAATAATAATCCATTATTGACCTTGCTTTTTCAATTGAATCTTGCCAATTTTTTGGGTTTTCTTGAATAATTTCAGCCGGATCCTTGGCACCCGAATACGTGTCTATAATTTTTAAATTAAACCCCTGCGATTCAGCCAAAGTAATACCCCTTTTTGTGGCATTGTCTCCTGCCAAATCCATATCAAAGGCTAAAAGCAGGTTCTCTGTGTATCTTTTTAACAAAGTCAGGTGCCGCGGAGTTAACGCAGTTCCTGAAACAGCCACAGTGTTTTCAAATCCTGCTTGATGGCACATTATAGCATCTGTGTAGCCTTCTGTCAAAACGCAGTTATTCCCTTTTCGTATTGCAACCTTGGCATAATTTATTCCATATAAAACATTGCTTTTGTCGTAAAGCATTGTTTGAGGAGTATTGATATATTTTGCTGTTTCTTTTTTATCTGCCTCCTTAAATATGCGCGCCCCAAAGCCTATTGGCTGGGAACTAATATCAAAAATCGGAAAAATAATTCTTCCCCTGAATCTGTCGTACGGATTATTTCCCTTTTCAGATTGAACAGCTAATCCCGCTCTTATAATTTCATTTCTTGTGTATCCCCTGCCCACCAAAAAATCAGACAACCCCTGCCAAGTATCTGGCGAATAACCCAGTCTCCACTTTTTAATTGATTCTTCGGTTATCCCCCTTTTTAGCAAATAATCTTTTGCTTTGATTCCCCATTCGCTTCCCCTTAACTGCTTTTCAAAAAAGGAGCAGGCCAAGTCGCAAATTTCATAAAGCCTTTGCCTCTCGGTTCTTAATTGCGGGTTTTCTCTTTTTAATTCAACGCCTGCCTTTTGAGCCAGAATCCTTAAGGCATCGCCGAACTCCACGCCCTCAATGCGTTTTGTAAATTCAAAAATATCTCCGCCGGCTCCGCATCCAAAACATTTCCACATTTGGCGACCAGGCGAAACAAAAAAAGACGGCCCTTTTTCCGCGTGGAAAGGGCAAATTCCGCGGTGATTAACCCCGGTTTTTGTGAGCTTTACATAACTGCCCACAACATCCAGCACATTCAGTCTGTTTTTTATTTCCTCAATTTGAGAGTCTGACATCTATTGGTTATTTTTTATTTCTTCTGCGATTTTTTTAAGGTCTTCAATATTTGCTTGTGGACCCAACTGCGTTGAAATATATCCCTGATACTCCTTAAAAAACACTTTTTCTTTTGTCCAAATTTCTTCAAATTCTTTTTCAATTCCGTACAACGGGTAGAGCTTTATGTGCACGTGATTTACTCCCATGCCTTCCATTACCATTGCAACCCTATTTACGTTCAAGCCCTTTTTGATAATTTCTGAAATTTTTTTCGAAGCCAGCATTAATTCCAGATAATCTTTTTCCGACATTAAAAACGCGTCAGAATCAAAGTGTTCTTTTGGTAAAACAAGTGTCATTCCTTCGGTGTTTGGATTAATATCCAAAATTGCCAGAAATTTTTCGTCCTCCCAAATTTTGACAGATGGCATTTCCCCATTTGCAATTTTGCAAAAAATACAATCTGACATTATTTTACCTGATAAGTTAAATTAACAGTAACATTAATTTCAGACTGCCCTGGTTGGATGTCCGGGGCAATTGATTTTTCCATTGCATTGCTTGCCCCGCCCATGCCGTAAAGAGGCTGGGGATATGGAGAATATCCTTCCGAAACACTTATCAATTTTCCAAGATTCAGCCCCGACTGCCCTGCCAGAGAATTTGCTTTTTGCCTTGCTTGCTCAATGGCTTTTGCCCTGGCCTCGGATTTTACTTTTTCCATGTCGTCAACAGTAAATGAGAGTTGGCCAATTGTGTTTGCGCCCCTTGATGTTGCCTTATCTAAAACATCATTTACTTTGTCCAAATTTCTTATTTTTACCTGGATATTTTGTTCCAAAGAATAACCCTTAAAAATTGTCCCTCTTTCGGTGTAATCATAAACCGGGTATAAATTGTATGACGTTGTTTGGATATCTTTGTCTTCAACTCCCGCTTCTTTTACAGCCTTTATAACCTCATTCATTTTTTGGTTGTTTTGGTTCACCGCGTCAACGCTCTTTACAGCTTCTGTTTTAACGCCAAAAGACACAAGGGCTGTGTCGGGCTTTACAATAACCTTTCCCTCCCCAGAAAATGTAACCTGGTTCTGGTTTTGTATGCTTAGATATTTTGACTGGTAAACCAGTTGGCCGGTAAAAAATATCAAAACGCCTATTATCAAAATACCTGCAAGCAAAAGAGACTTGTTTAAAAATTTTATTGTTTCTTGCTCCATTTTTTTATTTATTTAATAATATTAAATCTATATTTAGATTATAACCTTTTTATTAAAAAAACAATAACAAGACAGACAAAAAAACCGAGGCAAAAATACCCCGATTTTTTTAAAATGCCTATTGGAAGGCCACTTTTAGGGTGGTTGTTGCCACTTGCACCGATGTTCTGTAAGCAGATGCTGCCGCATTGTAAGCGGCGTTTCTTGCGCTCTTTAAGGTGTTTATCTGGGAATTTATGGCATTCCCCGCATTTACAGCGGACTTAAACTGATCTTTTGCCGCTTTCAAATCGCTCTTCAAAGTTGCTTTTACGGTCGTAGAAGAAGTTCCACTGTTGCAGGAAGACGTCGCCTTGTCAAAAGCAGCTTTTGCCGCGCTTTGAAACACAGGGCCGGCTTGCTGTATTATCGGCTGTTCCTGCGCAACTATCGCGTCAATTCCATCTCTATACGTCTTGATTGCCGCGTCTATTGCCGATTGCTTAGCCAATACCGCCGCGTCTATGGACGCCTCAAAGGTTTGCACCGCTGATTTTTGCTCATCGGTTGTGGCCTTTGTTTCAAGCTGGGTATAATACTGCTCTTTTCTGGTGTTGGCATTTGTGCGGGCTGTTGCCAAAGCCTGGTCTTCTTTTGCGCGGACAGACTTTATTAATCCGCCGTTTTGCTGTATTTTTGACTGCAAATTAGCCACATTCTGCTGGACCGCTGGATAAAACTGGGTATAGAAAGTGTTCAGGTTTGCGCAAAAACCCGGATTGGTTACGGTGACTGCGGAAGCAAAAGCCGGCAAGATAGCAACTGACGATAAAACTACGCAACCTGATAAAATTTTATAAATTGTTTTCATTGTATGAGTTTGAAGTGTCGTTTATCGCTTTTGTTTCCGCGTTTATTGAAGACGTTCCTCCTTCCTGGCTGGTTGCCGTTGAGGTTTCTTGGTCGGTCAGCGTGCTAAACGAGCTTATAATGCTGTTTATATTGGCGGGCGCAACGGCTTGCGTTTCTCCGGTTTGGCTGGTTTCAGCATTATTTTCTGCTGTTCCGCCATTGTTTTCCCTTTGAGGAGATTGCACGCCAACATTATTGCTCTGCGTATTTAAATTGTCTTGCGTATTTGAGAGGTTGCTTTGGGGCTGGCTTAAATAAACAAAAGCTCCGCCGGCAACAACAACAATCACGGCTACTATGACAATAATTAAAATTACTTTCATAAATCGCGAAAATTAAATTTTTAATAATTATTTCGACCTTTAATTCATTTTTGGCGGAGGAGGTGGGACTCGAACCCACGAGACCCGTGAGGGTCACGGCTTTCCAAGCCGTTGCAATGGCCACTATGCGACTCCTCCAAAATTTACGCTTTCGTATCGCGTAACGCACGAATTCTTTCTTCGATTGGCGGGTGGGTGGAAAATAATTTTACAAACCATTGGGTTTTTTGCTTTCCTTTGTATGGCGAATCAATAAAAAGTGAGCTGGTTGCGTCGTTTGTAACGCGCATTGGGGTTGGGTCTGAAGAAATTTTTTCCAAGGCGCTGGCCAAACCTTCAGGATATCTTGTAAGCAAGGCTCCGTCGGCATCAGCTAAAAATTCCCTTTTTCTTGAGATTGCCAATTGAACCAAAGTTGCCGCAATCGGAGCCAAAATTGCCGCCACAATTCCCAAAACCATTAAAATTGCTCCGGCATTTCCTTTATTGTCATCAGAACTTCTTCGGCCTCCTCCCCAAAAGCTCATTCTCATAAAAATATTGGCCACCATAGCCACGGTTCCGGCCAAAACAGCTACAATTGTACTCAAAAGCATATCTTTATTTCCAATGTGCGACAATTCGTGCGCTAAAACACCCTGTAATTCTGTTTTATTAAGACGATTTAAAAGCCCCTGAGTTACAGCCACAACTGCGTGCTTTGCATTTCTGCCTGTTGCAAAAGCATTTGGCTGGGATTCGGGAATTATAAAAATTTTAGGCACGGGCAATCCGGCTGTAATGCATAAATTTTCAACCACATGATATAATTCTTGATTTTTGTTGTGGTCTATTTCTTGCGCGTGGTACATTCCTAAAACAATTTTATCTGACCACCAGTAACTGCCAAACGAGCTGGCAATGCTCAAAAAAATCGCAAAATATAAAATAGTGCTATCGTTTAAAACATAACTAAAAAGCCACCCGACAGCAACAATAAAGACCAAAAACCCAGTTAGTAAAAACCAGGTTTTGCGGGTGTTTGAGTCTGCTTGCGTATAAATGCTTGCCATAATATTTAAAAATAGCGAGGGCCTGAGCGCTAAAATTTAACTTTAACGGGTTCTCTTTCTGCGCCATTTGCCGTTTCAAACAAGTCCATTTGTTTAAATCCAAATGACCCGGCAATCATATTCGCCGGAAAACTTTCTATCTTAATGTTCAAATCCCTGACGTTTGTATTATAAAACCTGCGCGCGGCCTGAATTTTATCTTCTGTGTCTGTTAATTCTCTTTGTAATTCCAAAAAGTTTGTTGATGCCTTTAAATCCGGGTAATTTTCTGAAACCGCAAATAAGCTTTTTAATGTATCTGAAAGCATATTTTCGGCTCCTGCTTTTTCTTTAATTCCCTGCGCCGACATTGCATTTGCCCTGGCCTGCGTAACTTTTTCAAACAACTCTCTTTCGTGGGTTGCATAACCCTTTACGGTTTCAACCAAATTTGGAATTAAATCATACCTTCTTTTAAGCTGGACATCTATGTCTGCCCAAGCTTCTTTTGCCCTGTTTTTTAAGACAACCAGGCCGTTAAAAACGCCGATTATCCAAAGGACAACAACGACTATTACGGCTAAAACAATCCACAATACTATATCCATATTTTTTTAATTAATTAATAATATTAAAATTATTTGGGAAGTTTTTCTATTAAATCTTTTAATGCAGGGTGCTGCACTATAAATTTATAATTAAAAAGTTTCAAAAGCGTTAAAAAGTCCTCCAGCTCAGATTTAAATTGCTCCGGACCCGAAAACACTTCCCATAATTCTGATACGATATTTTTGGAATATTTGTGTAAAATTTCGTAATCCGATTTATTTTTTAAATAATTAATTATTTGTTTAAACTCTCCTCTGTCCAGCCAAACTCCGTTGCACTTTTTGCAAAAATCAACCTTTGTTTTTGACTCGTCATAATTTATCTCAACCAACCCAACCCTGCATATTGGGCAAAACTTACTTATACGCATAACTTTAAACTTACTTTTGTCACGCCACAAATCAATATCCAGCCAATTTAAATTCTTATCTTTATCATTTTTTGCCAGCGCAAATTCATCGCCATCAAACCAAATACCCAAACACTTTGGGCAGTAATCAACCTCCACATTATGGAACAAAACCTTCTCTAAATTTTCGTTATCGTTTGGACACTGCATACCTTTACTATAACCAAAATTATCGTCAAATACAAGTTTTTGCATAAAAAAATCCACTGATAAAAACCAGTGGCAACTACATCGTACTACACAAAAACAAAGATTTTCATCACTGTTCTCCTCATGTCAGCATTTTACCCGGGACACACGCCCGGCAAACACATTCACATTCCGGGCGCGTTGAGTCCACCTCGCAATCACACACTGTGCAGCGAAAGACGGTTGGCCTATCTGTCGCCACAAAAAGCGTAATTTTTTCGCAAAGCTGGCAGAATCTCTCAATTGTGATGTCCACAGGCGCTCTCCATAACAAAGGACAAGTTGGCAGAAAATACTGCGATACTAGAACATTACAACAAGATAGCATTTTTTGCAATAACAAAAAAGGGCTAAGTCGGACATAGCCCTTTTTTATTATTTTTAGTAGTCTTCCGGAGACATTGAGGGCATACCGTGATTATGCGCGCCTTCTTTTTTGGGCAATTCAGAAACAACCGCCTCAGTAGTAAGCAACATACTTGCCGCTGAAACCGCATTTTCCAGAGCTGTTCTGGTAACTTTTGTGGGGTCAACAACTCCAGCTTTTATTAAATCTTCATACACCATTGTGGCTGCATTAAAGCCAAATTCTCCGCTTCCCTCTTTTATTTTTTGCACCGCGACCGCGCCATCAATTCCTGCATTTTCGGCAATCTGCCTGACAGGCTCCTCAATGGCCCTTTTTAAAATATTTATTCCGGTTTTTTCATCGCCAATTGCCTCAATATTTTCCAAAGCCTGCAATGTTCTCAATAAAGCAACTCCGCCTCCTGGCACAATTCCCTCTTCAACCGCCGCTTTTGTTGCATGCAAGGCATCTTCCAGCTTGTGCTGTTTTGCTTTTTGCTCAACTTCTGTAGCTGCTCCAACTTTTATAACGCCAACTCCACCCGACAGCTTTGCCAATCTTTCCTGAAATTTTTCTTTGTCAAATTCAGAAGTGGCGTCGCTGATTTGTTTTTTTATTAAAGAAACCCTCTTATCTATCTCGCTCTTTTCTCCCTTGCCTTCTACTATAGTAGTGTTTTCTTTTGTTGAAATTACGCGCCTGGCTGACCCAAGCATTCCAATTTCAACGTTTTCAAGTTTCATTCCTTTTTCTTCAGAAATAACTTCTGCTCCCGTAACACAAGCAATATCTTCCAGCATCTCCTTTTTTCTGTCACCAAAGCCCGGAGCTTTTATTGCCAAAGCATTAAATATTCCCCTTACTTTGTTTACAATCAAGGTTGTCAGAGCGTCACCCTCAACGTCATCTGCAATAATCAACAGTTCTTTTTTGCCGTTTTTAACCAATTTTTCCAAAATCGGCAGAATTTCCGGCAAAGAACCGATTTTTTTATCTGTAATTAAAATATACGGCTCTTCCATAACTGCTTCCATTTTTTCAGTATTTGAAACCATGTAACCTGAAATATACCCTCTGTCAAATTGCAAGCCTTTTACAATTTCTTTCGACAAGCCGAATGTTTTTGATTCTTCTGTTGTGATTACTCCGTCTTTACCCACTTCTTCCATAACTTCTGCAATCATGCTTCCCATTTCTTTATCTTGGGCTGAAATTGTGGCAACTTGCTCTATTTCTTCTTTGTTGGCAATCGGTTTTGACATTTCTTTAAGGGCTTTAACAACAGCGTCTTTTGCCTTGATAATCCCTTTTCTTAACGCCAAAGGATTGGCGCCGGCTGCTACGTTTTTTAAACCCTCTGTAGCAATTGCCTGGCAAAGCAAAACAGCTGAAGTTGTTCCATCTCCTGCAATATCATTTGTTTTTGAAGCAACTTCTTTTATAATTTCTGCTCCAATATTTTCTGTTATATCATCCAACTCAATATCTTTTGCAATTGTCACGCCATCATTTGTAATTGTCGGGCCGCCGTAGCCGGAGCCCAAAACAACATTTCTGCCTTTCGGACCTAATGTTACTTTTACGGCATTGGCCACTTTGTCTAATCCGGATTTTAATGCTTTGCGAGCATCCTCGCTGTATTTGATTTGTTTTGACATATTTTTATTCTATTATGGCGAGTATGTCGCCTTCTGTTGCGATTAAATATTCTTTGTTATCTATTTTAATTTCATTTGGCCCGTATTTTGCAAACAAAACCCTGTCGCCGGGTTTTACCGACATCATTAAAATTTTTCCGTCGTCTGTTTTTTTTCCCGGCCCCACCGCAATAACTTTTCCTTCTTCTGATTTTTCTTTGGAAGCCGTGTCGGGCAAAAAAATCCCTCCTTTTGTTTTTTCTTCCTCTTTTACCGGTTCTATTAATATATGGTCTGATAGTGGTTTTATTGTCATAAGTTCAAAATAAAAATTAATATTAATTAGATACTATAATTTACCAAATTATCAAAAAAAAGCAAGGGCTATGCCTTGCCGTTTACAGGTATCTTATACTTATTGGTATTGGTATTTGTTCAATCATGCCCTGCCCGTTTCTGCAAACGATGCGATGGTTTACTAGAAGCAATTCCTTGTCGTCGCAAAAAAGCGGGAAAATGCCAATTTTCTTCCACAAATAAAGCCTTCCGCAAACGGAACAGTCGTGGACAATTCCCCAAAGATAGTTTCCTGCGAAAAGATAAATGCAACTATCACAAGAAACAAATCCGGCGCACCCCGGCTCTTCACATTTTTGAAGCTTTTCTGCACGGGCACTTTTACGTTTTGTCATTTTATGGCTCCTTCCAAGTATCAATGAACTGCAGGTGTTATATTGCCACAAACAGCTTAATTTTTCAAATATTTTCCGGTGTAGCTGTTTTTGTTTTTAATTATGTCACTTGGAGCGCCTTCGGCTATTACTTCTCCGCCTTTGTCCCCTCCTTCGGGACCCAAATCAATCAGCCAGTCTGCATTTTTAACCAAATCCAAGTTGTGCTCAATAACCAAAACTGTATTTCCTTTTTCTACTAAATTTTTTAAAACTGAAACAAGTTTTTTAATGTCGTCAAAATGCAAACCTGTTGTGGGCTCGTCTAAAATATAAAGAGTCCTGCCCGTATCTCTCCTTGATAATTCTGTTGCCAACTTTACTCTCTGCGCTTCCCCGCCGGATAGTGAAGTTGCCGCCTGCCCCAGCTCAACATAAGAAAGCCCGACCTCTTTTAAAGTTTTGAGCTTTTCATAAAGCCCGGGAATGTTTTTAAAAAATTCCATTGCCTCTTCAACTGTCATATTTAAAACATCTGAAATATTTTTTTCCTTGTATAAAACCTCCAAAACTTCTTTGCTATATCTTTTTCCGTGGCATTCTTCGCACTCTACATAAATATCGGGCAAAAAATACATTTCAACTTTTTTCTGCCCCTGCCCTTCGCATGCTTCGCACCTGCCTCCTTTTACGTTAAAACTGAACCTGCCCGCTCCATAACCGCGCACGCGAGCTTCTTTTGTTTTTGTAAAAATATCCCTTATGTATGAAAAAGCTCCGGTATAAGTTGCCGGATTTGACCTTGGAGTCCTGCCAATCGGCGACTGGTCTATTAAAACAACTTTATTCAAATTTTCAACGCCCAAAATTTCTTTGTGTTTTCCCGGTTCATCTTTTGCCCTGTAAAACTTTTTGAGCAAAGCTTTAGCTAATATATCTGAAACCAAAGAAGATTTTCCCGAGCCCGAAACTCCGGTTACGCAAACAAATTTTCCAAGCGGTATTTTAACATCAATATTTTTTAAATTATGCTCTTCTGCCCCAACTATTTTTAAAAACCCAGATTTTGAATTTTGGTCATTTAGATTTGTTTCGGATTTCGGATTTCGGATTTCGGATTTTTTAGAGACTTCCACCTTTAGTTTCCCCGACAAATATTTTCCGGTCAAGCAATCTGATTTTAAAATTTGTTTTGGAGTTCCTTCAAAAACAACTTTCCCTCCATGCTTTCCGGCGCCCGGCCCTATGTCAACAATCCAGTCAGATGCCATCATTGTCTGCGGGTCGTGCTCAACAACAACAACTGTGTTTCCCAGTTCTTTTAATCTTACCAAGGTGTCAATCAGCCTATGCTGATCTCTTGGGTGCAAGCCAATGGACGGTTCGTCTAAAATATACAAAACTCCGGATAATTTTGAGCCAATTTGCGTTGCCAACCTTATTCTTTGCTCCTCTCCTCCCGCCAACGTTCCTGCTTTTCTACTTAGTGTCAGGTAAGAAAGGCCCACGTCAACCAAAAATTGCGACCTATCCACTATTTCTTTTAAAATTGGCGCTGAAATTTTCAATTCGCCCGCGCTTAATTTTCCGCCCAGGGCGGAAAAAAAATCTTTTACTTTGTCTACAGACAAATCAACAACTTTGTCTATAGATAAATCGTTCACTGTTACAGCCAAAACCTCCTGCTTTAATCTTTTGCCTTTGCATTTTGGGCAAATTTTAATAACCATATATTGCTCAATTTCCGACCTTGTCCAGTCAGAATCTGTTTCGCGGTATCTTCTCTCAAGGTTTGGGATAACGCCCTCAAACCCTTCGACTCCGCTCAGGGCGGGTTCGCCCCGCAAAATAATATCAATAACTTTTTGTGGCAGGTCTTTTACTTCTTCATCTAGCGAAAAGTTATATTTATCTGCCAGTCCTGAAATAATAGAATAATAATATCCCTGCCTTCCCACTTTGTGGCTGGCTTTTGCCCACGGCCAAATAGCACCCTCTGCCAACGTTAATTTTTTATTTGGAATTACCAGTTCGGGGTCAACTTCCAGTTTTTCTCCAAGCCCGGTGCATTCAGGGCATGCTCCATAGGGATTGTTAAAAGAAAATGTCCTTGGCTCCAATTCAGGCAAAGAAATTCCACAATCTTCGCAGGCAAAATGCTCCGAAAAAATCAGATCTTTTTCTTTGTCATTTTTTTGCCCGATTATCACAATTCCTTTTCCCAATCTAAGCGCGGTTTCCAACGAATCAACCAGTCTGGACCTTTCCAAATCTTTTCCCAAAATTAATCTGTCAACAACAACTTCAATGTTATGTTTTCTTTGTTTATCTAATTGTTTTTGTATAGCTTCTTCTATTGGATATACATTTCCGTCCAATCTTATTCTCATAAATCCGGCTCTTTGGATTTCTTCTAAAACAGCCTGATGCTCGCCTTTTTTATTTTTTATCACAGGCCCTAAAATAGCAATCTCCGAGTTTCCCTTTATTTTCATTACCTGGCCTACAATTTGGTCTATTGTTTGTTTTGAAATCAACTTTCCGCAATTTGGGCAATGCGGTTTTCCAACACGGGCGTAAAACAATCTTAAATAATCATATATTTCAGTAATAGTCCCAACGGTTGATCTTGGGTTATGAGTAGATTTTCTTTGGTCAATTGAAATTGCCGGGGAAATTCCTTCAATTTTATCAACATCGGGCTTGTCCATTATTCCTAAAAACTGCCTGGCATAAGCTGACAAACTTTCAACGTATCTTCTCTGTCCCTCCGCATATAAAGTATCAAAAGCCAGCGAGCTTTTTCCTGAACCCGAAAGCCCTGTAATAACAATCAGCTTATTTTTGGGCAAGTCCAAATCTATGTTTTTTAGATTATGAACCCTGGCGCCCCTAATTTTGATAAAATTATCTGCCATATCCTTTATGCAAAGAAATAGTGCTTTATTATACACAAAAAAGCAGGCTCGTTCAAGAGCCTGCTTTAAATAACCTTTTACTGACCCATTAGGATTTTTAGTTCAGCCAATATTTTATTTATTGCATCGGAAATAGAGGCGAGGGAGTTTTCGGAAATATTTGCTGTTGTTGCGCTCGTAATGCTAAAATAATTATCGCTGTAGTCAGAGGCTTTTAATGCGTAAGTGGCCGGGTCTCGTATTTCAGCAAGCAGTTTATAATTTGCGCCAACAGAACTGGTTGAACTGCCTCCAGTAGAAGGAGTTACAGTTGAAGGAACTGTCCACGAGAACGAACCGGCAGAAGCTAAAAGTGGCGCGCGTATAAGGCTTTTTACGCCGGATGGGTTTGTTAGATAAATAGAAATGTTTAAATTTGCTAATTCTGAAGATGCCTGCCATGTAACGGTTTGCCCTCGCCCTTGAATCCATTGCTCTCCGCCGTTTGGCGAAGTAATAACAAGTGGAACAGTAGCTGTGCCACCCGCCTGCCCAATGCCAAAATAATTATTGCTGGGATCTTCGTAAGCGCCCGCTCCTGTGACGAGCCGAACTTTAATCATATATTTTGAGCCGGAAATGTTAGCAGGAAGAGTTATTGTGTAATTTTTATCTTCTACTGTTGATATCGGCAAATTCCAATCCATAATACTATTAGAACTGCTCGAATACGTATAATCAAGAAGTGAAATGGTGAACGATTGATAATTAGATAAATTTCCCAAATCCCATTGTATATTTACACTCTGCCCCGCATTAAAAGTTTCTCCTCCGTTTGGAGAAACTACTTTGATAAACGGCTGGACCGGACGAGCGATAATACTAAAATAATTATCACTATAATCATTCATTACTGTATAATTATGCGTGTCATAAACTTCAATTTTATATTTGCTTCCCAAGAAAGTTGTAGGAACTGTCCATGGGTAGAAACCGCTGGAGGCAGGTACAGAGTTTATAACCGAATAACCATATCCCATATTTACGCCTTGACCGTTTAGGCTACTTTGAGAGTAATCAGCAACAATAATTCCCACGGTGTCTAATCCCGTTGCTGTCCATGTAATATTATAAATATTACCCTGCGTCAATGTTTCGCCTCCGTTTGGAGTTAAAACCCGTACAGATTGAGCAATTGACGGAGCGACTAATTTCATCAGATTTCCTGCCACGGGGAAAACGCCACCAGCTTTTTCTGTGTCTGGAGATAAAATAACATCATTTGCAGAATTAATTGCCAAGCTTATTGTTTGACCGGCCTGGCCGTTTAAATCGGCTCTTGCTTCAACAACAGAGCTGAAATTGGGCGCTACAAAAAATATGCCTGCATAATTGTTAAAATATGCTACACCGTCAACACCCATATTTACAGCAGATAATTCTACGCCATTATAAAACAAATGCACTTTGCTTATTGTGGTGTTTGTTGCCACGCCTATTGTTTTTAATTTTAGCTGAGTAATTTTTATTGTGCTTGACCCTAAATTTTCAAACTTAAACTTTGCCAAAGAAACTCCTTGCTGGTTATATGTATAATTTTGAGAAACAGGAGTATCTGAAGCCAGCAAAACTTTTAAATTTGCGGGAATTTCCGTAATTATGGGCGGGACCACCACTTGTTTGCACGCTCCATTTTCGCATCCGCTGGCGCAGGCATAAAATTCTGTGTTTAAAGTTTTATTATCTGCGCTACAAAAATATTCGCGGACAAAGTTTCCCGTGTTTGAGGGAATATCGGTTGAGCTAAAACAATAGTCAGTTGAGGTTGCAAACTGGTTTGAATAATTTAATCCTGTTGTTGTTCCTTTTGTGTTGTAAATTTTTCCGCTATCCGAATCAGTGCAGGTTGCAGTCCCGATAATGCTAAAATAATTATTGCTTAAAGCCGGAATTGTTTCTGCGTTGCTGGCGTTTGCAATTTCAATTTTATATTGAGAGCCGGCCGGAGCCGTGCCGGAAATCGTTTCTCCCACTCTCCACGAGTAAGTGCCGGCTGATGCCAAAACTGTTGCTATTCTTGTGACCGCGCTGGCAGACGGATATCCTTTAAGATTAATATTTACGCTGGAAACTCCACTTTGCGCTGTCCATGTGATATTTTTGTAAGACCCTGCCTGCAGTTGTTCGCCTCCAACCGGCGCAGTAACGCTAATTGTTGTATTTGAAGCCGGCAAACAAGATCCGTTTTGGCATCCGTTTGGACAAGAATATTCTGAAATTTTTAAATATCCAGAATTACAGCTGTATTCTTCAATGAGCGATGCAGACGAAGCGTTGCAATAGTCGGTAGCAGTAATAGCTCCCCCTAAACTATTTATTCCTGTTGTTGTGCCTTTTACATAATAATTTATTCCGTTATCCGAATCTGTGCATCCCGTAGATGCAAGAACAACGCTGAAATAATTATCGCTTTGGTCGTAAACCGATGAATTTACTGAATCGGAAATTTTAACTTTATACTGGCCGGGCTGGGCATAATTATATAAAGTATTTGCATATCCTACCGTCCATGTATAGGTGCCTGATGATGCCGGCACAGTTGCTATTTCATATTCTTTGTTTTGCTGGCTGGCAAAAATCAAACTAATTTTTACATTGGAAACTCCGGTGGAAACCCATTTAATATCCTTTTTTGCTCCGTATTCAAAAGCTTCGCTTCCGTTTGGCGAAACAACAGTAATGGGCCCCTGCGACTGAGGAGATATTTGGCTTGTTGCCGGAGTTGAAACCGGAGGCTGTGTTATTAAAGTTGTTGAAATTTGCGTGCATCCATACAAAGAATTTAATTTTGCCCTTGTGAGCTCTGCCACATATCCTGATTGATAAATACCATATCGTGCTTGGAACGCGATCACTCCTTGGCTGGTTCCGGTGTAATAAGTGTTTCCTGTATCGGGAGCGTAAGAAATGCCTTGTTTTTGCAAAGCCGTGTGCAGTTCTCCCACTTCCGCGGTTCCCGATTGGGCATAACCCAAATCGGTGTTAAAGGTGTGACACCAGGTTGAAGAGGTTGACACAGGAGCAGGCGAAGTTCCAACGCAAGCGCCCGACAAGCATCCATTTGTGCAGTTTACGCTTTGTGTATCTATTATTTTTTTATCGCTATTGCAACTATATTCTGTTAAAACAGACCCTGAACAAGAATCTGTTTTTGTTGTTTTTACGCCATTATATAATCCCGTTGCACTTCCCGATAAATAATAATTTATTCCTGTTGGATAAGTTGTGCCAGAATCTGTATCTGAACAAGGCTCAACTACATTAAAGGTTGCGCTGTCAACATAAGTTGTGCTTGTATTTTGTATTCTAATTTTATATATTCCTGGCGTTGTTCCCGCAGGAATTATCCAAGGATATGTTCCTTGTAACACAGGAAGAGTGTGTGCAATATAAGTTTGAGCAGAAGTTGCTGTGTTTATTAAAAATATATCTACAAACAATGTGCCAGATAGTGTTGACCCCCAAAAAATATTATGAGATTCACCGGTAAGCCACGATTCTCCACCCGCAGGATAACAAACTTTGATAGATGAGCCAGACGGAACTGCGCAAACAGGTGGGGTGCAATTTTGAGTGGTTGCAGGCGTTCCTCCGGAACAGCCCACGGGGTAAGAATCAATCACTGTATGTGTTTGAACTCCCGATGCCGGGCAAGTTGCAGGAGTCCAATCTGAATAAATAAACGATGTGCAGGTGTTTTGGCTCGATGGGGCGCAAGATTGAGAAAGCACGGGGTTTCCGCCTATGCATCCTGCAGGATAAGAACTTGTAATCGTTCTAGTTTGAATTCCAGATGCAGGGCACGTTGCCGGAGTCCACGAAGTATAATCCCAAGAAGTGCAGGTGGTTGCGCTTGGCGGATTATCTGGGGGAATAACAGGGGGAGTTTCACCCGATGCTCCAATTGAAAACATTCCCCCAAAAACATCCACTCTGTTTATCGTGTCATAATAATAAAGTTCCAGTTTGTAATTGCCAGCAGGAGCGGGCATTCCTTGATTATTGGTTACATCGCCCACTCTCCAATGATAGATTATTTCAGATGATTCTCCCTCCGTTCCATAATCGGGGTTTTGCACAAAACTGGCTATAACATATGCCCCGCCCGTATTTTCGTCTCCGCAACCGGTTGCATCGCAAACTTTTAGAGCTACTTCTATACCCGGCATATCATTGCTGATAGAAAATTTAATATCTGTTGATTCTCCAATTATCAAATTTTCGCCTCCGCTTGGGGAAATAATGGATGCCGAAAAATTGCTGGCGGTTTCTTCTGTCGCGCTAAAAGAACTTATGTTTTTTGCCGCAGAAACGGAATTTGATATTGGCATGCACCCATACAAAATATTTAACTGCCCTCTTGTGCGCTCTCCCAAATATCCCGATTGATAAATGTCATATTTTGCTTGAAATGCAATTACTCCTTGCGAAGTTCCGGTGTAATAAGTGTTGCCTGTGTCGGGCGCATAAGAAATTCCCTGTTTTTGCAAAGCCGTGTGCAAATATCCAACTTCCTCACTCCCAGATTGGGCATAACCCAAATCAGTGTTAAAATTATGGCACCATGCCGTTTCTGTTGCTGTGGTTACCGGCTGGGTTTGCAGAGCAAGAACCTGCGCAGTTAAATCATTAATTAAAACTGTAAGACAAGCCATTTGCTGGTCGGCTGTAGCCAAAGACATACAATCTGTGGTTTGGGCGCCAATTGGAGTTGCTGGGGATACTATAAAAGCAAAAAATAATAAAAAAATTACGGACAGAAATATTTTGATATTTTTCATGTTTTTTAATTTTTTGCTTTTATAACTTTACTGCCCCAGCATTACTTTCAACTGCGCCAAAATGTTATTTATTGCGCTACTAATGCTGGCCAAGGAATCACTTTTGCTTATCATTGCAGATTGTGTGTTAAAATTTTTCAAATAAAACACTGATGAAATTGAGTCATAAAGCCCCACCGAATCTCCGCCTGTTCCATCCCAGTCTCCCGCAACCGGTTTAAATCCGGAATTTGCCGTGCCAAATACAAAACTTGCATCTGCATATCCTACGCTATTTGTATTTCTTAAATGAAATGTGGCTGTAGTCGGGTCGTATAGTCCTATCGTTGTATCTCCATCTCCGTCCCAGTCGCCGGCAACAGGAAGCCACCCAGGGGCGCCAAACCCAAAACTTATGTCAGCGTATCCTGTGGAGTTGGAGTTTTTCAAATAAAAATTAGAAGTAGCCGGGTCGTATAATCCGACTGTTGTTGTGCCATTGCCATCCCAGTCTCCTGCAATTGGCTTCCAACCCGCAGTGCCAAAAGAAAAAGTTGTGTCTGCAAAACCCGTTGAGTTGGAATTTCTTAAATAAAACCAGGAATTAATTGGGTCGTATAAACCAATTGTTGAGGTTGTTGCTGTATTTGTCCACTTGCCTGCAATTGGAAGCCACCCTGCCGCTGATTGGCCATACGGAAAACTTATGTCGGACGCGCCGGTTGTGTTTGAATTTTTTAGGTAAAAATTTGACGGCGGGTCAAAAACGCCCACGCTTGTTCCGCCTTGCCCGTCCCAATTCCCCACAACAGGGAGCCAGTCAGCCGCTGATGCGCCAAATCCAACCGTCAAATCCGCCACCGGCCCAGCGTTAGCTACGCCAAAATATCCATTGCTCGCGTCCTCGGCAAGGACTGTCCCGCAGGTAGCTTCTATGGGTCCGGCAATTGTACAGACCTGGGCTTTTATCTTATATTGGCCAACAGGCAACATCGGAGTCCAATTATAACTGGTTCCACCGCCCAAAATTCCACTTGATACTACAACTCCGCCGGTATTATTTAATACTACAAGATTAATTCCATTATCGGCAACAACATTAGTTGTTATCCAGCTAACGGGAATTACCTGACTGCTTCCTACGGGAAAAGTTTCCCCGCCGTTTGGCGAGGTAACCGTGATTGTCGGGTTTATTGGAGGCGTGCAAGTTTGCGTCAATGGTAATGGAGCTGTTCCCGTGCACCCTGTTGGCACACCTGTTGCTGTTCTTGTCTGGGTTCCGGATGCCGGACAGATTGCGGGAGTCCACGCAGAATAGTCAAATGTGGTGCAAGTGTTTGAAGCCACTACGTTCCAGTCGCCGGAAATTGGTAGCCAGCCCGAGCCTGCTCCGCCATATCCAAAAGTAAGGTCTGCCACGCCAATTGTGTTTGCGTTTCTTAAATAAAACATAGATGTTGCTGTGTTATACAAACCCGTTGTGTCTATTCCGTCATTGTTCCAATCGCCAGCCAATGGCTTTAACGCCGTGCCCGCTGTTCCAAATCCAAATGTATTATCGGCATTGCCCGTTGTGTTTGTATTTCTTAAATAGAATATTGATGTGGCCGGGTCATAAAGCCCCACAGAATCTCCTCCTATGCCGTCCCAATTTCCGGCAATTGGAAGCCAGCCCGCATTGTCAGTGCCAAATCCAAATGTAATTTCTGCGTAGCCTGCGCTATTGGTGTTTTTTAGATAAAAAGTTGATGTGACCGGGTCATAAAGTCCCACCGTGTCTGTCCCATCTCCGTTCCAGTCGCCGGCAATCGGCTTCCAGTTGGCGCCAGCTGTGCCAAAGCCAAAAGCAATTTCTGCGGAGCCCGATGTATTGGTGTTTCTTAAATGAAATATGGATGTGCTTTGGTCATACAAGCCAACTGTGTCCGTGCTGTCGGCGTTCCAATCGCCCGCAATCGGCTTCCATCCGCCATTATCAGGACCATAACCGAAAACTACATCAGCGTTGCCTGTGGTATTTGTATTTCTAAGATAAAATGATGATGCGGTCGGGTCATATAGCCCGATGCTTTCAAGCCCGCTGGGTCCTGCAATCGGAGCCGCAGAAATAGTAAAATAATTATCGCTAGTATCCGTTGCGGTAGGAGCCGTAGCTTTTGTTACATTAATTTTATAAGTACTTCCGGGAACTAAGTTGCTTGGAATTGCCCAAGAATAAGAACCACTAGAAGCAGCAACGGAAGCTACTATGGAACTACCGGGGTCCACAGAATTAGCAAACAAAGTTATAGCCACTGCGTCGGAAGATAATAAATTTGTAGAAGTCCATGTGATATTGTAAGTTTCCCCGATTTTCCAAATCTGCCCGCCATTTGGGGAAGTAACTGTAATTGACGGCTGAGTAGTATTTGACGAAGTGATTGTAAATGGCAAAGAATTAGTTCCAGATGGAGTTAAACTGGTACTTACGGACAAATTATAAGTTCCCGCAGATATATTAGCTGGTACAATAAATGTCAGACTCGTGTTATTAACGTAATTAGGTGAAATGTGCTGACCATTCAACAACACGCTTGTACCGGCGCCCGTGTTAGTATAAGCAAAATTATTGCCATAAACAGTAACTGTCGCGCCTGATGGAGCAGATGACGGAGAAATTGATGTGATTGAAGACTGGATGGTTGTCGTTGGCGCTACAATGCTGAATGTGCTATTGCTATAGTCGTGCGGGACAGCTACATTATCAGGATTGGTACCAGTATAAATTTCTATTTGCCAATTGTTCCCCAAAGGAAGGGTTGGAGTGTTGGCTATAGCGTTTAATACCCACGTATAATTGCCAACCGTCCATGCATAACCCGTGTTAGAGGCCGGCACTGTGGCAATATAATATTTCCCGCCGGTTACCGGGTCCGATGCTGCAATATTTATGTTTCCCAATCCGTACTGCCTCCAAGTGATGTTATATGTCTGTCCGCTTACCAAAGTTTCCCCTCCATTAGGCGTAGTAATCAAAACATATGGCGTAGTTGCCGGTGTGCATCCATACAAAACATTTAACTGCGCTCTTGTCTGCGGGCCCACATATCCACCCTGATAAATTCCATAATATCCCTGAAACACAATAACCGCATTAGATGTTCCCGTGTAATAAGTATTCCCCGTGTCTGGCGCGTAAGATATTCCCTCTTTTTCCAACGCTGTATGCAAATAGCCAACTTCCGCGCTTCCCGACTGTGCCCATCCTAAATTAGTATTAAAATCATGACACCATGCTTTTGACACCTGCGCATTTGAAGCAGTCTGCTGAACGGTAAGCGCGTTAACTTGGGCAGTTAGTTCGGCAATTAAATTAGTAAGGCAAGCTATTTGCTGGTCTGTTGTCGCCAATGATAAACAATCTGTTGTTTGGGCGCTTGCAGGAGTTGTTGGGGCAAAAACCAAAACCGCTGTTGCCAAAACAACCGAAAATACGAGAGTACTAATTTTCATAATTTAAAACTTAAATAATATTTATTAATTATACTACTAACCTAAAAAATATTACAATTAGTCAACCTGTGGATAACTCTTAAAAAATATATTATAATATTTTGATGGACAGATTTAAATTTATTAAGGGCAAAGATTTCAACGAACTCCCAAAAACACCCGGAGTATATGCTTTTTTTGTAAAGAATTTAAAATTTAAAATTAAAAATTTAAAATTAGAGTGCATATATATAGGAAAGGCCATAAATATCCAAAATAGGGTAAAAAACCACTTTTTCCAGCCTTCTTACAGGGATAATTTATTTATTTCAAAAGTTGAGAAAATCGGCTATTTTGAAACAAATTCCGAGATTGAGGCGCTTGTTCTGGAGGCAAATTTAATCAAAAAACACCAGCCAAAATTTAATGTAATCTGGAAAGACGACAAAAACTATTTTTACGTGGCTTTTGTTAAAAACAATCTTGGCACCCCGTATGTTTTTATAACCCACCAACCCAAACTACACCCTAAACCCTACACCCTAAACCCTGTTTATATCGGCCCTTTTGTTGAGGGCACCGCCCTTAAAAAAACCTTGCGATTTTTGCGCAAAGTATTCCCCTATTATTCAGCCAAAAATCACCCTAAAACCAAATGCACTTATTGCCATTTAGATTTGTGCCCCGGCCCCGAGCCTGATTTAAAAGAATACAAAAAAAATATTAAAAAACTTATTTTAATTCTACAAGGAAAACGAAGCGCCGTATTAAATTCCCTAAAAAAGGAAATGAAAAAACTCTCAAAAAAAAATAAGTTTGAAAAAGCCGGAGAAACAAGGGATAAAATTTATAATTTACAGCAAGTAATGTCCCACACTCACGTTATAGACCAGCAAAATACGGGTGTTAGTGAAAATCGCGCGATAGCGTACTTTTCACGGATACTTGGATTAGAAAAAGATATTAAAAAAATAGAATGCTACGATATTTCAAATATTCAGGGTAAACAAGCAACGGGTTCAATGGTTGTTTTTATAGACGGAAAACCCGACAAAAGCCAATACAAAAAATTTAAAATAAAATTAGGCGATACTCCAAATGACATTGCTATGCTAAAAGAAATTTTAGAAAGGCGTTTTTCTCACAAGGAATGGACATATCCCGATGCTATATTAATTGACGGCGGAAAAGCCCAGCTTAACGCGGGCATAAATCAGAAATCCGAATATCGAAATCCGAAACAAGTTCAAAATATCAAAATTTTGTCGCTGGCAAAGGAAAATAAAGAATTATTTATTGAAGGGCGAGAAAAACCTGTTTTGCTAAAATCTTTGCCAAAAGAAATTTATAACTTAGTTTTACAACTTGACTCCGAAGCCCACCGATTTGCTATAAATTATCACAAAAAACTCCGCAAAAAAAATTTATTGCAATAAAAAAACGGGGCTTTAACTTTGCCCCGCAATAAACTATATTTTTGACGAAGATTCGTCTTTTGGTTGGCTTTCCAGCCTTTTTCTTTTTCCTTCATGAGCTTGCTCGGACATCCTGCGGAGAGATATTCGCTCAACGTGCTGTTCATCGTCCTCGCAAACAACCTCAAAAATCCTCCTCCATCTTGGGATGGTCAAAGCGTCTTTGCTTTTAGTCCAAGTGGCGTCTTGCGGATAAACCGCCAATTTTTGAAGCTGATCCAGGGCCGTGGCTTGGACATCCTTACAGTCCTCCCTTTTCAAGGATTCCTGATAAACACTAAGCCATGCGCCGAATGTTTTGGCATAAATTGCCATCTGCAAGAGCGCAGTTCGCTCAAAAATACTGCCAGGCTCAGATCTATAAAGAACGTTCCGCCAGTCGTTAAAAGTGTTGGCACACGCCGCCATATCGTACAATGTTTCAATTGCCATCGGCGAATTTGTAACCAGTCGGTCGTATTCTTTAATCAACCAAGCAATGGGCGTGCCCATTATTCTTTCGCAATATCCAACCCACATGATTTTTCCCCTATTCAACTAGACAAAGAACTTGATAAATGCCTTTTAAAATTATCACATAATACCGGTAATGTCAAAATATTGTATTTTCTTTTAAAGTGTGCTACCATATATATGAATGAAAAAACTTCTCTCTCAAATTGTTTCAGCAATTGCGGGATTGTGGGCTTCAACATTATTGTTGCCCGAAGTTGTTGTCAGAACTTACCCGGATTCAAACTTTTTTGGCTTTTCTCTTACCGACCAATGGCAAATGTTTCTGGTTTTAGGATTATTTCTGGGCTTATTAAATTATTTTGTAAAACCGCTTTTAAAAACGTTGGCCTTGCCGTTGGAAATAATTACTCTTGGACTTTTTACAATTGTTATAAGCGCCGGATTAATCTGGTTTTTAGACAAAATTTTAGATGAATTGCATGTTCCATGGTTTTATCCCCTTTTTTACACAACCCTGATTATTTTTGTTTTAAATTTAATTATTTCACGATTGCTTATTAAAAGCGAACACTAAAATTATATATGAATCAAATTTTATTTTATGCGCAAATTATAGTTTCTGTGGCTTTAATAGCCCTAATTGTGCTTCAGCAAAGAGGCACTGCTTTGGGTTCCAGTTTTGGCGGAGGAGGCGAAGTTTACTCCACAAAAAGAGGCGCTCAAAAGAAAATTTATTACGCCACCATTGTTTTAGCAATAATTTTTTTGGTTTTGGGCGTATTAAATATATTGGTTCCGTAAATGAAATTTCCTACGTTTTCTCAATGGAAACAAGTTTTTAAAACTCTAAAAAAAACTGAAAAAAGAACACTTTTAGTTCTTCTTGGATTGGCGCTAATATCGGTTTTATATCTTGCCATAAATTTTTATATACAAAACACAAAGGAATCCCCTTCTTTTGGCGGAACATACACAGAAGGAATTGTCGGCCAGCCAAGATTTGTTAATCCTGTTTATGGCGAAACAAATGATATTGACCGAACATTGGTTGATCTGGTTTATTCGGGGCTAATGACCTACGGTAAAGACGGAAAAATTACAACCGATTTAGCAGAAAGTTACCATGTTTCTGACGATGGAAAAACTTACACATTTGAGTTAAAAGACAATCTTTTTTGGCAAGACGGCATAAAACTTACAGTCGACGACGTAATTTACACAATAAAAACCATACAAAACTCCGATTACAAAAGCCCGTTAAGAGCAAATTGGCTTAATGTTGAGACAAACAAGCTTTCAGACAAATCCTTGTCATTAGTTTTGGATTCGCCGTATAATTCTTTTTTGGAAAGTTGCGCGCTAAAAATAATTCCGCAACACATATGGAAAAATGTTTTGCCGGAAAACTTTACGCTGTCCTCATATAATTTACAACCCATAGGCTCCGGACCATATATTTTAAGCAGTCTAAACCAAAATAATTCTGGATTTATAAACAGTATCGGGCTTATTACAAATCGTAAATATTATGGAAAGGTGCCGTATATTTCAAATGTTTATTTTAATTTCTTTGAAAATAAGGAAAACCTTATAAAGGCCATAAACCAAAAAACAATTGACGGGTTTTCAATTTCATCGTTAGGCGACAACGAGGCTTTGGCGGAAAAAGAAATTTCCCAGGGCTGGTCGGCAAATGAAAAGTTTAATGTTTATTCTTTTTCTTTGCCAAGATATTTTGCCGTATTCTTTAACACCCCAAAAAATAAAATTTTGTCCGACGCCAGCCTAAGGCAGGCCCTCAATTATTCTGTGGACAAAGACGGGCTTGCGCAAAAAATAAAGTTATCGGACAAAGAAAAACTTTCAATTGTTGATTCCCCCATTTTACCAGATTATTTTAATTATAGTTATCCTTCGGTAAGTTATGAGTTTGACCTAGACGTCGCAAACAAGTTTTTAGACAAATCTGGATATAAAATCACAGACTCCTGGCAAAGGGCAAAAGCAAACAACAAAAAACCTGCGTTTCAATTTAAAAACTATCTTAAAAGTGGTCTAAGGGGAAACGAAGTAACAGAATTACAAGGATGCTTGTCGCGCCTTAGCGATAATTTCAAAACATTGCTTCAAAATGAAGTAAACGGAAAATACGGCGCGGGGACCGAAAGCGCGGTTACAGAATTCCAAAAAAAATATTTGCCGGACGCAAAAGCAACAGGAGAAACGGGGCCGGGCACCAGGACAAAACTTAATGAGTTGTGTTTTGCCCCCCAGAGCAGTTCCACCCCTTTGCAGTTTACTTTAATAACAATAAACCAACCCCAACTCGTAAACACGGCCAATGTTTTAAAAGATTACTGGCAAAAGGCGGGTATAACGGTTATTGTAAAAGCAGTTGAGCTTTCGGAAATGCAAAATATTATTAAAAATAGGGATTATGACGCCTTGCTTTACGGCGAAGCTCTTGGAAGCATGCCCGACCTGTTTCCCTATTGGCATTCCACTCAAACAAATGACCCGGGCCTGAATCTTTCGGGATACCAAAGTAAGAATGCCGACCAGCTTCTAAAAAGCGCCCGAGAAGCATTGGATGAACAAACAAAAGCCGATAAATACGACCAGCTCCAAAATATAATATTAGAAGACGCCCCCGCCCTGTTTTTATTCAATCCCGATTATCTTTTTTGGGTTTCAGGGAAAATAAAAGGAGTTGATACCACAAAAATTGTTGACCCTGCAAAAAGGTTTATTAATATTAATAATTGGTTTACAAAAACCCACAGAGTATGGAAATAGACATAACAAAATTAACACCCGACGTAAGAAAATTAGACGACATGCGCGAAGTTTTAGCCGATAAAGATTTTGCCAAAAATTCTCCTGATATGGATTTGTATTTTATGTACAGAAAAGCAAAACAGGAAAACGGTTTGGTGCATAACATCACCGTAACCACGGCCAACATGCTTGGATTTGAGTTTAACAAAACAAAAGGCCACGTGCATATTGGAAACTTCAAGGAAATTTACACTGTTATTGAGGGCGAAGCAATTTTTATGATGCAAAAAGGCGATGGGGAAAAAATTGTCGACGTTTACGCGGTAAAAGCCGTAAAAGGAGAGTCGGCAATAATCCCCGAGGGATATGGCCACATAACAATAAATCCGTCCAAAACTGAGGATTTAAAAACCGGCGACTGGACTTCCGAAAAAAGCAAATCAGATTATTCGCTTTTTGAAAAACTTCAAGGCGCCTGTTATTACTACATCCTTCGACCCGGCTCAGGACAGGCAAGCTGGATTAAAAACGAGAATTACAAAAATGTTCCGGAACTGCGTTTTGAAGAATCCTTAAAATCCCTCCCAAATTTAGACTTCCTCAGATAATTTTTCCCGCCCGGGTGGTGAAATTGGCAAACACGTACGCTTCAGGAGCGTATGCCGCAAGGTTTGAGGGTTCAAGTCCCTCCTCGGGCACACTTCACTTTATTCAGTGCAAGCAAAAGTAAAAGATGAACTCTCTAAATCTTTTACAAATAAAATTAAAAAATAAAATTAAATAAATGATAAAACAAAATAGCAATCTAAGAATAATCCCGCTTGGCGGATGCGAAGAGGTCGGTAAAAACATGACCGTTTACGAATATGGAAATGATATCGTAATTTTGGATATGGGCTTAATGTTTCCGGAAGAAGATATGCCGGGAATTGATTACGTAATTCCAAACATTGAATATTTAAGGGGTAAAGAAAAAAATATAAGGGCGGTTGTGTTTTCGCACGGACATTTAGATCACATTGGAGCTGCCGCAATTTTACTTAACAAATTAGGCAACCCGCAAATAATCGGCAGACCCTTAACTTTGGAAATGGTAAAACACAGAGTTGAAGATTTGCATCGCGGCTCTTCCAAAAAATTAAAAACTTTATATGTGCAAGATATCAACCAAAAAATAAAACTTGGCGCATTCACCTTGGGATTTTTCCAGGTTGACCATACAATTATGGACGCCGTTGGAGTAATTTTGCAAACCCCATCGGCAACGGTTATACATCCAGGCGACTGGACAATAGAAAAAGATCCAATCGGCAGAAAGACTTTGGATTACACCCATCTTTCAAAATTGCCAAGACCGACAGTTTTGATGCTGGAAGCCTTAGGTTCAACAAACTCAAAAGAACCGGTTACAGAGCAGGAAATGTTGGATAACCTTTATATGCTTATCGGCAGAGCTCCTGGCAGGACAATTATTGCAACATTTTCCTCGCAAATAGAAAGAATAAAACAGATTTTGGAATTTAGCGCCAGAACCAACAGAAAAGTTGCTTTGGACGGATTTTCAATGAAACTAAACGTGGAACTGGCAACGAAATTAGGTTACATAAAAATTCCGAAAGGAGTTATTATCACAACAGACAAAGCCCACACTTTCCCCGACAACAAAGTGGTTATTGTTTGTACAGGAGCGCAAGGCGAGGAAATGGCGGCGCTTTCAAGAATTGTTGCGGGAAACCACAAACACATAAAAATTAAAAAAGAAGACACTGTTATTTTTTCTTCGTCCACAATTCCGGGAAACGAGAGAACAGTCCAAAGATTAAAAGACAATCTTTACAGACAGTCTGACAATGTTTATCATTCCGATATTATAGACGTTCATATGTCTGGACACGGAAACATTGCCGGAATCAAACAAATGATTACCGAAATCAGGCCAAATTACTTTATGCCTGTTTATGGAAACCATTACATGTTAAAAGAGGCGGCAAAAATTTCTTATGAAATGGGTTTTAGAAAAGACCAGGTTCTTGTGCCAGACAACGGATCTATTATAAGATTTTCAAATCAATCAGCTGAAATACTAAAAGAAAAAGTTCCGTCAAACTATGTTTTTGTTGACGGACTTGGAGTGGGAGATGTGGGCGAAATTGTTTTAAGAGACCGTCAAATGCTGGCCGAAGACGGAATGTTTGTGATTGTTGCAATAATAGACAGAAAAACGGGCCGGGTAAAAGGCTCTCCTGATATTATTTCACGCGGATTTGTTTACTTGAGAGAATCAAAAGATTTGTTAAGCCAAACTCGCAGAAAAGTAATTGAAATTGTTGACAAATCAGCCGGCCACGGTGGCCCGGTAAACTGGACTTATGTAAAAGACGAGATAAGAAACAAAGTAGGCGACTTCTTGGCAACAAAAACCTCCCGCCGACCAATGATATTGCCCGTTGTCATCGAAGTCTAACTCTTACACCCGTGCACCGGAGCACAGGTGTGTCATTCCCATGCCTTGCCCGTCCGAAGCCTTTGGCGAAGGAGGGAAAGCCAGAATCCAGATTCCCGTCATTGCGCGTGCCCGTCCGAAGCCAGCAGGCGGAGGAGGGAGGAGCCAGCAGGCGACGTGGCAATCTAGATTAGTAAGTTTTTTGTCTATCGCCAAAAAACTTACTATTTCTATTGGCTCAAACAGGTCTGAGCCATTTAAATTTGGCGAGGTCTGACCTCGCTTTTTTACCTTACTTTTTTAAATTCTACTTACGCTCTATACCTGCGATAGCAGTTATACAGCGTAAGTAGGTTTGTTTAAAATATAAGTTGGTTTGTTTAAAATAATTGTAGAAAATGTAAAAAAAGAAGCCGAGAGAGACTTCCCGCTTTCCCGCCTGCAACGCTTATGCGTAGCATTGCGGGCAGGTCGCGAGAATATCTCAATCGGCTTTTTAGGCGCAGAGCAAATGCCTCCCCATCATTTATCTCGACCGTAAAATGGTGCGAGTTTAAATCGAAAAGGGTGCTTCACTTCTGATGCGCCTTGGTCACGGTGTTCGCGGAATTAGCCCTTGAACGGCCGGACCTGCAAGTACAGGTGGGAATTCTTGGCCTCCTTGTCAAAGTAGTGGGTAACATCCATGACTTCCCACAAACTGTGGTCCGAAACCTCTGCGGGAGTGTCGGGGTCGTTTGCCTTTCCCTGTTTGAATCCCCACGGCTCGCAGAAGTTCAGGGTATCCCCCTTTGCGACCGGAGCGTCGAAACTGAGCTCCTTCCTGTAAGGGCTTCTGAGCTCAGTGCCCACGAACAAAACAATGTAAACGTACTTCATCTCGCGTCTCCTTCTGAAAAACTAAACTTTTACCCAATAATTAATTATAGCATATTGAATATGCATTGTCAAGATTTACCTACTCCTCTGTTGGTGGTAAAATTAATAAACATTTCGTCATTGCGAGGAGCCAGCAGGCGACGCGGCAATCCAGAGTCAGTGTATAAAACCCTGGATTGCTTCGTCACTTCGTTTCTCGCAATGACGGGGACAACTTTATGAGAATTTTTTCGGGAATTAGACCAACGGGCAATATTCATATTGGCAACTATTTGGGGGCCGTAAAACAATGGATTGAGCTTCAGAAAAAAAATGAATGTGTTTTTTGCATAGTTGATATGCACGCGATTACCACTCCGTACGATGTGAAAGAAATGCAAAAAAACATTATTGACGCAGCTTCAATTTATTTAGCTGCCGGAGTTGACCCGGAAAAATCAATTATTTTTGTGCAGTCCGGAGTGAAAGAACACGCAGAACTCGCTTGGCTTTTGGGAACAATTACCCCAATGGGCGAATTATCCCGAATGACGCAATTTAAAGAAAAATCCAAACAGCACAAAGATTACATAAACGCCGGATTGTTTAATTATCCCGTTTTAATGGCTGCCGATATTTTACTTTATAAAGGCGAGGCGGTTCCGGTTGGAAAAGACCAGGAACAGCACGTTGAGCTGGCGCGTACAATTGCCAAAAAGTTCAACCAAAAATTTGGGAATATTTTTCCAGAGCCCGAAACTATTTTGCCAAAATCCGGGGCAAAAATAATGAGCTTGACCGACCCAAAGAAAAAAATGTCTAAGTCAGACGACGCAAAAAGCTATATTTCGCTTTTTGACACGCCTGAGGATATTACAAAAAAAATTATGGCGGCTTCTACTGATTCTGGCAAAGATATAATTTATAACATTACAAAAAAACCCGGCATTTCTAACTTGCTAATGATTTATAGTTTATTAACCGACGAGCCGACAAAAAAAATAGAAGAAAAATTTAAGGGCAAGGGATATGGTGAATTTAAGAAATCTTTAGCTGAAGTTGTGATAAATTATTTGGAGCCGTTTAGAAGAAAACAAAAGGAATTGCAAACCCGAGATGTTTATGTAAAAGAATTGCTTAATAAAGGAAAATCGCGCGCAGAAACAATTGCTAAAACCACAATGCAGGAAGTACGGGAAAAAATGGGATTGGGTTAAGGCATACACTGCCAAATGCTAAAATTTATCGTGTCGATAAATTTTATTTGCCAGTGCGCTTATGCGAAAAAAGACAGCTCGACCAAAAGGAGGGCTGTTTTGTTGTCACGCGCGCGCAAACCAGTTGCAGCTGCACTTTGGGCATTGCATTCGGTGATATACATCAAACGCATTTCTGCGCCGAGACGCAACGAGCGATTGGGTATTATCGCACTGAGGACACCTGTCTTGTGAGCGAAGCCGCAATAGGCCAAACGCCAAACACCCCCAAAAGATAAGGATACTCTTGCAGAAGTCGTACATCGCCCGCGCCTCCATTGTCAAAGAGGGTCAAAAACTAACTAGATATAACTTTTGTCAGTTCTTTTTGTTTTTCGTCGTACAATTCTTTTGTATCGGCTTCAATGGTAAGGCGCAAAACCGGTTCGGTGTTGGATGCACGGACGTTAAACCACCAGTCTTTGTAAGTTACGGTTATGCCATCTAAAAAGTCTGCTTTGCCACCTGCCCCGAGTGGAGTCGAGGGGTCTGTGTACTTTTCTTTTATTTTTTCTATAATTGTATTTTTATCCTCAACTTTAAAATTAATTTCTTGCGGTTTATAATACGGAGAAAATTCTTTTGCAATTTCCGAAATTTTTCTGCCATCTCTTGAGATTATCTGCAACAAAGTCAAAAAGGCAATTACACCAGAATCGCAATAAAAATTATCCTTAAAACTATAATGCCCCGTCAATTCTCCGCCCATAATTCCGTTGTTTTCTTCTAATCCTTGCTGGATATGGATAAAACCAACTTGTGTTTTTATATGCTTGCCTCCCCATTTTTTAACAAATTCTGGTATTGCTTTTGAGCATGTTGCATGACTGACTACACCCATTCCAGGATTTTTTTGCAGAAAATACTTTGCCAAAATTAATATTGTTGCGTCAGAGCTTACTAATTTTCCTGTTTCATCCACCAAAAAAACTCTGTCGGCATCACCGTCAAAAAGAAAACCGAAGTCAGCTTTTTGTTTTATAATTTCATTTTTTATTTGATCTGTTGAACCCTCGGCTATTGGATTTGGACTGTGATTTGGGAAATTTCCGTTTGGCTCAAAGTTTAATGAAATAATTTCAACGGGTAGTTTCTCTTTTATTTTTTCCAAAACAATTCCTCCAACGCCGTTTGAAGCATCAATAACAATTTTAAGAGGACTTATTTCGCTTAAATCAACAAAGGAAAGAACGTGGTTTATGTAATCATGCCAAATGTCTTCTTTTATAATTTTTTCTTCTGCAACTTCCAAAATCTTATCGTCTGCCGGATCTACGTTTTCAGAATTGTCTTTTACAACCTGATCCAGCAGATCTTTACCGGCTATTATTTTAATATAATTATCATCTTTTTTTACCATTTTAAAACCACCATATTCTTTTGGATTATGGCTGGCTGTAATCATAACTCCCGCCTTAAAATCACGTGAGCCAATAGTAAAATACAGGCATTCGGTAAGCACTTGACCAATGTCGTATATTTGACCGCCCTGGGCAGCAACACCCCTTGCAAGGCCCCTAAACAACACGGGCGAAGCAATGCGCGCATCCTGCCCAACAGCAATTTTTTTAATGCCAGTTTGCCTAACAAAAGCTTTTCCGATAGCAAAAGCTACCTCTTCGCTTAACTCCGAAGGATAAATACCCCTGATATCGTACGATTTGAATATATTTTTGTTTATCTCTACCATAGATGAATTATCCCACTAAGCCCTTGAATTTTCAAGGACAATATGTTATAGTACCATCATAATTAAAAAAATCTAAAAATGCAAACATACGAGTTAACGTACATCATTTCCCCTGAAATGACTTCAGAAGATGCCGAAACAAAATCAAAGGAAATCGCCTCGACCATTCAAGGCAACGAGGGCATTATAGTAAAACAGACAAATCCGTTGCCAAAAGCGCTGGCGTTTCCCGTAAAAAAACACGCTTCCGGATTTTTTGGAGTTTTTGAATTTCAGATGGAGCAGGAAAAACTTAGCGCGGTTCAAGAAATGGTCAAAAAAGACGCAAAAATAGTCAGGCATATTGTTTTAGTTAAAAAACCGTTTAAAATAAAGAAAGAGAGAAGGTCTAAGAAAAAAGACCTGTTGCAGGCAGAAGCTTTGCCGTCTGTTGAAGCAAAAAAGCCCAAAGCAGAAAAAGAAGAAGTTTCAGAGCCAGTTACAGAAGAAAAAACTCCGGAAAAAGTTGAGAAGGCAAAAGTGGAACTAAAAGATATTGAAAAACAATTAGACGACATATTAGGAGAATAAAATAAAACATATGAACCTCAATAAAGCGTTTGTTCTTGGAAACATAACAAAAGATCCCGAAATAAGAAGCATGCCGAGTGGAAGCCAAGTGGCAAATTTTAGTGTTGCCACAAACAGGGCTTACACCCTGCCAAGCGGAGAAAAAAAAGAAGAAGTTGAGTTTCACAACATTGTTTGTTTTGGAAAATTAGCCGACATCGTTTCAAGGTATTTGAAAAAAGGTTCATTAGTTTTGATTGAGGGGAGAATTCAAACAAGAAGCTGGGACGATAAATCAACAGGAGCCAAAAAATATAAAACAGAAATTATTGCCGAGTTAATGCAAATGGGTCCAAGGTCAGCAGGAGGCGGAAATGGCGGAGGCGTAGATTCTTCAGGATATAGAAGGCCGTCTTTTGGACAGCAGTCCCAGGAATCGCCAAAACAGGATGACATTCCGGTAATTGAAGAAAACTATCCAGCCCCGCAAAACGAAGTTTCTTTGGACAATAATTCAGGGGAAATAGATGTTAAGGATATACCGTTCTAGAATTAAAAATTAAAAATTTTAAATTAGAAATTCGTTACTATGTGTTACTTTTGCCAAAAAAATATTGAAGAGATAGATTTCAAAAACACGGATCAATTGATGCGCTATGTTTCTGGGTTCTACAAAATTAAGGGAAAGAAAAAAACAAACCTTTGTTCAAAACACCAGAAAAAAATTGCAACCGCAATCAAAAGAGCAAGGCAGATGGGATTAATGCCCTACACCCCAAAATAAGGGAGCGTAGCGAACACTTATCCTGAGCTTGCCGAAGGATAGAATCAATCACATCAAAACCAGCCCTTCTCGGGGCGGTTTTTTGTTTATATTATTTTTTCTTAGTTTCCCACCTACTAAAATCAACTTTTACGTCTACGGCCTTGCTCCTTCCCTTTGTGGCAACTGTATTTTTTAAAGCGTTTCCGACTTCAGCCAAAAACGCGGCCAGTTCCTGCTGTTTTTCAGCTCCCATAATCCCTTGTCCTTCAAAAGTTGCGTAAAATTCAAGCCCCCTTAAAAGACTTTGTAATCCATTGACCACATCCACGTTGATTTTTCCTTCACTTTCGCTTCTGCGCAGAAGCGTTACCACAGAAGTTTCAAAATTTGTTGCCTGATCGGATGCAAGCTCTTTTTGAACCTCCGTTGCCTTGGCCGCCTCGCCCTCAAGCCTTTGTTTTGCCCAAGCCCTGTTTTGTTCGGGGTCAATTATAATCTCTTCATCTTCTCTCGGCTGTTCGCCGATATTTTTTGACATATTTTTATATTTTAATTATATTATTTTTTTAATTATGCTTCTTTTACGTCCATCGCCAGCTTTTTAATTTTTTCCATGGCTTCAGGGTGCTCCTTCAAATACAATTTTGTTGCCTCTGTTCCCTGGCCGATTTTTTCGCCTTCAAAGGTAAAGTAGCTCCCTGTTTGTTTTATTAAACCCGTTGTTAAACCAGCTCGCAAAGCGTCGCCAGATTTTGAAATTCCTTCATTATAATAGATATCAAATTCTGCCGTACGAAAAGGAGCTGCAACTTTGTTTTTTACTATTTTAGCTTTTACTCTGTTGCCTATAATTTCATCTCCGGATTTTATCTGCGCGGTTCTTGCCAGGTTTACCCTCACAGAAGCGTAAAATTTCAATGCCAAGCCTCCCGGAGTTGTTTCGGGATTTCCAAAAACCATTCCAATTTTCATTCTGGTTTGGTTTAAAAATATAACCATTGTGTTTGTTTTTGCCATTATGGCGGAAAGCTTTCTGCACGCTTGACTCATTAACCTCGCCTGCAAACCCATATGCTGGTCTCCAATTTCTCCCTCAATTTCGCGTTGAGGCGTCAAGGCGGCCACAGAATCAACCACAATCACATCAATATTTTCAGATTTTACCAAAGTCTCAACAATTTGCAAAGCCTGTTCACCGGAATCTGGCTGAGAAATCAGTAAGTCGTCTACATTCACGCCAATGCGCCCGGCATAATCCGGATCCATTGCGTGCTCAGCGTCAACAAATGCACAAACTCCTCCCTTTTTTTGGGCTTCGGCTATCACGTGCAAAGACAGAGTTGTTTTTCCCGAAGATTCTGCTCCATAAATTTCTATTATCCTGCCTCTTGGCATTCCGCCAACTCCCAGGGCCATATCCATAGCGATAGATCCGGTTGGAACAACGTCCACATTAACCGCGTGAATTTCCCGCATTGTCATAATCGCCCCCTCGCCAAATCTTTCTTTAATTTCATTTATCGCCCCCGCCAGCGCCTTGTTCTCTTTCTTCTCTTCGGGCTTTTTTATTTTATTTTCTTTAGTCATATTTTTATATCTTTATTTATTATTGTCCTTGTATAAAAATTTCACTTGCTGACAAAGAGCCGTCGCTTTGCACGGTGCCCCTAACAGTAAACCACCACTCTGGCCCCACCCAGTTTTTCATTGCTGAATATATGTCCTGAAAATTATTAAAAGAATTTGCCATGTCTTGGCTGGAAATTTTTGTAGAACTATTGGTATACACTTTTATATTTTTTACAGATACAGAATCGCGCACGCCCTTAGCTTGAAAAGTTTTATTAACCAAATCAAAAGTATTTACATTTGGCCACAGCGACATTTCTACTACTGTATTAGTAAACTTAAAAGTGATCGCAACTGAATTTAGTTTTTCTGAAATTTCAGACACTTCTGAATCGTCAAAATTGACCTTCACATCTGAGAATCCCCTAGAATCTATGTGAGCATGAAAACCATGCATCACAAAACATTTATTTTCAATTACCCCAAAATAAACATACCCTGTTCCACGTTGACCCCCCATTGCATCATCATACAGCTTATATCTATAAAAAGTCTTTCCGTTGATATTAAGTGGTGTTTTTTGGCTCATCCCAGAACCTGCCGGCCCAGAAACTAAAGTTTGGCAAGTTGCAACATCGCTCGCATCTTCGTCAACTCCAACATTAAAATAAGCAAACTGAAAACCGCTGTTTTTATATTCTTTGGCATCCAGATACAAGGTTGCAATCGAATTTAATTTGGGTAATTTATAATTATATTTTATTGATTCCAGTTCAAAGGGGTTGTTCAAGCGCACATCGGTGGCGTTGCCGTCGTATTTGGCGTCTATCGCATTTGGATAAAAATCATTGGGATATTTGATTTCAAAACCATATTCATTATTTGTATATGTTTTCCAGCCAGCGGTTGGGTCAACGGGCGTTACTTGGCATTTTTCTTCCCAAACTCTCAAACATTTTTGCTTTGCCTCGCACCAGGAATAACCGGCAGAGCCGATGCATCCATGCTCGTCTTTATCTCCGCCAACTATATTTTGGCTGTTTTCTATTTTTACTTGTTCTTTTGGCTGGATTAAATACTGATATGCAAAAACTCCGCCGAAAACGACGGCCGAGAAAACGACAATAATTATTATACCGATTACGGTTGATATGCCTTTTTCTTTCGCCATAGGTTTAAGGTTTATTTATTTATAATTTGATTAATATACTTAATGCAATCTTCTTTTTCTGTGGGGCTTCCATATTTTGAAGGAACTATTTTAAGACACAAAGAGGCATCCTTTTTTGCCGTTGCAACCATACTATAGCACATATTTTTAGTACTATTTTCCATATCCTTGATATCATCTGTTGTCCTATTTAAATAATTTACTGGTAAAGAAATTTTCTCGCAGATAACAGAATCTTTTTTACTTTTAGCACAGGCTTTGTAACACTCATTCTTAGAACCTATCCCCATCATTTTATCACATCTGTCGGATTCGTAAGAACAACTTTGATCTATGTAGCCTAAACAACTGTCGTAATAAGAAAAATCTACATTGTCCCTGCCCTTTATTTTTTCACAAATTGAAATATCGCCCTTCTTTTTAGATATAGCCTTATAGCAACTACTCGCCCTATAATCTCCTTTTATATAGGAGCACAAGGTTTCGTCATTAAGTTTTTCTGCAATATTTTTGTAACATTCATCGTATGGGGCATTCTCACCCATTTTTTTTATTGATTTATCTTTTATTAGTTCGCAAATTCTAACATCATTTAGACCCACTGCTACGCCACTGTAACAGTAATCAATAGCTGCGGAATTGTCGAGAGCTTGACATAAAGATGCATCTTTTTTTAAAATAGCATCTGCGGTTGTCGCCCTCAAAATACAATCTTGCATCCATGCTCCCGAAAAATTTTGACAATCATAGGTTCCCGCTATAGTGGCATTGGTTTGGTCGACAGGTACATTTTCTGCTTGCTGGTTTTGGTTTTTCTGCTCGCTTTGAATTTGCGCTT
>MHPP01000015.1:43205-52122 GCA_001822095.1 Candidatus Staskawiczbacteria bacterium RIFOXYC1_FULL_38_18
TATACCGATTACGGTTGATATGCCTTTTTCTTTTGCCATTTTTTAATTTTTATTTTTTAGTAAATCTTCTAAAATTTCTAATGTTCCCTGTTTTTCAGCCCAATTTTTTATATATTTGTAGTCTAATTTTATTTTTGAATTTTGTAGGACGGTTTTAACATCCTCTCTTTGTTTCCAAGAATTACTTTCTTTTCCCCATAAAAGTTTACTTAAAATTAAATCTTCAGGAGAAACAAAATAAGCCTTTGTTACGCCAGATACATCTCGCAAAATAGCTCTTTTTATTTTTAATTTGTTATATGGATTATTTGCTAATACAAAAAAATCGACTTTCACTCCCATGTCCGGGTCAATAAAATTAAATTCACCTTTACGTTCCGTGGCATCTCTTACCATATCTTCATCTGCATAAATACTTTTTTTAACAGCGGTCATTTTTTTAATCAGCGGTTTTATATTTTTCTCCGCCATTTCTACAATTATATCAATATCATTAGTGCTTCTTGGATTACCCCAAACCGATATTGCAAATCCGCCCGTAATTGCATAGGGAATTTTTAAATCCTCCAAAATTTCAACTATTTTTGCTAATAATTCTGCTGGTTCCATTTGAAACGGTTTTAGATTCTTTTAATTTTTTAGTAATCACAAAAAGCTTGCTTGTCAGCCGTATCTTTTTTTCGGAAGGCATATTGGAAAAAATCTCATTCTGAATTTCCTGCGCTCTTTTCGGCGTCAGCATTTCTTTTGCCATAAAATTATTTTTCATAAGTTTATTTTCTTCAGGTTATCACGTGATAACCTGATTAGTTTTTATCATTTCTTCCAAAAATTCTTGTTCTGAAATTTCTAAATCCGGCACTCGTAGCGGTTTACTTCTTTTTATTATCACTATCTTAATTATTTTTTGTTTTGTTGTTTTGGACTTTTTCTTTGCCATGTTTTTTAATCTAGATTGCCACGTCGTCCCGCCAAGGCGGGACTTCTCGCAATGACGGCGGGGCTTCTCCTCGCTTAAACTTTTTCCCAGTTGCCATTTTCCTCTTTTGGAGTTACTTCGGATTCGTCGGGGCTTGGGCCGATCAATTTGGCTGTAAAATCATTTCCGCCTCGGTCGCCGTAAACTTCCCTCGGTTTTGCTCCGTCCGCAGGCCCCACAATTCCTTTGTCTTCCAGTATATCAATTAAGCGCGCTGCTCTTGAATAGCCAATTCGTAAACGCCGTTGTAAAAACGAGGCCGAAGCTTTTTGGGTTTCCAAAACAATTTGTTTTACCTGCTCAAAAAGCGGGTCATCATCGCCAAAGAATTCTCCGCCTGTTCCCCCTTCTTTTTCCGCCTTAGGATCCGGGGCATCTAATGCTTCTTTTAGATTTTGCACCAAAACAGATTGAGGTTCCATAAATTTTTCTTTTTGTTCAACAATAAAGTCGGTGACTTTTTTAACTTCTTTTTCAGAAATATACGGGCCCTGAATTCTGCTTATCTTTGCTGATTTTGCCGATGAAAATAGCATATCGCCAGACCCCAATAATTTTTCAGCGCCGGCTGTGTCTAAAACAGTTCTTGAATCAACTTGAGAGGCGACCTGAAAAGTAATTCTAGTAGGCACGTTTGCCTTGATTAAACCGGTAATAACTTCAACAGACGGACGCTGTGTTGCCAGCACCAAGTGAATTCCGGTTGCTCTTGCCATTTGAGCCAATCTCACAATCCCAGCCTCAATTTCCCTTCCTTTTGCAGCCATCAAATCGGCTAATTCGTCAACCACAAAAACAATGTATGGTAACTGCGCGCCGTTTGCAATAACGGTTTTGTGCGCGTTGTACGTGGCAAGATTTCTTGCCGGCACTTCAGAAAATACTTCGAACCTCCTTTCCATTTCTCTTGTCAGCCACTGCAAAGCATTGATAGTTTTTGTTGCGTCATAAATTACCGGGCACAGCAAATGCGGAATGTCGTTGTAATGTTGAAACTCAACTCTTTTTGGGTCAACCATTATTATTCTTAAGGTTTCTGGGGTGCATTTGTATAATAAACTTAAAATTAAAGTGTTTAAAAATATTGTTTTTCCGGTCCCGGTTGCTCCAGCCACCAAAATATGCGGGCCCTCCGTAACATCCGTGTAAACCGGCGAACCCGAAACATCCCTGCCTAAAGCCAAAAGCAACGGGCTGGTTGCGTTTTGGTAATTTGGATGAGCAACCAGGTTTCTTAAAGAAACAATAGACCTTATTTTATTTGGCACTTCAATCCCAACCAAAGATTTTCCAGGTATCGGCGCTTCTATCCTAATAGGATGCGCTGCGAGTGCGAGAGCGAGATTATTAGATAGCGTTGTGATTTTTGAAAGCTTTACGCCTTCGGCGGGTTTAAAAGCATACTGAGTAACCGTGGGTCCAACGTTAACTTCGGCCATTTCAACCGGAATTCCAAAGTTTTCAAAGGTGCTTTTTATAATCATTGAGTTTTCTTTGATATTTCCCGAAGTTGGCGCAATTTCGTTTTTATTAAGCAAATCCAACGGGGGCAAAATATAGATATTTTTGTTTTCCGCAGTAACGGATTTCTTAATATCGCCTTTTTCCGGCTCATCATTACCCTTCTTAAACAAGGTAATTTTTGAAGGGGCTTGTTTTTGCAAAGGGGCCTGTTTTTCTGTTTCTATGCCTTTAATTTTAAAATTATCCGGCTCTGGCTTATTCACGGCAAAAGTCGGCTTTTCCTCTTGCTCCTTCTTGGGAAGCTCCGACCAGATAAATTGCAAAAAAATAAAAAGCCCTATCAGCAAAATAACGCCAAAAATAATGTTGTCAACTAAAACCCCAAACATTCCAATAAATAATTTTGAAAGCAAATAACCTATCCAGCCTCCGTTCATTTGCGTTAAATCTCTTGAAGCCAAAATTCCCGCCACCCCCACAAGCGAGGCCAACACCGCCAGCGCCATTGCCAAATTTTTTCCTTTTTTTCTTGTCTTCAAAAAAATTAAACCGGCGACAAATAAAAAAAATGGAATTGTGTAAAAAGTTTTTCCGATTAAAAAGTCGGCCAGCCAAATAAAAACTCGTCCGGCGACTCCGGCTTTGTCAAAATACGGAAACGACAGAACAACAATTATGGCAAACAAAAACATCAAAATGGCCTTAATCCACCTTTTTGTCCATGAACTTAAAATGGAATCTTTTTTAACCCCCTTCTCCAATTTTTTCGTTTTTTTGTCTTCTTTTTCTCTTTTTGCCATTGCCATATATATTTTAATTACTCTATTGTACACCCTGTATTTTTTTCTTCAAGCTCCTGCCGGACCAAAACATTTTCCTGAAATATAAACCATCGTGGTTTTTCGCCGGACGGCAAAAAACCACGATATATTTATCTATTTCTGATTAAATTTAAAATGAAACTTTAGCATATCCTGATTATCAATATAATCCATTAAACCAAAACGGACATATTTCTCAAGTTTAAATAGTTTTATAAAAGCGTCAATTTCCCTTCTGCAGTCATATGGATAAATAAATAAACTCTTTTGAAACTCATAAAAACCTCCCATCTTCAATCTGTAGCGCAATGCTTTTCTTCCCTTCACGCATGAATCTGGTATATCAAAAGCTACCATGCGCCATTTCCCGTCCCATTTTTCTTTCTTGTGCTCCGCGGAACATTTATCATTGAGCCGCCTGAATCCAAAATTTATTGCCCGTAGCATTCCCCTTTCAGTCAAAGAGACTAGAACCGATTTTTCGTAATTTTTCTTTTCAATTAATTTTTGTTTGTTAAGATCAACAACCGCAGAGCGCAATTGTTCTGCACTAAAATTATGCAAGTCTTTTAATATGTCATTCAAAATAAAAAATCTTGCGTCGTTGTGTGCGCCGATATGTTTGTGATCAGTTTGATAATATATACTCCACAATATTTCTTCTAAAATTTTTCCCATATTTTACTGTAATTGTATATTTTTATTATACACCAAAATTCCTATCATAGTAAGTTTTTTGCCGTACGGCAAAAAACTTACTATTATTATCAACCTAAATATTACCCGCAAACTGCAAAAAATCAAAACACCTATCTGCATAAAAAAAGGGGTGAGGACGAATCCTTGCCCCAACTTAGTTGGCGAGTACGTAGCCCAGCAACGCATCCTTGGCGGGTTCTGTGACGCCCAATGTTTCTATGCAATAATGTGCATCAACCTGTTTTACGCAAATTTGACGCCACGCCGTACTTCCCCTGAACGGGCACATATGAGCCCTGAAAGGATGATGCATAAACCTTATAGGGTTTTCGGCAATAGTATTTGCCATCTCCATGCTCATATAGCCGACTGCCCACAGCACCTGTTCAATACTGGGGAGCAGTAATGTCCGTGTCTGCAAATCAAGCCGCGTCGCCTTTTCGTCGCTAAGAAAAAGACTGTAGTTGCGTTGTGGCATTTCCGCATCCAGTAGGCGGGGCGGAATGTCCTGAGCCAACAGAAAATAGTTTGGGATGCCCGTATTCTCAAAGAGCGGACGGATTTTCACATCACACCGCAGTATCTCGTAGCCCAAGACCTTGATGATCTTAAACATTTTCAGTCCTCCGTTAGGGTTGGTGATTTAATATCAGACTACTACTTTGCTTATTTTTTATCAAGTGAATTTGCACAAGCAAAAAACACCCCTCTTACGGGGTGTTTTTTGCTTGTTACTCCTTATCTTTTTTCTTTGGGATAAATCCTGTTCCTACTGGAATTAATTTTCCAATAATGACATTTTCTTTCAATCCCCTCAGCTTATCTTCCTTACCTTCAAGGCAAGCTTTAATTAAAACTCTTGAGGTTTGCTGGAAAGAAGCTGCCGACAGGAACGAATCGGAGTTTAGAGAAACTTCCGAAATTCCAAGCAACATTTGCGCAGACGTTGGCACTTCTTTTTTGGCTTTTTTAAGCCTTTCAACCTCTTCGTTAAAAACAGGACTCTCCACAACCTCGCCTCTTATCCAATTTGAATCGCCCTCCTCGCGAATTCTGATTCTTGAGAACATTTTGGCAATAATCACCTCAACATGTTTGTCGTGAATATCAACTCCCTGCGAAGTATAAATTCTCTGAACCTCCTGCAAAATATATCTTTGGGTTTTTTCAACTCCCGCCGATTTGTAAAGCTTTTTTAAATCCAAACTTCCTTCGCACAAAGGCTGGTTTTCTTTAACATCCTGCCCCTTTTCAACAATAATCGCAATTCTGCCCGGGATCTTATATTCCATTATTTCTTTTTTAACCGCTTTCTTGCCGTCGTCTTTTGTTGCAGTCGGCTGGATTTTTACAATTCTTGATTCTTCATCAATCGCAACAACCCTTCCTTCTGTTAAAGACATTATTGCTTCTCCCTTTGGGGCCCTACATTCAAAAATTTCTTCAATTCTAGGCAAACCCTGCGTAATATCTCCTGCTCCAACAATACCCCCCAAATGATGGGTTCTCAGGGTAAGCTGAGTTCCCGGCTCTCCAATGGCTTGGGCGGCCACAATCCCAACCGCCTCTCCCATTTTTACAACAGCATTTCTCCCCAAATCCCAGCCATAACATTTTTGGCAAATTCCAACTTTTGCTTTGCAGGTTAACGGCGAAGCAACAACAACTCTTTCAATTCCCTCTTCCAAAGAAATTTCTTTTGCAATCTTCCATGAAATGAATTCTCCCTTTTTTACAAAAACTTTTTTATTATGTTCAACTGTTTCCAAGGCGGCTCTTCCTGCAATTTTAAAAATAAAATCTTCCTCAATTGCATCAGCGTCTTTTTTATACACAATCAAACCTGTTTTGTCTCCGCAGTCCTCTTCTGAAACAATCATATCGTGCGCAACGTCAACCAATCTTCTTGTCAAATAACCGGCCGAAGAAGTTCTTAAAGCTGTGTCGGCTGTTCCTTTTCTGGCTCCGTGAGTTGAAATAAAATATTCGAGCACATTAAAACCTTCCGTAAAAGATGATTTTACGGGAAGCTCTATTATGTCCCCCGACGGATTATTCACTAAACCTTTCATTCCGGCCATCTGAACCGGCTGGGCCCAAGTGGCTCTGGCCCCGGCCGAAATAATGGACATAACTGGACCATCGGGTGGCAAGGTTGTTTTTAGCAAAGCTTCAAGTTTTGTTTTTACGGCCTGCCAAATCAAAATTTTCTGGCTTGTCTTTTCTTCGGGGCTCAACAATCCTTTTTCAAAATGAGAGTCAATTTGTTTCACTTCTTTTTCCGCCGCTGCTATCAACGCCGGTTTTTCTTTTGGAACTATTAAGTCGTCCATTCCCCAGCTTACCCCCGACAAAGTACAATGTTCAAAACCAAGAGTTTTCACGCTGTCTATTATATTAACAGCTTCTTCGTTTGGATATTTTTCAATAACCTCTCTCACAATTCCTTTTAGCTGCTTGTTATCTATTAACCTGTTTATATAAGGATAATCGTGAGGAAAGCTGGTGTTAAAAATTAATCTTCCAACGCAGGTTTCAATTAATTCAGGTGTATCGGCTTTTGGATTTTGCACTTTTATTTTGTCGTTCAATCCCAAAAATCCGTATTCATAAGCCATTTTAGCTTCTGATTCAGAAGAATAATATTTTATAACTTTTGGATCTTCCGGTTCTTTTAATTTTGTAAGATAATAACTACCCAATGCAATATCACGAAACGGCCCCATAATTGGCATTCCTGTTGCAGGCCTCAAAAGGTTAAGAGATGAAAGCATTATGTTTTTTGCTTCAGCCTGCGCTTCATCGGACAAAGGCAAATAAACAGCCATTTGGTCTCCGTCAAAGTCAGCATTAAAAGCTTCGCAAACCAACGGATGCAATTTAATTGTTTCTCCCTCTGTTAAAAGAGGCCTAAATGCCTGAATTCCAAGCCTGTGCAAAGTTGGAGCTCTGTTTAACAAAACTAATTTGTCTTTTATAATTTCTTCCAAAATTGCCCAAACTTCTGGAGTTTTTTCTTCAATCAATCTGGCCGCCCCCCTGATGTTAAACGCCAACTCTTTATCTAAAATTCTTTTAATAACAAACGGCTTAAAAATTTCCAACGCCAAGGTCTTTGGTAAGCCACATTGCGAAAAATGCAATTCCGGACCAACGGCAATAACCGACCTTCCAGAATAATCCACACGTTTTCCAAGCAAATTTTGCCTGAATCTTCCCTGTTTTCCCGCCAGCATTGCAGCCAAAGATTTTAACAATCTCTTGCCTCCAGTTGTGGCTGTTGTGGTAACCCCTTTTCTCATTTCGTTGTCAATTAAAGCGTCAACGGCTTCCTGTAACATTCTTTTTTCGTTTCGCACAATAACTGGCGGAGCTTTAATTTCCTGCAAATATTTTAACCTATTGTTTCTGTTTATAACCCTTCTATATAAGTCGTTCAAATCAGACGAGGCATATCTTCCTCCGTCCAGCTGAACCATTGGCCTTAAATCGGGTGGCAAAACAGGCAAAACATCCATAAACATCCATTCGGGCCTTACTCCGGCTTTCAGCATTCCCTGAAAAAGCTTTAATCGCCTCAAAACTTTTTTTCTAGTTGCAGGAGGAGCTTCTTTAGCTTCTGTTTGCAATTCTTTTGTGGCTTTTTCCAGGTCAACATTTTTAAATATATCCCTTACAACTTCGGCTCCCGTGCCCGCCTCAAAAACCTCTCCAAATTTCATTGAAATTGAGTGGTAAACAACTTCAGATAAAATCATTAATGGCTTTATGTCCAAAAGCTCTTCTTTTGCTTTCGTTGCCGCTGTTTTTAATTCGTTTTTTGCAGCCTCTTTTGTTTCTTTTTTAACTTTTGTTTTCAGTTCCTGGTCAATCTGCTCCATTATCCTGTCACGGGCTGCCTCGTCAACTTTTGTGACAATATAAGAAGAAAAATAAATAACTTTTTCCAACTGTTGCGAGCTCCTATCCAAAACCAAACCCATTCTTGAGGGCACTCCCCTTAAAAACCAAATATGCGAAACCGGAGCATACAATTTAATATGTCCCATTCTTTCCCTTCTCACAGAAGATTTTGTAACTTCCACTCCACATCTATCGCACACCACGCCCTTATATCTTATGCGTTTATATTTTCCACAGGCGCACTCGTAATCTTTTTCAGGACCAAAAATTCTTTCATCAAAAAGCCCATCCTTTTCAGGCTTTTGAGTTCTGTAATTAATTGTTTCGGGCTTGATAACTTCGCCATGAGACCATGACATAATGTCATCGGGCGAAGCAAGCTTGATTCTTATTGATTCTAGGTCTAATACTCGCATTGGTTTTGGATTTAGTTAGTATTTCTATTTATATTTTTATTTTGTAAATTTAAAAGTGGAAAGCATATTTTTGTAAATTTTGTAACTCGGATTGGTTTCATCATAATTAAAAAATCTATAAATGTAATCTTCACTAAAAACATACACGGGCGTAGAATATGTTGCCTTTTGGGGCATATTTTCGCAGAAAAAACCATCTTTATCTGCTACCTTAATTACGCCTGCATCACTCGCTAAACAATCATATAATTCGGCGTCAATGTCCAGATTTGCGCAAGTTTGACATTTACTGGCAAATCCTTGGATGGCACTATTTTTTTCTCTCTCAAAATATTGCAACGCTGTCTCATTCCTTGTATTTTTAAAAACTTGCATACTGATATCGCCGATATATGGGGTATTATTATAGCCAAAATGTAAAGATAAATTGTTAGGTGTTAGGCTATCATCTGTCGCCTTAAAATTAGCTGGGTACTTCATTTCAAACCCATATTGAGTGTTTGTATATGTTTTCCATTTAGCGGTTTCGTCTACTGGTGTTTGCGTTATCACGTTTTCTGTCTGCGTGTTTTGATTCTGGAGTTTTAAATTTGATTGGACATTGGTTATTGGAGTTTGGGTTTTTGTGAAGTATT
>MHPP01000016.1:0-9061 GCA_001822095.1 Candidatus Staskawiczbacteria bacterium RIFOXYC1_FULL_38_18
ATTTTTGAAATTGCAGGGCCCGGATGTTTATCCTGAAGGGCTGGTAACAAGTAATTTTAGAAGCCTAACGAGGCAGGCGGTAATAAGATTTCAGCAGAAATATATTTCTGAAATATTGACCCCCGCAGGGCTTTCTGCCGGTACAGGTTTTGTTGGAGAAAGAACAAGAGCCAAAATAAGCCAGCTTTGGTAAAAACAAAATACCGGGCAATGCGCAATTATGGATGCAAAATTAGAAAAAAGAATAAGGGAAAAAATAAGGGAGATTCCAAACTGGCCCAAACATGGGGTTAGCTTTAAGGATATAACCCCCTTGCTGGAAGACAAGCTGCTTTTTTCAAAGGTTATTGATGAGCTGGCAAAACCGTATTTAAAAACAAAAATTGACAAGATTGTTGGAATTGACGCCAGAGGTTTTTTGCTGGCCTCGGCCTTGGCCTATAAATTAAAAACCGGTGTTGCTATTATAAGGAAAAAGGGCAAACTCCCGGCAAAAATAATTTCTAAAGAATATTCTTTAGAATATGCCAGCAACACAATAGAAATGCACCAGGACTCAATTTTGCCAGGCGAAAAGGTTTTGATTATTGACGATGTTTTGGCCACAGGAGGAACCATAAAAGCGGCTTTGGGGCTGGTAAAGCAATTAGAAGGGAAAGTTTCGGGAGTAGAATTTTTAATTGAGCTTAAATATCTAAATGGAAGAAGAATAATTAAGGGCCAAAAAGTAAAATCTTTAATAAGCTATGGAAGCCCGCAGAAAAAACAGGACGCCAAGGAAGCGGCAGAAATAGGCCTTATAGGGGGATCGGGGTTCTACCAGTTTTTTGGCAAAGACGCGAAAGAAATAGAAGTTGATACAGAATTTGGAATGCCCAGCGATAAAATAACAATAGGAAAAATTTTCGGCAAAAAGGTCGCTTTTTTGCCCAGGCATGGTAAAAAACATAGTATTCCGCCGCACAAAGTGCCATATAAAGCGAATATTATGGCATTAAAACAGCTTGGGGTTAAAAAAATAATAGCTTCAAGCGCGGCAGGATCATTGCAAACAAGAATAAAACCCGGAGACTTTGTTTTGCCCGACCAGTTTGTAGACAGGACAAAAAACCGGGATGATACCTTTTTTAACGGCCCGAAAGTCGCCCACATAGAAATGGCATATCCTTATTGCAAAGTATTAAGAGAAACAGCCAAATTGCAAAGTAAAAGGATTAAAATTAAATGCCATCCGGCCGGAACAGCGGTTGTTATTGAGGGGCCAAGATTTTCAACCTTAGCCGACAGCCTGTCTTATTCAAAAAACGGCTGGGATTTGATTAATATGACACAATATCCCGAGGTTGTCTTGGCCGCAGAGATGGGAATTTGTTACTTAAATATTTCCATAATCACAGATTACGATGTGGGAGTATACGCAAAGTCAAAAACGAGCCCGGTGTCAATTGAACAGGTTTTGTATAATTTCAAAAATAACACGGAAACATTAAAATATTTTATATCCAAAATTATAGAAAATATTGGCGGACATGACAGCTGCGAATGCCAAAAAAAATCAGAAAGAGCGCTTGTGAAATAAATGAAAAAAGAAATTTTTTTAAAATTAAAAGTAAAACTCCCAAGGATTAAAAAAAACGTTTCCCTGAAGAATTTTACCACTTATAAAATCGGCGGACTTGCTGAATATTTTTTCGTTGCAAAAAGTAAAGAAGATTTGATGGGGGCGGTAAAAATTGCAAAAGAATTTAAATGGCCTATTTTTATCTTGGGCGGAGGAAGTAATCTTTTAATTTCCGATAAAGGGCTAAAGGGCTTAGTGATAAAGATGGATATTTTAGGCATAGAATTTAAAGGAAATAAGGTTTATGCCGGAGCGGGAACAGATTTAACAAATTTAGCCTACTCCTCATTGGATAACGGGCTTTCGGGGTTGGAATGGGCGGCTGGCATTCCCAGCGCAACTATTGGCGGGGCAGTTTACGGAAACGCCCAGGCGTTTGGAACCAGAATTTCTGATAATATAAAAAGCGTGGAGGCGCTGGATTTGAAAACCTTAAGAATTATAAATTTTAATAAAAATCAATGCGCGTTTTCCTTAAAAAACAGCATTTTTAAAAAAAACAAGAAATTAGTGATAATTTCCGTTATTTTGGAACTAAAGACGAATAATAAAAAAGAAATCGCAGAAAAAATAAAAGAGCATTTGGCTCATAGAAAAAAGGGGCACCCTGTAAATTTTCCTTCAGCTGGTTCAACGTTTGTGAACCCTGAAAAAAAGATTATCGACAAAAGGTTACTTAAAAAGTATCCTGAATTAAAAAATTTTAATGAAAGGGGAATAATTCCCGCAGGGTATTTAATCCAAAAAACAGGTCTTCAGGGCAAAATAATAGGAGGCGCGCAAATATCTCCAATGCACGCCAACTTTATAGTTAATATAAAAAATGCAAAAGCAAAAGATGTTTTGACCTTAATAAAATTGGCGCAAAAAAAGGTTAAAAAAACTTTTGGCATTTTGCTTGAGGCCGAAGTTCAATTTATTGGATTTTAAAATAAAAAACAAAAAATATGAAGATTATTATAAAAACAAAAGATTTGGAGCCGAGCGAAGCCCTTAACAAGTTTATTGAAGAAAAGTTTTTCACTCTTAAAAAATATGTCAGCATTTTTAAAAAAGAAAATGAGCTTGGCAAAACGTTGGCGGAAATTTTTGTTGAGGTTGAAAAAGAAACAAAACATCACAGAAAGGGGGATATTTTTTTGGTCAAAGCCCAAATGAGTATGCCCGGCCGAAGTATTTTGGCAGAGGAGAAAGGAGATAATATATTTTCGGTTGTGGTGGCGGCAAAAGAAGAGCTAAAGCTAGAAATTGAAAAATATAAATTAAAAAAAATTGACAAAGCGCGCAGGGGCCAAAGGAATTCTAAAAAAGAAATAATAATATGACTCCCTCAAAAATATTTTTTACCAGAGGCGTGGGTGTTGCAAAGCGCCAGCTTATGTCTCTGGAAATGGCGTTTAGAAACGCCGGAATTGAAAAATTCAATCTGGTTACGGTTTCCAGTATTTTGCCTCCCGCTTGCCAAAGAATAACAAAGGAAAAGGGGCTTGAAATGTTAAAACCAGGCGAAATTGTTTTTTGTGTAATGGCGAGAAACGCCACAAACGAGCCAAACAGATTAATTGCAGCTTCTATCGGATGCGCGGTTCCTGCCGACAAAGACCAGCAATACGGATATTTATCTGAACATCATTCTTTTGGCGAAACCGATGAAAAGGCCGGGGATTATGCCGAGGATTTGGCGGCAACAATGCTGGCAACAACATTGGGAGTGGAGTTTGATTCTGATTCTGCTTGGGATGAGAAAGAAAAAGTTTTTAAGATGTCTGACAAAATCGTCCGCACAACTAATATAACCCAGTCTGCCCAAGCAAATAAAGACGGGCTTTGGACAACAGTTGTCGCCTGCGCTATCTTTGTCCCGTAATTTTTAATACTAAATACAGCTAAACCGCATTGAATAAATGCGGTTTTTCGTATAAGATAACAGATAATACAATATAATGACTACATGTCAATTTTAAATAAAATATTCGGGGATCCGAATGAAAAATACATCAAAAATCTCCAGCCGATTATAGAGAAAATAAATTCTTTCGAAAAGGATTTTTCCACCCTAGGCGGACCCGCCGTGGGCGGGGAAACACTGAAGAGCAAGACGGCAGAGCTTAAGGCTCGGCTGGCAAAAAGCGAAACTTTGGATAATATTTTACCCGAGGCTTTTGCTTTGGTCAGGGAGGCTTCAAAAAGAACTTTAAACCAAAGGCATTTTGACGCGCAGTTAATTGGAGGAATTGTTTTGCACCAGGGTAAAATTGCTGAAATGAAAACAGGAGAAGGAAAAACTTTGTCGGCAACTTTACCCGCATACTTAAATGCTTTGGAGGGCAAAGGGGTGCATATTGTCACTGTAAACGATTACTTGGCAAAAAGAGACACGGTTTGGATGGGGCAAATATATAACGCCCTAGGAATGACTGTTGGGTGCGTTACCAATGAATCAGGATATGTTTACGATGCGGAATATAAAAGCAACGCCGAGGACAAAGAAAGAGATAAATTGGGGAGCTTTAAGATAGTGCAGGAATTTTTGAGGCCTTGCGCAAAAAAAGAAGCGTATTTGGCTGATATTACTTACGGCACAAACAACGAATTTGGATTTGATTATTTAAGGGATAATATGGTTTTGGATTTGTCGCAATCTTCACAGCGCGGTTTTAATTTTGCCATTGTTGACGAAGTGGACTCAATTTTAATTGACGAAGCGCGCGTGCCTTTAATTATTTCAGGACGGGGAGAAGAATCAACTGAAAAATATTATAATTTTGCAAAAGTTGTGGCTCCGCTTGAAAAGGATGAAGATTATGAAATTGACGAAAAATTAAAGGCGGCAAGTTTTACAGAAGACGGGCAAAACAGAGTTGTAAAAAGTTTGGGATATGACCCTTGGCTGGATAATGATATTACTTCAACTCACCAGTTGGAGTTTGCTTTAAAAGCCAAAGCCTTGTTTTTAAAAGATCGAGATTACGTTGTAAAAAACGGAGAAATAATGATTATCGATGAGTTTACCGGCAGAATGTTGCCGGGCAGAAGATGGTCGGGAGGGTTGCATCAGGCGGTTGAGGCAAAAGAGGGAGTTTTTGTGCAGCCGGAATCTTTGACAATGGCCACTATAACCTTTCAGAATTATTTTAGAATGTATAAAAAATTGGCAGGAATGACCGGAACCGCTTTAACCTCGGCTGAAGAATTTGATAAAGTTTACAAGCTGGATGTTGTCGCGGTTCCGCCAAACAAGCCAATGGCAAGGCAGGATTTTGCAGATAAAATTTTTAAAACAGAACAGGGAAAATTTAAAGCAGTGATAAAAGAGATTGAAGAGCTTTACAAAAAAGGCCAGCCGATTTTGGTTGGGACAAGATCTGTTGAGAGAAATGAATATTTGGGAAAATTGTTGGAGATAAAAGGAATTCCTCATACCATATTAAACGCAAAAAACCACGAAAGGGAGGGAGAAATAATTGCCCAGGCTGGAAAAAAAGGAGCCGTAACAATTGCGACAAACATGGCAGGCAGAGGTGTGGATATTATTCTCGGTGGTAATCCACCCATGTCGGAATTAACAGAAGAAGTAAAAAAACTTGGCGGTTTGCATGTTATGGGAACCGAAAGGCACGAAGCAAGAAGAATTGACAACCAGTTAAGGGGGAGGTCGGGCAGGCAAGGAGACCCGGGATCTACTCAGTTTTTTGTTTCAATGGAGGACGATTTAATGAGGATTTTTGGCGGAGACAAAATAAAAAATTTAATGACAACTTTTAATATTCCGGAAGACGAACCAATGCAGGTTGGTATTATTTCTAATGCAATTGAGAGCGCACAGGAAAAAATTGAAGGGTTTAACTTTGACGCTAGGCATCACCTTTTAGAGTATGACGATGTTTTAAATAGGCACCGGGAGATTATTTATAAAAAACGCAGGGAGTTTTTAGAATCGGAAGACTTGAAGGAAAAAGTTTTGGAGATTTTGGTAAAATTAAATATTCCGCAAGATGAATATAACAAGAAAGAAAAAGAAGTGGGCCAAGACCAAATGCGCCAACTGGAAAAATTTGTGTGCCTACGGGTTTTAGACACTTTGTGGCAGGATCACTTGTCTTATATGGACCATGTAAGAGATTCTGTAAGGCTGAGAGCTTATGCAGGCAGAGATCCGCTGGTTGAATATAAAAACGAAGGGCACAAAGCATTTGGCCAGCTTTTGCAAATGCTTGACGCAAATATCGCAGAGAATATTTTGAAGGCAGGAATGAAAGTGCAACAAAACCCGACAGTGCAACCACATAATGTTGAGTCTGACAAGCGAAAAGTTGGTCGCAACGATCCTTGTCCATGTGGAAAAAAAGATCCCCTAACCAGTAAACCAATGAAATACAAAAAGTGCTGTTATCCCAAATTTGGATAGAGTGTTTTCAAGTGGGTTATAATTTTGTCGCGTATATTCGGTATCGATTTTCTGCTCTTTACAACAAAGATATTTCTAGTTATTAACGCATGACAATTTGGACATACAATCATTAAATTATTTATTTCGTATGGTCCGCCATCACGTTTCGGAACGATATGATGGACATCAAAAGTTGCGGCGTATCCGCACAGTTCACATTTGTCTCCGTATGCTTTAACCGCCCGAGATCTAACCCATGCTTTATGTTTTTGGATTTCGCCGTATAGATATTTTTTAATGCCAAGTTTTCTTCTGCGATATTTAACGTTCCACAAATTTACTCCGACTATGCCACGCTGAAGTAATCGTGTTACTATTTCCTCGTCTATCATCTTATGGCAATTTTTACGAATAAATGAGTCAACAAATTTATGAGGCATTTTTTCCAAAATTTGGAAGGCACCCTTTTTCAAACCGAAATGGCCGTTTCGTTGAAGGCGACCCCAGTGCATAATACAATAAGGGTTTATACTTTTTTTATATCGGGTAGGATTATTGCACCCTTTAATTCTACATTTCATGGTTGTATTATTATATTATAACAAAATAGAAAAGATACAGCAACAAAACTTATATTTTAAAAATACAAAAAATGTTATGGAAAATAAGGGAAAAGTCTTAATCTTAACCGGGCCAGGAGGTTCTGGGAAAACTACAATCGCAGATTTATTAGTGGAAGAGTATGGTTTTATTAAAGTGGACGGAGATGATTTAGATTCGGAATTTTTTTCTGATGGCGGGCAATGGCTACCAGAAAATATAGGAAAGTTAAAACAATCCCACGATAAAATTTTAAAGGAAGTAAAAAAATTATTTGATAAAGGGAAAAAAGTTGTCCTTGATTACATTATTTTTGGTAATTATTTAGAATTTTTTAGAAAATTCAAAAAAGAATTTGGAAATGATTTAGAAATTAAGGTTTTATTTCCGACCGAAAAAGAAATGGTAAAAAGAGATAAGGATCGTGAATGTTGGACAACTGGAATTGATCGCATTCTCACTGTGCACTCCGAATTTGAGGCTGTTAAAGATGTATTGGGTAAGGACAACTTTATAGATACAACCGGGCAAACACCAGATGACACGCTTAGAAAGTATTTTAGTGAGCGTAAGGAACAGCTATGAGAATAATTGCGCATTTGGATATGGATGCGTTTTTTGCTTCGTTGGAAGAAGCGGGGAGTCCAATATTTAAAGGCCTGCCAATTGCCGTTGGGTCAGACCCAAAAAACGGGCAAGGCAGAGGAGTTGTTTCAACGGCAAATTATAAAGCCCGCGAATACGGAATACATTCTGCTTTACCCATTTCAAAAGCTTGGCAATTATCACAAATCGCCAAAGTCGAAGGAAAACCCGAAGTTGTTTTTTTACCGGTAGACTTTGAAAGATATAACAAAGCGCACGAAGAAATTTTTGAAATTATAAAAAAATATTCTGATTTGGTGGAGCCCGCCAGCATAGATGAATTTTATTTCGATTTGAGTTTTTCTAAAAATTATAAAGAGGCGAAAAAGATTTGTTTTAGAATTAAACAAGAAATAAAAGAAGAATTAAAAGTTACGTGTTCTGTCGGTTTGGGCCTAAATAAATTAATAGCTAAAATTTCTGCCGGAATGAAAAAGCCCGATGGATTTTTGGCGGTGCCAGAAAAAGATGCAGAAAAGTTTTTGGAGCTCTTGCCCATTAGAGAAATTCCCGGCATAGGGCCAAAAACAGAAGAAAAATTTAATAAGCTTGGAATTAAAATTGTAAAAGATTTAAAAAAGTTTTCCGTAGAGGAACTGCACAAAATGCTTGGAAAATGGGGAATAGATTTGTATTATAAGATAAGAGGTGTTGATGATTCTGAAATTGTTGAAAACAAAGAGGCAAAATCAATTGGGGAACAAATAACATTTGAACAAAATACATTAAATTCTATTTATATAGGAGAAGCCTTTGAAAATATTTGCAAAAGTGTTTTTAAAAGGTTTATGACAAGCGGTTTTAAAAGTTTTAGAACGGTTGGCATCACTGTGAGGTTTTCTGATTTTGAAACAAAAACAACGGCCAAAACCCTGAAAAAACCTTCAAGTAGTAAAAAAGAATTTGAGCTGGAAACGATGAAGCTTTTACTGCCGTATTTGGACAAAAGAAAAAACCCAAAGAAAAAGCTAATAAGATTAATTGGAGCTAAATTAGAAAAATTTAAATCATGATGAAAAAAATAATTATAATTTTAATATTAATGGTGCTGGTTTTTGGCACAGGATTTTATTTTAGAGATAATATTGTAAAATTTTATAATGATTTTGGTAGAAGTGTGCAGAGTTTTCAAAAAACGGAAATTGGGAATATTATAACCGAGGCAGGCAGAGAAATTTTGACCCCTCCGCCCTTAAATATTGGGGGCGCAAGCAATAAAGTCGTTTTATTAAAAAGCAAAGTTATTGAAGAGACAAATATTCAGAGGGAAAATAACGGATTGCTCGCTCTTTTAGAAAGCAGCGAGCTTGAGCAAGCAGCCATGGCAAAAGCCAGCGATATGTTTGAAAATCAATATTTTGAACACGTGTCGCCAACTGGAGTTGGGCCGGGAGATTTGGCCAAAGAATACGGGTATAATTATATTATTGAAGGAGAAAATTTAATTTTGGGGAATTTTTCCAGTGAAAAAGAAGTTGTGCAAGAGTGGATGGATAGCCCGGGGCATCGCGCAAACATTTTAAATAACAGATATGCTGAAATTGGCGTCGCAGTTATTAAGGGGACATATAAGGGCGAAAGCGTTTGGATTGGAGTGCAGGAATTTGGGCTCCCGCTTTCCACCTGCAACGAGCCAAGCATTTCGCAAAAAAACCAAATAAACTCAAATCAAAACCAGCTTGATTTTTTGTCTGCAGAAATAAATCAAAAGCGCGCTGAAATTGATAATGTAAACAGAAGGTCTGCAGGATATAATATTTTGGTCAGGGAATATAATGACCTTGTGTCGCAGTATAACCTGTTGG
>MHPP01000016.1:9080-9222 GCA_001822095.1 Candidatus Staskawiczbacteria bacterium RIFOXYC1_FULL_38_18
TTTATTAAATATGGAAAAGACTTATATGATTCAAAATGGGGCTTAAAGGAGATAGAGATAAATAATATCAAGCCTAATTTGGATTTGCTGGCGACGGAAGTTTTTCAGAAGGATTTGCAGGAGCGCATTAAAAAGATAAGAG
>MHPP01000017.1:0-8057 GCA_001822095.1 Candidatus Staskawiczbacteria bacterium RIFOXYC1_FULL_38_18
ATGATTTGTTACAAAAGAATTTTTTACTTTCAGAATGCTTTATTTCATGAACAGCTCTATATATTTTATTACCACAAATGTCGCAATTCACAAATTTACCCGTTTGGTATCCTTGATATTGACACTTACTTGAACAATATTTTCCCCAACCCTTATCAACACGCGACTGCTTAATGGAAAATTCTTTTTTGCAAAATTTACATTTTTGTACTGGCATATGCTTATAATAACATACCAAACCAAGTGGATAAAGCCAGCTTCTGTGGATAGTCCACAGAGTGTAGTGCAAACCGCTACACTATAGCCGCCATAAATTTCAGTTGTGTCGGGGTGCAGAGATTCGAACTCTGACTAAATCGTCCCAAACGATTCGTGCTACCATTACACAACACCCCGTTTATAAAATTATTCTAACCGAAAAATATGATATTGTCAAAGCAAAATTTTTATGATAACATACAAATAATTTCTGCCCCTGTAGTTCAACGGATAGAACATAGGTTTTCTAAACCTAGAATCGAGGTCCGATTCCTCGTGGGGGCACAAAAAATGACGTTCTTCACATATTGAACCCTTCTCTATTGTTTGGTATAATATAGTTGTATGTTAACTTTAAAAGAAAGGGCCATAAATTACAGGAAAAAAGGTTATTCATATAATATGATTAACCAAAAAACGGGCGTGAGTAAGAGCACGCTAAGTAATTGGCTTAATAAAATCCCCTTCTCTCCGAACAAAGAATTGATTAAGAGAATCGGGTTAGCAAAACTGAAATCGGCATCGTTCAAACATAACCAAAAAATGTGTGAGATCGCGGAAATGAGAGAGTTGGCAAAAAAAGAATTGGGGAAAATCACAAAAAGAGATTTATGGGTTTTAGGAATTGGACTTTATCTGGGAGAGGGCAATAAATCATTTGAGAATCTTGGATTTTCAAATTCTGATCCGAAAGTAATAAAAATTTTAGTAAAATGGTTTAAAAAAAATTGCCATCTAAAAACTAAAAACTTTAATCCGTACATCCACGCATATCCCGATAATAATATTAAAAAAACATTAAATTATTGGTCAAAAATAACCGGCATTCCCAAAAAACAATTTGGTAAAACAATCATAGACAAAAGAACCGATAAATTAAGAGTAAAAAGAAAAACTTTGCCTTATGGCACAATTGATCTAAGAATTAGGTGCCATGGCAATAAAAATTTAGGAAAAAAATTGCATAGACGAATTATGGGCTGGATAGAATCAGCCACAAATCAAATTAATGCGGGCGTGGTGTAGCAGCAGCACGAAACCCTTCCAAGGTTTGAGCACGAGTGCAAATCTCGTCGCCCGCTCAATCATCATCTTTTTGTTCGTTTACAAGGAGACAGATATGCTAAACAAGGTTTTAGTTTGGTGTGAGGGATTAGCCGGATTTATCGGTATTGTTTCTTTTTGTATCTTTCTGGAGGTAATTATCTTTTTGGGGCCGAATACCCCGGTTGCAAAAGAACTAATGGCGATACTTAAGTCGTTAACGGTTTATTCCTTCTCAATCGCGGTAACATCTCATTTTTTATCCAAATGCTTTAAGGCGCGACCGTCCATTCAAAACACGAATAACTGCGACCGGACGACTAGTGCCGACCAGATCAAAATTGTTAGCACGCCAATTGGGTACATAAGAGCAGGAGAAAAACTGCTACAAAAAATGAAGACCGAAGACAAACCACTTTAACGTGGTCTTTTTTTATCTTTTGTGATAAGATAAAGATAAGATAAAAATTAAGCCTTATCTTTATGACAAAATTCACCAATTTATACGATTTCATAGATTTTGCAAAAGCCAACAGAAAGTATCCGGCAAACACGGCAAATAATTTAAAGTCGGCCTTAAAAATTTTTGAAAAAGAACTCAACGCCGAAGAATTAAAATCAATACAAATGGTAGAAGACAGTGTGGGAGAGATTTTTAGAAGTGTTGCAATTGCAAACAAAAACAAAAGTATTATCTCTTTAAACACTTACAAAGCTCGCCTTTTAAAAGTTATTGCCGACTACAAAAAATATGGCGCAGATCCCAGCAAAATACAACACTGGACGCTAAAAAAGAGAGCATCAACGCCCATGTTAACCAAAAAAGATAAAACAGATAAAGAAAATATAAGCTTATCTGACTCAATTCACAGCCCTGTGGATAACAATCACAAAATAGAATTTTCATTGGAAAATGGCGCAAAAGCCCTGCTCTCACTTCCCCGCGATATCCAACCCAACGAGATAAAAACCATCAAAGCAATTTTAGATTCTTTGATCGCAAAAGAATGAATAAAAAGGTGGCATCGGATGTCCGCCTTTTTATTACTTTTTATCTGGCGTATTCTACTGCGCGGGTTTCGCGCATAACTGTGACTTTAATTTCGCCGGGATATTTTAATTCTTCTTCAATTTTTTCTGCTATGCTCTTTGCAATTTTAATAGCTCCCAAGTCGTCAACTCTGTCGGCCTTCACAAACACGCGGATTTCACGGCCGGCCTGAATTGCATAAGTTTTTTCAACGCCTTCAAACTTGTTGGCAATATCTTCCAAATCTTTCAGCCTCTGCAGATAATTTTCCAAAGTATCTTTTCTGGCTCCCGGCCTTGCAGAAGAAATTGCGTCGGCAACGTTTACAATTGAAGCCTCAACAGATTCCACAGGATAGTCGCCATGATGAGCTCTCATTGCTTTTATAACGGCTTCAGACTCGCCAAATTTCTCCAAAAGCTTAATACCAATTTCAATATGCGTTCCCTGAACCTGTTGGTCAATAGCTTTTCCAATATCGTGCAGTAAAGCGGCTCTTTTTGCCACTTGAGCATTGGCTTTTAGCTCAAAAGCCAAAGTTTCGGCAATTAAAGCAACTTCCATAGAATGAAGCAAAACATTTTGACCATAACTTGTCCTGTAAAATAATCTTCCCAAAACCTGAACCAATTTATCATTCATTCCCAAAACTCCAACTTCAAAAACTGCTTTTTCACCGGCTTCTTTAATTTTTTGGGCAATTTCTGTTTTTGCTTCTTCAACTTTTTCTTCAATTTTAGCGGGCTGTATTCTGCCGTCTGCAATTAATTTGTCCAAAGCAACTTTTGCAATCTGCCTTCTTACAGGATTAAAACAGGAAATAACAACCGATTCGGGAGTTTCATCCACAATAAGCTCAACACCGGTCAATTTTTCAAATGTTCTAATGTTTCTGCCTTCTTTACCAATAATTCTGCCCTTAATTTCTTCGTTGGCCAAAATTACTGTTGTTGTAGACAACTCCTGGGTTTGGGGGACCGCGCATTTTTGAATTGCCATTGTCACAATATCCCTTGCCCTCATTTGAAGCTTTTCTTGCCCTCTTTCCTCCAATTTTCTCATTTTTTCCAAAATTTCTTTTTCCGCAACAACTTCAACCACTGCCAAAAGCTCTTTTTTGGCGTCTTCTCTTGAAAGCCCGGAAACTTTTTCAAGCTTTGTTTCTGCTTCGCCTCTTAATGCTTCCAAATTTTCTTTTATAACTTTCAGTTTTTCCCCTTTGTCTAAAAGTTCCTTCTCTTTTTCCTCAAAAGAAGAAATTCTTGTGTTAAGCAAAGTTTCCCTGTTCAATAAAAGTTGCTGGGCTTTCAAAAATTCCTTCCTTCTTTCATCAATTTCTTTTTGAGACTTATCTAAAATTTCCGCGGACTTTTTTTCCGCGTTTTTGACCATTGTTGACGTTTCTTCTTTTACGTCAATAACTCTTTTTTGCAATCTTGCCTCCAAAGAACCTGCTCTTTTTTTAGCTAAATTTTGGCGGATATAATATCCAATGGCGACGCCCAAAATCAGGCTTATGGCCAGCACTATAATGTTTAATAAAAATGGATCCATAGTTTTCTAATTTTTAATTTTATAATTTTATAATTTTTAAATCAAATAAGCGCACTTACTCAGTGAGCGCGCACAAGATATATTTTAGGGGACCGAATGTCCTGAGCGAAGTCGAAGGATTACTTGCCTCCTATGACTTCGTCAATCAGGCCGTATTTCTTTGCCTCTTCGGCTGTAAGATAAAAATCCCTGTCAGTGTCTTTCTCCACCTTAGCTAAGGCTTGCCCGGTATGTGAAGCTATAATCTTGTTCAGTTTTTCTTTCATGTGGATAATCTGCTTTGCAGTAATTTCAATGTCAATCGCCTGCCCTTGCGCTCCTCCTGCAACTTGGTGCAGAAGTATTTCAGCATTTGGCAGGGAATATCTTTTCCCTTTGGTGCCTGCCGCCAAAATAACCGCCGCCATTGAAGCCGTAAGCCCAATGCAAATGGTGGAAACCGGGCATTTTATAAACTGCATTGTGTCGTAAATTGCTAATCCTGCTGTAACTGAACCTCCGGGGCTGTTGATATAGAGCTTAATGTCTCTTTTTTGGTCCTTTGATGCCAAATAAAGCATCTGGGCAATTACCACATTTGCATTCATATCTGTAACCGGCCCAGCCAAAAAGATTATACGCTCCTCTAAAAGCCTTGAAAATATATCGTATGCGCGCTCACCGCGCTGGGAACGTTCTACAATAGTTGGTACTATTGGCATTTAATTTTCTAATAATTTAAATACTTTTTCGTTGAAAAGTACACCTTTAGCATACTCTTTTAACTGTTCCTTGTCAATCTTGGCGTGATTGTGTCCTGCGTGCTCCAAATTATAACTTTTCATTGATTTTTCAATTTCCTCATCAAGCTCCGCGTCAGAAACTTCAACTTTTTCGTTAATTCCAATCTGCCTTAAAATCAAAAATCCTTTCAATCTTTTTTCAGCTTCTTTTTGGTAGGTTTCTTTTATTTCCGCCTCTGTTTTTTTAATACTGGCCAAATATTCCTCGAAAGAAATTTTAATTTGATGGCTAATTTTCTTTTTTAAATCTTCCAGCAATCTTTCTTTTTCATGCTCCACCATGGCCTCAGGCATTTCAAATTTTGATTTTTCGGCTATTTTTTCCAAAATTTCGCCTCTTTTCCTTTGTTTTTCAGCTTCTGTTTTTTCTGTTGTTATGCCTATTTTTACGCTTTCTTTTAAAGCCACCAATGTATCAAACGCGCCCATTTGTTTTGCAAATTCGTCGTTAATTTCGGGCACTTCCATTTTTTGCACAGAGATAACCTTAACTTTAAACAAGGCTTCTTTGCCGGCCAAATCTTTTCTGGGGGAGTTCTCCGGAAACTTTACATTAATCTCTTTTTCCTCGCCGTCTTTCATTCCCACAATAGCATCCTCAAAACCAGCCATAAATCCGCCTTCTCCCAAAATAAACTTGTCTTGCACCACTTTACCCTCATTTATGTCTTTATTCTGGTAAGTGATATTAACAAAATCTTTTTTTTCAGCTCCGGCATTTTTTAAAGTAAACTTTGCCCTTGTTTTTTGCAAATAATTTATAGAATCTAAAACCTCCTCGTCTGTGACAGAAATTTCGTTTGATTTTATTTTGCTGGCAATTTCTTTGTAATCTGGCAGTTCAACATCCGGCAATATTGTTATTACGGCCTTGAAGACAAATTCGCTTCCCTGCGCGATTTTTGTAATAGAAATTTCAGGGTTTCCAACCGGCTCCATTTTTTGTTCTTTTACATAATTTAAGTAGCTTTCTCGCACAGCTAAGTCACCCGCCTCCATCAAAAGCGCCTCGGGTTTTAATTTGTCCTCCACCATTGAAGCAGGAGCTTTTCCTTCACGGAATCCGTCCACTTTTACGTGCTTTTTTAAGTGCTCCAAAGCGGTTTGGACGTATTTTTTAAACTCTTCTTCCGTCAGCTCAAATTCCAGTTCTATTTGCGATTTTGGCAATTTTTTTTGTGTAGTTTTCATATCAAATATTTTATACTTTTTTTACCAATAAATCAAGTACCTAAAAAGCGCATCCACGGGTGCGCTTTTTTTATTTAACCGGGCATGCTCCCACTTTTATATTTCCCAAACCATCCCAGCTTCCGCCATTATACACTTTTTCAAATCCATTGGCTTTTAATATCTTTTCTGCAACGGCGCTTCGGCTACCTGAGGCGCAAACCAAAACCACAGGGACATCTTTTATTAGCCAAGACATTGCTTTGCCAATTTCATCCAACGGAATATTCAAGGAGCCTTCAATATGCCCGTCCTTGTATTCTTCTGGCGTCCTGACATCTATAACAATCGCCCCATGAGCAATAATATTTTTTAAATCTTCCTCCATAAATTTATTTAATTACCAGCCGTGTTCGCTGTAAAATGTTTTATTCCTTATGCTATCTACCGCCAGCCTCACATAGGGAATTATGTTTTCGGGCAAATTATTCAAATCAAACCAAGATAAATCGTCGGCCTTGTCTGGCTCCATTATTCTTGGTACGCCCTCCCATTTTTCTGTAATAAAAAATACATCAATCCTGTATTTCAAATCTTTCCATTCTGGGTCAGAAAGTCGGTGCATTAAATGCGCAAATTTTAAATCTTCCGGCTTTAGATCAACTCCAATCTCTTCTTTTGCCTCCCTTATTGCGCATTGCGAATAATTTTCACCCTCATCCACGTGCCCGGCAGGCAAACTGTATTTTCCATCCATATATCCCGTATTGCATCTTCTTTGCAACAAAACTTTTCCGTCTTTTATTAGCAGAACATACCCCGCCGGAACTTCTTTGTGTCTTTCTTTTGCCATAGTTATAAAATTAAATTTTATTTTCCGGCTTTGTCCGCCAGTTTATTTCAAAAGAGATGGAATGCTTTCCCGAAATATTCCATTTGGAAAACCTCAACCACAGCAATTGAAATTTGTTTTCAGCAATTTTTCCGAAGCCAAACCTGTTTAATGTGAGCTCAATATCTATAACCACAATTTTATTTTTTAACTAATCTATCTCCTATTTTATTCGGAGCATTATTTATTACATTGGCTATAGCATCGGCAATTTCTTCTAAATGAGTTTCTATCGCTTCGTTAGTAATATGCTTTGTAAAAAAATTGTTTTTGAAAGAAAAGTAATCTCTATTAAAATCCGATATTATACATTCTGGGCTTGTTTGGTGTCGCATTCCGTCAATTTCAATATATATATTATCTTCTGGTATAAAGATGTCTATGTGTTTGTGTCCATCCCAATGTTCTAATTTAAATTTTATTCCTCGTCTCTCTAAGGCCTCAGCTAATAATAATGTATGTTTTGTTGGTTCTATATTTGGCATAAATTTATTTTACTATTTTAGAAAGTATCCACAGGGCGAACATTCCCCATCCGACCCAACGCACCCAAGGTTTCATATTATGATTAGAACGGTTAAAGAAAAAAAATAAAAAAATTATTAAAAATAAGACACCAAAAGTTATGTCTATCATATAAATATATTAAAACAGTCCAAAAAGCTTTTTAGTTTTACCATCGGGACCGAGATAATTATATATTGATTCGCCAAATTTTTTTTCGAAACCTTTTCTAACCTTCTTTAATTTTCTCTGCATCACCTCTTCAGAGGCGTCTATAATCGCGCGAAATAGGTTTGCACTTACATTTGGAGGAAGAATGCCATTATTCAGATTATTTTCCATTTGTTGTTTAGTTTTTTCCCAATCTGTCAAATAAATACTGTGAGTTTTTGCGAACTGAAAGGTGATATTGCAATTATTAATCAAATCTCTTACTTGTGCCATTTCTCCGGCCTCCATTTGAGCAATCCAATTTTTTAATTGATTTTCCTCTTCGGGTGCAAGTTTATTTTCCATAATTTATTTTTAATTTTTGATATTTCGACGCTATAAATTATAATTTCCTTTTTTTAATTTATCTATATATCTCTCTGCTTCTTCAAATGTTTTACAATTAAAAATTACTTCTTCGATACCATCTCGATCAGTTATATTTTTACGGTGGGTATTTACAATACTAAAACCATCATCTCTTTCAACGATATCAAAATAGTATTTTTTAATAAAATATTTTTTAACTATACCCATAGATTTATTTTTCTAAACCATTCGATTTCAGACAATCACTATATGATTTTTCCAATATAATATTACCAGTTAAAGT
>MHPP01000017.1:8076-8265 GCA_001822095.1 Candidatus Staskawiczbacteria bacterium RIFOXYC1_FULL_38_18
TCCTTTCTTATTTGCGACGGTCTTATTTGAAACCAATAAAAAGTCACGCCAACCGTTACAAGGATTATTGCAAGCATAACTACTAGAGTCTTCGAAACTATGTTTTCCATATTTTTGCAGATTTAATTATAAACTAAACGCCCCCGCAAAGCGGGGGCGGGGTTGTTATACTAAGAATGCGACAATTAA
>MHPP01000017.1:8290-8919 GCA_001822095.1 Candidatus Staskawiczbacteria bacterium RIFOXYC1_FULL_38_18
ATCATTGGGTTTATTGCGGGGCCTGCGGTGTCCTTATAAGGATCACCGACTGTGTCGCCGGTTACGGCCGCGGCATGGGCAAAACTTCCTTTGCCTCCGTGGGCTCCTCCCTCAATGTATTTTTTGGCGTTGTCCCAGGCCGCTCCGCCGGTTGTCATTGATATGCCCACGAATATTCCCGTTACAATTGAACCAATCAACAGTCCTCCCAAAGCTTCAGGCCCCAAAATAAAGCCAACCAAAATTGGGGCAATAATCGGGATTAAAGCGGGTATCATCATTTCTTTAATTGCGGCTTTTGTAACAATATCAACGCATTTTCCGTATTCGGGCTTTGCTGTGCCTTCCATTAAGCCTGCAATATTTTTAAACTGCCTTCTTACTTCTTCAACAACTTTTCCCGCTGTTCTTCCAACAGCTCCCATTAAAAATGAAGCAAACAAATAGGGGAGCAATCCTCCAATTAACAAACCTGCAATAACTTTTGAATTTGTTAATGCAAAGTTTGCCGCTCCGTTTATTCCAACTTGCTCTGAATATGCAGAAAATAATACAAGTGCGGCCAAGCCGGCGCTGGCAATTGCATAGCCTTTTGTAACTGCTTTTGTGGTGTTTCCAACTGCATCCAA
>MHPP01000018.1 GCA_001822095.1 Candidatus Staskawiczbacteria bacterium RIFOXYC1_FULL_38_18
ACAACATTTTCGCACTTAGATTCTACTATTGTTTTGAGCAGGGCGCTTACAGAAATTGGAATTTATCCTGCAGTGGACCCGTTGGCTTCAACTTCAACAGCTTTAGACCCGAAAATTGTTGGAGAAAAACATTATAAAGTTGCCAGAGATGTGCAGTTAACCTTGCAAAGATACAAAGATTTGCAGGATATTATTGCCATTTTGGGAATTGAAGAATTGTCTGAGGACGACAAAAAAATTGTTAACCGCGCCAGAAAAATCCAAAGATTTTTGTCTCAGCCGTTTTTCGTGGCAGAAAACTTTACAGGCAGGCCGGGAAAATATGTTAAACTTGAAGACACCATAAAAGGATTTTTAGAAATTTTGGAAGGGAAATACGACGAATTGCCCGAAGAAAACTTTTATTTAAAAGGAGAAATAGAAGAAGTAAAATAATTTATAATAGTCGTGGGTTTTTGGCTCGAGCCAAAAAACCACGACACAACAAAAAAGCCCAAACTAGTCAGGCTTGGGCGAGCATCTCGCCATTGCGAAGGAAGAGACGCTTGCGAAGCGAGTTAAAAATCGGCAAGAAGCGCCATGGCTTGAGATAAGTCAAAAAATGAAGCCGATTGCAGGATTGGCATCGGTAGGCTGGGCGATATTCCCGCGGGCCTACTGGCACTAAGATTGAATTGTTAAGGTCCACTTTTCCACTGCAGCCATCTTCGTTCTGGCAGTCCGATAAAATTTCTTTGCTGTTCATGTTTATCTCCTTGAACACACGGACAGGGTTTATTAGAATAATATCATAAATAAAAAGTACGTCAAATGAAGTTATCAATATATAGTTTAAAAAATATTTTGTTTCAGGGCGAGGCCCAGCTTTTAAATTGCAAAACGCCTTCGGGAGAAATAACAATTTTAGACAACCACGAGCCTTTGATTTCAAGTCTTTCGGCGGGGCCGATGAAGGTTGTTGCCAAAGATGGAATGGAGCATTTATTCCCAGTAAAGTCAGGATTTATGGAGGTAAAGCCCGGCAATGAAGTCCGTTGCATTGTTCAAGAATAGCGGTTTGGCAAGCCTGTGAATAACTAAATTTTTGCATTTCTTTTTTTTAGGTTAAAATATACTTAATAGATAATATTAAGTATATTTTTTATATTATGGACAACCACGATGACGCAATGCCTCAAGGCATGCCAAATAAAAGCTTTAAAAGCGCCCCGCCGCCAAACTTACCGGTAGATTCGGCAGATTTCCGCCAATCGGGGAGCAGGCCGGCATATAATCCGCAATCAGCGCAGAGAATTACGCAGGAGCCCATACGGCAATTCACTCCGCAGCAACCGCCGCAGACATCAGCGCCTGTTCCGGTGGCACCGCAATCTTCTGCGCCGTCTCCTGCGCAGAATTTCGGAAATCAAGCCACCGAGCGCCCTGTGCCGCCGCCAAATCCGCCGAAACAGCCATATATGCCTGCAGTGCCAAATTTTTCTGACGTCAGAGATGGCCATGGAAAAAAAAGACCCTCTTTGCTCTCAGTTATAGTGGCAGTGCTTGCGGTAATAATTATTTTAGGATTGGCTTTTTTGCTTTATTATTATGCAACGCAAACTTTCCAACCGCCGCGCGCAGGGCAATCTCCTGTTGTTAGCAGTGAAAGCAAAAAAATAACTCCCGAACCCGAACAGTCCGCAGCGCCCGCCGTTATCCCCACAAGTGTGATAGTTTTTAAGGTGCCGGATGTTTTGCCAACCGAACAAAAATTAGGTAACTGCTGGGTAAATTCAATAGCAGAACCGTTTAGAAAAGACGCGTGGAGATGCATGGTGGGCAGCACTGTTTATGATCCGTGTTTTGAAATGTCTCAAAAGGGGCTGGTCTATTGTCCAATGAATTTGCTTTCGGGCTCGGGAGATGCAACCTTAATAAAACTTACAAAACCATTACCGCAACCAATTTTGCCAAAAACCGTTAAAGACAATTGGGCATGGCTTATTAAAACAGAAGATGGAATATTTTTTAGCCCGTACACCGGCACAAAGCCTTTTGTAGACGGTACCTTTGCGACTTACGGGAGCAAAATAGTAAATGGTGAAAGATTTGTTTTGATGGGAGATCTGGTTAAAGGCGAGATTTGGACGGCACAGGAAAAAGTTTTGGTAAAGAACGGGACATCTTGGGTTGTGAAATCTACTAAGACAATAAAAATAGATACTATTTGGCAGTAATTTAAGGCAAAACCTAAAAATAAAAATCGCCTTAGGGCGATTTTTTGAAATGATAAAAAGAACCATATACATTATTTTTTTCTTGATTTTAATCGGTATTTTTACGAGGGTTTTATTTTTGTCTAAAAAAGGCGAAGTTAAAGATTTGTCTATAGTTAAAAATTTAATTGAATCAAAGCTGTCTGACGAAGAGCTTAAAAAGGAAATCGGGCAGATGATAATGATAGGATTTCGCGGGACAGAAGCGCCGGAAAATTCCGATATTTATAAAATAATAAAAGACGTGCAGATTGGGGGAGTGGTTCTTTTTGACTACGACGTTCCGTCAAATAGTTTTCCCAGAAACATTACAAGCCCCGAACAAACAAAAAAGCTTATTTTTGATATACAAAAATATTCTGTGACGCCCTTGTTTATTTCGGTGGATGCCGAAGGCGGAAATGTAAACCGGCTTAAAGAAAAATACGGGTTTTTGCCGGTTGTTTCAGCGGAAAAAATGGGAGAGGATAAAACCTCAAAAACCACCGGAAAGGAATCCGCAAAACTTGCCGAAGAACTGAAAAGCGCGGGTTTCAACATGAACTTGGCTCCTGTTGTTGACTTAAATATTAATCCAAAAAATTCTATTATCGGAGAGCTTGGTCGTTCATTTTCGGCAAGTCCGGAAAATGTTGTTAATCAAGCCAGAGTTTTTATTCAAAATCATTTAAGCAACAATATTATCACCGTAGAAAAGCATTTTCCAGGCCAAGGGAGCGCAAAAGAAGACACGCATCTTGGAATGGCGGATATAACAAAAACTTATAAGCAGGAAGAGCTTATTCCTTACCAAAAACTTAATAGCGAGGGCTTGCTGGATGCAGTCATGGTCGCCCACGTGATGAATAAAAATATTGACGATGAATACCCCGCGACGATGTCAAAGATTTTTTTGCAGGATATTTTAAGAAAACAAATAGGGTTTAATGGAGTTATTTTTTCTGACGACATACAAATGTCCGCAATAAGCAATATCTATACGCTTGACGAAGCGGTTATAACGGCAATAAATGCCGGGGTTGATATAATAAGCGTTCTGAATAATACTTCGAGCGGGTATGATAAAGACCTGGCATATAAAGTCAGAGAAATAATTTTTAACGCCGTAAAGGGAAAAAAAATCAGCGAAAACAGAATTGAAAAATCTTATAGCCGTATAATCGGTCTAAAAAAACAATTCAAAATCATCCGGCCGACGGCTGGAGAAATTAAAAACACGCCCTTCAAGCTGTTGCAGGTGTCGGAAAATTTTTTGTTTGGAGAAGTGTACGACATCGTAAAAAATGTTGAAAAATTAACTGACATTAGAGCGGCGTTTCTGCTGGCGATAGCCAAGCAAGAGCTTATTTTAGAGGAAACAGACTTGTGTTACCTAAGAGATTTTAAAACTGGGGAGGGGATAAGGGTTACTGACGGAAAAAAAATGGTAAGAACAATGAAACCAGACAGGGACATAAAAGATTTTTTAAGCATTGCCTCCGAATTAGGCATAGATCCCGCAAAAGCTTTGGTAACATGCCCGATGAGTTTTGGCTGGGGGGGTGCTATGGGGCCTGCCGATTTTATTCCCTCCACCTGGGCAAAATATAAGGAAAAAATAAAAAACATTATCGGGAAACCTGCTGACCCATGGAATGTCACAGACGCATTTTTGGCCATGGGCATATATTTATCCGACTCGGGAGCGTCTGCAAAAAGCCAAAAAGCAGAATGGGACGCAGCTATGATATATTTTTCAGGTTCGCCCGATTCAGGTTATAATTTTTACGCAGACCAAGTTTTGGCCATTGCCGATAAAATACAGGCGGATATTGATATAATTGAGGAAAAATAATTATGGAATATCAAAAAATGTATGATATTATTAACATATGAAGGTTTTTACTAGAAAATTAATTGATAAAACATTTGAAATAGGAATTTTGATTAAGGCTTTTTTTGGGCTTTTTGAGGTGCTGGGAGGCGTTCTTTTTTCTTTTTCCAAAGATATTATTACAAACAATTTTATAATATATTTAGCCCAGCAGGAAATTGTGTCTGACGCAAACGACAAGGATATAATTGCAAATTATCTTGTAAAAACAGCCCAGGGCTTGTCCCAAGACAGTCGCATATTTGCAATAGCTTACCTTTTTTTCCACGGAGCAATAAATATCTTTTTGGCTATGTCGTTGGCAAAAGGGAGAGTGCGAATGTACCCTGCAATTATGGGGTTTTTGGATGTTTTTATAATTTATCAGGCGTATAAATATTTTCACACGCAGTCTTTATCAATATTACTTTTGACTTTGTTTGACGTATTTTTTGTAATTATTATTTGGTTGGAATATAAAAAACGCAAAAAGGGAAATGGAGTTTAAAATAAAAGCAATAATTTTAATTGTTTTAACAGTTTTTTTGGGACTCGCATTTTTTTATTCAACAGAAGTGTTGTTTGCGCCAAGTCAGTTTAAAATATTAGGGCAAGAAGTATGTTTTAAATCAGATTGTTTTTTGGTTCAACTTGCAAAAACACCGGCTCAAAGGGAGACGGGTTTAATGTATAAAGAAAAATTGGATAAAAATAACGGAATGTTTTTTGTTTTTGACAATGAAAGCATTTATCCTTTTTGGATGAAAAACACTTTAATTCCTCTAGACATAATATGGATTGATAAAAATTATAAAGTTGTTTTTGTATTTGAAAAAGCACAACCCTGCCTGCCTGACCGGCAGGCAGGCAATCAGGTAAATTGCCCACTAATTGTGCCATCCAAAAAAGCTAGCTACGTTTTAGAGATAAACGCAGGCCTATCAAAGGAGTTTGATATAAAAACAGGTGACTCAGTACAAGTAACCCCAGGTTTGTAACTTGTCGGAATCTTCATACCAGCCCAACCCAATATCGGTCCTGTAAAACATATTTTGAAGTAGCACATTTTCAACCCTGCCATATGTTTGTTTTCTGGCATCCTCAACCGTGACTCCCGAGCCCGTAACCACCAGCACATATCCGCTCTCTCCGGCAATTGTCCATCTGCCTTCAACGCATTTTAAGTCGCCGAAGCGAATTCCGTCCATGGACGGTTTTTTAAAAATAATGGACAAATCTCTGTAAATATCCATTTCCTCTTTGTCATAATAAGGAAACGGCGGGACTGCGCAGCAAATTCCAATCTGGAATCCTTTTTTGGTTTTTAATTCATAATTTTCTCCGCTCGCAATTTTGTAAAGAAAATCTCCCCATTGGTTTGTGATTCCCTCCATTTGAATTGAAATTGTAGGATATCCAAATCGCGCGGTGAATTCCAGGGGATAAATTCCTCTGGCATTTGCGATGCAGTTGATATCTATATAGCCCACGTATCCAGATTTTTTAATGTCTTCCTTCATCTTTTCTAGGGTTGTTCTAAAGATTGTGTTTGGGCCAGACCAGTACATCAATGTTCCCATTTCGCCGGTGTAGGGGCCAATATCTCCCGGGAATAATTTTTTGTGCTCAAAGTTTATGTTGATTGGGTAAATAAAGTCCTTTCCATTAAAAAACGCGCCAACAGCGACCTCAACTCCCTGGGCAAATTTTTGCAACTGAAAGTTTTTAACTTTTTTCTCAAGAACTTTTTTGTTTGATTTTATAATATCGTGCAAATCTTTTCCGTCTTCGTCTTTTCCCAAGAACAACAATCCTTTTGATGACGAGCCGATGAATTCAGACGGCTTAAAAACATAGCGCCCGGGATTTTCTTCAATGAATTTTAGCACCAAATCATAATTTGAAAAATCCCAGTGGGGAAGCGTCAACATCCCAACTCTTTTCATTTCGGCTTGGCCAAATTCTCTGTCTTTTTCAAGCCTATCGGTGTATTCGCTTCCACCAACAACCAGCTTGCCTTTTTTTCTTAATTCGTCCGCTTCCTCTCCAAAACCAACGTCGTCAAAAACAACAACATCTGCCCAGTCAATGTGCTGTTTGTAGTCATCAATCTTTTCCAAAAATCCCTCGTAAACGTCTTTGTCATATTCGGCCTGGACACAAACTCTTACCTCGTGGCCTTCATTCTTAATTTGCCAAGCCAAATCTCCCGAAAGCGCTTCCCAGCTTACAAATAAAAATTTTTTTGGCAAAATTGGCTCATGTCCGTTTCCGTTGTGTCCGTTTATGGTTTGAAAATTATTCATATTTTTCGTCGTATGTAGAGTAGGCAACAGTCAGTTCCTCCCCCCTTTTTATTTTTTTTATAGTTAAAAAATTAGTGCCGTCATCAATTGTTTTTACATTTGGTTTTTTTGAATTATTCAAAAAATAAGAAATGTCCATTCCATTAAGGGCGTTCTCTGATATATAAACTGTTTTGTTTTTGCGAATAACAAAAAAACTGTCAATTAAGCCTAAAATTTCTTCGCCCAATGGAGCCAGCTCCTCGATTTTTAATTTAACCCATTTTTGCTTTGGGGAGCCCTTAAACGGGTTGGTTTTTTCCGGAATATCTCTTATCGCAAAAACTCCCACGCCTTCAATTTCTGATGGTTTTAGCCGGCAGTAGGTATTTTTTAAATTATTTAAAATTTTATTTTTGGAATTTGTCATTGAATTATTATAGCACTAATATTTTTTTATACAAAAAAACAACCCCGTTGTCGGGGCTGTTTTCGATTAGCAAACTTATCTGCTGAATCTTGGAGGTCTCTTTTTAGACCAGCATTCTCTGCAATAGATTGGCCTGTCAGGAGATGGCTCAAACGGCATTTCTGTGATTTCAACTCCGCATTCGGAGCATTTCCAGTTGCCTTTGACCATTTCTCTTGGGGCAAAACCTCTGTTGTTATTGTTTCTGTCGAACATTTTGTTTTTGATTGACGATTAAAACGACCTTTGCTTCAAAGTCGCTTTAATATTATTTTAATCGACTTATTAGCTTAATTCTATTATACTCTTTTTGACGAGTCGTGTCAAGTCTTTTAATCTAAGTTTAATAATGTAATATAAAATTATATGAACAAATATATTTGGTTAGTAATATTTTTGGCAATAATAATCGCTGCGCTAGGCGCGGTTTTGATTTTTTTGCCCGTAAAAAATAACATAAATAACCCTCCGGTTGTCTTGGGTATTCGAATAACTTCGCCAATTTCTGGCGCAGAAATATTTTCACCCTTAAAAATAACCGGAACAACAAACGGGGAAGGCTGGAATGGATTTGAAGGACAGGTTGGAACTGTAAAACTTTTGGATAAAAACGGCAAACAGTTGGGCCAAACAGCAATTTTAACCGCCATAACAGACTGGATGAAACCCCCGGTAAGCTTTGAAACATATTTAGCGTTTGTCTCGCAAGAAGAGCAATCGGGATTTTTAGTTTTTAAAAATGAGAATCCGAGTGGCCTACCAGATAATGAAAAGCAATTTGCCATACCTGTTAAAATTGCCAAAAGCTCTGGAGAATTAATTACGGTAAAAGCTTATTTTAACAACAGCGAATTGGACTCCGAGTATTCATGCAACAAAGTTTTTCCCGTTGAAAGGCAAGTGGCCAAAACTCCGGCAATTGCAAGAACTGCTTTGGAAGAATTATTAAAAGGCCCTGTAAATTTGGAAAAAGATGCAGGATTTTTTACAAGCATTAATACCGGAGTTAAAATCCAGAAATTAACCATTGAAAACGAAACAGCAAAAGTTGACTTTGATGAGCAATTGCAATTTCAGGTTGGAGGGTCATGCAAGGTTTCTGCGATAAGAGCTCAAATTACTGAAACATTAAAGCAGTTCCCAATAGTTAAAAATGTCATTATTTCAATTGACGGCCGAACAGAAGACATTTTACAGCCTTAATTTTTGCAACAAAAAAGCCTTCAGCATTGCAAAGGCAAATTTTAGGATTTGTATTTATGGCCTACTAATGAGGCTACAAGAGCCGCCGTTAATATTCCAGCGGGCAGATAATCACTATTGCGCCCGCAAAGAATCAATATCCCGGACAGAAAGAGTCCAGTCAATGTTCCTAATGCTGTGCAAATGATAACTTTGTGCGTGGCAGAAATAAAGACATCCCAAAACTTATTGACGGGTTCAGGTTTAGACATATTTCACCTGTGGCTAACGGGAGGGGTAAGGAACTATGGATATAATATCAAATAAAATTTACTAAGTCAAGTTTTGTATATTCGTATTTTTTCGTATTTCGTAGCAAATTATGAATTTTAAAATAT
>MHPP01000019.1 GCA_001822095.1 Candidatus Staskawiczbacteria bacterium RIFOXYC1_FULL_38_18
CAACACGCCATCCTCGCCCTTGCTCTGCTTTTCCATAAGCTCGAACAAATAAGCGAGCGGGGTCGTAGCGCGGGCGCCGAGTTCGGCGAGAATTGGGGCGTCAAGAGACGCTTTTTCCAAACGATGGACGGCGAGGTTAGTGGCTTCGACATTCTCCTCGATTTTCCCTCCGAAGAACCTGTCAAAATCGGCACTCGTCCAGCCAATGTTGGCCTTCTTCTTGGCGCTGTCGTTGGCGACGAATCTCTTCATCGCGCTTACCGAGACCATGGCAACTCGCCGAAGCAAGTCCGATGACTCCCTGAGCGTCTTTTTGAGACGCTCCAACCATCGTTCCCCGTCTTCCCCAGAAAGCTTCTCGAGAAGATCCTTCAGTGGTCCACTTGCATCGCAGAGCACTAGCCGACTCATGGTCAGCTCCTTCGCAAAAGAGTAATCTTGTCCGCCGAGGTGGCAGTCATAGCCAGAAAACACTGATTTTGTATCCGTATCTTTTGGCTACAACTGCATTCCGCAAGTAATTTTATGCTATAAATGTGCTAATTTCACTATGTATTAATCATAGCATATTAAAGACCTCTTGTCAAGTTTTTCTCAGCCAATACATCTCTTGCTATTTGGCGGTCGTCCCAGGGAATTTTTTTACCGTTTTTGACACACATCCAAGGCTCTGAGCCCTTGCCCGTAATTATTACCGTATCGTCTTGGCCGGCTGATTTTACTGCTCTTTTAATTGCTTCTTTTCTGTCTAAAATCTTTTCAGCATTTTGGCCGGCTGTTTTATAAACTTCATTAATTATATCCATTGGGTCTTCATCATAAGGGTCTTCATTTGTAACAAAAATTTTACTGCAATATTTTTTAGCAATCTCTCCTAAAACCGGCCTTTTCCACTTGTCTCTGCCGCCTCCGCAAGACCCCAAAACGCAAATTAGCTTCTTATTTTTTAAACTTTTATAAACAGCTTCCAGTTGAACCGGGGTATGGGCATAATCAACCACAACTAAAGGATTTTTATTTACAACTTCCATTCTGCCTGCGATTCCTTTTGCATTTTCTAAAACCTTTTTACAAACCTCAAAATCAACACCGTAAACTTTTGCGGTATTAATCGCCGCCAACGCATTCATAATATTAAAATCTCCCAGCACATTTAATTCAAAATCATAATCTTTTTTGTCCTTAATTGAAAAAATTAACTTTTTATTCGCCGGAATATCAATAAAATATTTTGCGTTCTCGTCGTCTCCGTTAATAATGTGTATATTTTTGCAGACCTTAAAAAGTTTTAATTTTTCGTTTCTGTATTTTTCAAAACTTCCATGAGATTCTATGTGCTCTTTTGATAAATTGGTAAAAACAGCTGTATCAAAATTTATAAATTTGTGGCGAAATTGCCTTATGCCCTCTGATGTCACTTCCAAAACAACAAATTTGCATTTTGCATCCAGCGCTTGTTTCAAAAATTTTTGGATGACAAAACGCCCAGGCATTGTCATTTTGTACTTATTTTCCCATTCCTTATCTCCCACCTTAAATCTTATTGAAGAAATAGAAGCAACCTTATTTCCGGCTTCTTCCAAAATTTTACAAATAAAATCGCCCGTGGTTGATTTTCCGCTGGTGCCAGTAATTCCGATAATTTTGACGTTTTTATTCTTGCCCGGAAAACCAAAAATCATAGCTCCCAGCAAAGCCAGCTTAAAGTGGTAAACTTTCAGCAAAAACTTGGGTATAAATTTTTTAATTGTTTCTTTTAGCGTCATTGTTTTAATTTAGCACGGGAACAAAAAAAAGTCAGCATGCGCTGACTTTGTCGGGTTGTTATATTAAGACACCCACTTTTTTATCTTATCTGACCATTTAAAAGAAAATCTCCTATTTTTAAATGATGCCTTCAGTCTTCCCGTTTGCCTATCCCTGCTCACTGAAAGTTTAGCCCTGCCAACTTTTAGAGGTAAAACAATGTTTTCATAAACAAAACGATGGTAAAGGTAGGGAGCCTTATTAAGCCCTTGCAAGACTTGTTTTGCTTTCATATAGCCTCCAAAATGTTAAGGAACAAAATAAAACCTCTTTTTGAGAAGAGGCAATTTCTTTTTTTAAAATTAAAATTGCGCCTTCTCTAAGAGAGGTTGATAGTGCTGATAATTATATTTTTCCCAGCTTGTTTCATATTAACTAATTGCCAATAATCCTTTAATTTCTTTTATTTCATCTTCCAATTTCTCAATTCTCTTTTTATGGTCGGTCAAAATAAGCTTTTCAATTTTATCAAACCTTTTATTCACGGCATCAAATTCGGCCTTCATTTCAACCTTTGTTGTCATTTTACTGGTAACATCATTAAATCCTTTTTGCACCATTACTGCCAAATCATCAATTGTGATATTTTCTTTTGCCATATGTTTTTATTATACGCAGATAAAAACCCGTGTCAAATTATTTTTTATTTTTGTTCTTTTTCTATAAAAACAACCCTATGGCGCGGATCAGAAATAGTGTGCATAATAATAATTCCCAAACCAAATGCAATAACCGGAAGCGTAATAACTGGCCGGCCGTCAAAAAATAAAAACATGCCAATTAAAAAGCACAAAAGTCCATATGTGCTGTGATGAATGTGATAACCCCAAATGATTGCATGGCGTGTATAATATCTGCGACGCAAAGCCTTGTTGGTTTTTAAGGTCAATTCAAAAAGCCACGTTATAACTATCCCAAACAACAACCAAATTAGAATATTTGTTATCATATTATTTTTTTTACTTACACTCCTACTCACGCATGCAAGTAGGGTTGTTTTTAGGTTAACACGCGTTAACCTGACTAAAAACTAACGTTTTGTTTCTGACATCAATTTACTTAAATCGACATCTTTCTTAAAAATAATGAAATTTTGACCCATTTTCTGGCCCTTAATAGAATCTCTTCTAACTCGCTTAAATACAGATATTCTACTTATTCCTAGTATTTTAGCCAACTCAGCAATTGTATAAAAATCTTTCTCTATTATTATCTTATCCATAGTATTTTAGGTTAACACGCGTTAACCTGATTATACTTATTTGCACAAATATTATCTCCCTAGGTTTTTTAATGCAAGTTTTAATAAATTTCCGATTTCAAAATATCCCAGGCGGTTTTATATTGATTTTTCACAATCCCTGCCGGTATTTCATTCAATAATCCTTCTGCCTTTAAACATACTTCATCCCTCCCTTTGCCTATATTTGGTTTAATAACCGCCTTATCTAGTTTCCCCATTTGATCGGACAATAATTCTGCCAAACCCACAGACAAAAAAGAATGCCGAGAATAACTATTTTCGCCTTCTCCTCTTTTTGAGACGGCAAGTCCTCTCAAAAGCTCTGCCACAATTCTGTCGTTTTCTGATAGTTTTGAAAAATTTCTTCCGTCTCCACCTAAACCAATATCCTCGTCTTCAACTTTTTTTAATTGTTTTTTTACATTTCTGCCCGCCTCAATCAGTTTGTCAACGTCATAACCATGATCCCTAACTGCTTTTTCCCTTTTATCTGCTTTCGTTTCCCCGTTATAAATATATTCAGAGATTTTTGCGTGCAACAATGCAGAATTTTCAACATTAGGATTAACCAGTGCTTCTATATTATTACCCCTTTTTTGTTCTTTTTCATCTGGACGATTAGCCTCTGTTTGGACAGCCCGGCCTACTGCCATAAATTCATTTATTTCCTGCGGGCTAAGCAAACCACTTTCGCTCAATGGCATTATTATATCTTTAATTGCAGACGTCTGCATATCTCTTACAAATTCATCCGGCCCGGTCGGAGAAAATATATATCTTTGCATTTTTTCTTGTTCTGCTTTTTCTTGAGCCTTTTTTGCGGCTATTTCCTCGTCTATTTTTCTTTGCATTTCCGCCACACTTGCGTTGAATTGCTCATCTTCTTTTTTTCTTCGGGCGTAATCCTCGTCTATCTCTCTTATTCTCGCTTCGTGTTGCGCGTTTAAATCTTGCTCTGGGTGATGACCATAAAAGACAGATTCTTTTCGGGATATATTTGCTGCCGCAAACATTGCGTCCATAGCGGCTTGCCTTTGTTCGGGTGTGACTCCACGTTCGGCCATGCCCGATGCCGCGACGCCGGCACCTGCCGCCATAGTCGCCTCTGGGGCTATACCGTCTGGCGATCCGTTAACCGAAATATTTTTTGTATCTTCATAAGCTTTTTGCAATACCTTAAAATCTTCTGGATTTCCGCCAGCATCTGGATGATACTTTTTAGCCAAATCTCTATATCTTGAACCGATGTCCTCTTTAGATGCATTTTTGTCAAGGCTCAAAGTTTCCCAGCAATTACCCTTACCCAATCTTATTTCAGGAGAAGGACTATTTTGCGCCTCTTGTTGCGGAATTTCCGGTTGTGGCGCTTGCTCAAAATTAGGGACTTGCGGTCCCGCTTCAGGAGTAGGTGATGATTCGGATGCCGGTGTTTGTTCCGGTGCTGGCGCACTTTCTGGCGATTCTGACATAGTTTTTATCCGTTATTATTTTTGTAATAAATTATCCAATTCTTCTCTGGCCCGCTTTAATTCTTGTTCGGTTTGCACCAATTCTTTTTTACGTGCTAATTCTTTTTTAGTTTCTTCTAATTTATTTTTTGCATTTTCCAACTCTTCTTCTCTATAAGCTGTCCTACTTACCTCTATTACCTCATGCCATAATGCTCTACCTTCTTCTGACCCGCGTAATTCTCCTCCAACCATATGCGCTCTCTCGTCGGGAGGTAATTTTGACATTCTTTTATTTAACTCCGCTAATCTTTCTTTAGCAGTTTTTTCTCCGCCGTCATTATTATTTTCCGGACTTATTTGTTCTTCGGGCTTCTCTTGAATTAGACCCGATTCCATATTTTTTGGCATATTTTTTAAAATTAATTATTTTATTTTAATCTTAAAGTTTAACTCTCCTTGAATCTGGAATAAATCTACCTGCGTCAATAACATATTCAATAACCTTGCCACCTTTTTCAGTAATACTTAAAAGAATTTTTGTTTCATCAATTTTAGATATTTCAATTTTCTGGTTTGATCCGTTGTCATATAAGTCTAAATCCATCTGATCGTTTTGCAATGTTAGTTTATCGCCACTCAATACCATATTCATTTGATCCATAAGTTTTCTTGCGTCGGCATCGATATTAATATCCACGCGTGGCTTTTTTTCACGCTCTGCACCAACCTTCTTTCCAAGGCTTTTTGCAACCAACTCATAAGCCTTATCTTGAAACTCCCTATCCGTGATTCCCGTCAAATTACCTTCTGAAACAATATCTCCAATATATTGCCCATCCTTATAAAGCCCAACATATTCTGCTCCTCGTATGCTACTCTTTTTGTTAGATTGAGGCTCGCCCGTAGTTATTCCATCTCCTAAATCTTGAAGAAACATATTTCTGTGCGCTTCTCTTTCAAAAACAAATTCTTCTCCCTTTTCTCTTCTTTGACTATTTTTTCTTTCTTGCAAAATCCTCTCAATTTCCTCTGTTGAAAGCTCTGATATCGGCCTATTCTCTCCTCCCTCATTAGAAGGAAATGAATCCATATTTTTTGGCATATTTTTTAAAATTAATTATTTTATATAATATTATCTCCCTAAGTTTTTTAATGCAAGTTTTACACGCTCCTCGATTGATATCATTTTCATTTTTATTACAAGGCTGATTCAAAAATTGCAAAAGCTATTTCATATTGCTTTCTTTTAGCCCCTGGTGAAATATTTTTTAAGGCGGCGTCTTTCTTTTTTAAAAATTCTTCCGGCCCAACGCTTATCGCCCTTTGGGCCACCTCTCTGGAAGAGGGGACATCTTGTTGTCGAAGAATGTGCCTTACGGTTTCATTATCCGGATCTGGCTGAGCTTCCACTTGCGCAATTTTTCTCATTTGCCTTGATAATTCATATGCAAGTCCCACAGAAGCATCTGAGTGACAAACATAATCTTTTTCTCCTCCGCCGGTTTTAGACTCAACTAATCCCAAAAGCGAAAGTGCATGATTTCTCATATCTTCTGATAATGAAGAAAAAGTTCCATCCCCTCCGTTGTCTGCCTCTCTGTCATATAATTGCTGAAGTTGCTTTTTGATTTCTTTTCCTCTCTGAGAAAGAGTTTCCGCATTATATCCGCATTGCTTGAGCCTTTCTGCCCTTTTGGCGGGGTCTTTTTCGCCACCATAAATGTTTTTATCTATTTCCTCATAAAGCATTGAAGAATTTTCGTATCTAGGAGTTAGTAGTGCCTCTGCTTTATTTAATTTTTCTTCTTCGCGCTCTGAAGATGATTCTCTTCTATTTCCTTCCATATTTTTATTAATTTATTTTATTTTATATAATATTATCTCCCTAAATTTTTTAAGGCAAGTTTTATACACTTTTTTGCAAATTAACACGTAATAACCTACACTTTAAAAATTTCACAAACCTGAGTAATCGGGGTTGGGAGTAAAAAATCTTTTTCTAACTTCTTTATCGGGCATAGAGAACAATTTATTCCAGTTTGTTATTTTGTCCAAATCAACCTTTGAAGCAAATTCGTAACCACGACGATGGTGTAATATATCAATTCTCGCCTCTATAAAAGGTTCTGCTGTATTTCTTAAGGATTCTAAAGATACACCGCCCTCCATAAAGAGACTTTTTAAAGAGTTTAAATTCTTTCTTATTCTTTTTAAAGCACCTACTGCAAATTTTTTATCCCCAGAATCAATTTTTGGCTCCCCATCTGGAAAAATTTTTGATGTCCCGTCTTTATTTTTAGGATAAGATTTATGCAACAAACGCCTTCCCAAAAAACCAAAAAATTCATTTGTAATGTGCTCTTTTTTATCTTTAACATCTCCCTTTTTATCAATTATTAAATCTTCCACGATACTTGATCCTTTTAGCCACGCCGATAATCTTTCAATCCTGCTTATATTACTGGGTTTAAGTTGCGCTCTATAAAAGTGGCCCATTTCTTCTCCCACAGCATTACCATCTAAAATCTGTTTTCCAAATCTGACTCTTATAACGTTGTACAAACTGCGGTCTAAATCCCAATTTACATAGGCGCACGACTCGTTCGGTGCAGCTTTAACAACTCGGGGCAATTTTTCTTCGGGAGTAGAAAGGCCATAATTTTTTTCAAAAATTTTATTTATAGCCTTAATCCAAGAATCAGCTCCATTTATTTCGCTTCCGGGCTCAACCTGCTCTGATTTTTGATTTTCAAGTGTCAGTTTTACAACCAGCCTTTTTTCTTTAAACTGAGGAGGGCTTTTTCTCTCTTGGCCATATGCATGAACATCTTCGGCGTTTCTGCTTCTTCTATTAATAAACCACTGTTCTTCAGCTCCTGTAACAATAAATCTGCTTTCCCTTGGAAGTAAAAATTCTCCTTCTCTTGAGACCGATTCCTTAAAATTTGTAACAGCTGGCATCCAGATTCCTTTTTCACCTCTTGGAACCGTTATTTCATAAAGAATTTTACTCTCGTCTTTTTGCAAAAAATCATTCACGGCCAATGGCTTATTTACGGCCGTGCTCATAAACCCATTATCCGGAGTTATTGATTTCCCCACTAGCGCCCGAGCTTCTTCAAGAGTCATTTCGCTTGAAACCGCCCTATAGGCGGTAAATTCTACCGGAACGGGCGGACAGTTTTTAATCAAGCCATCAAGTGTTTTAATTATCGGCCTAATACTTTTTTTGTCTTCGGGCGTAACGTTTTCAGGTAAATCCTTGCTTCTTAAAAGCGAATTGACAGGCAAACTCCACCTGTGATATTTCTTTACATTTTCTGTATCTTCAGACGATATTGACTTGGTCCATTCAAGATAATGCCTGCTCAAAACATTCCAAGCATCTTTGTTATATTCTTGCTCCAAACCCCCTTTCAGTTCCTTAATTTCCTCATCACTAACTGTTTCTTCTTTTTTAACATCACCGGCTTCATTTTTTATCGCGTTTGTTTTAGAGATTGGCTCTTCAAAAACCGTTTCGACAACGGGAGCATCTTCTGATTCTGAGTTTATTTTTTCTGAGCTATCCATTTTATTTCCCTAAATTTTTTAATGCAAGTTTTACGCGTTCTTCAGTTGGTTTTGAGGAGGGGATACTAGATAAAGCGTCGCGGGCTTGCTGTTTTGAAAAGCCGAGCTGAACTAATGCGTTTTCGGCTTCATCGGCAGAAGACTTGGTTTTAATTTGCGTGTTTATTTTTCCCGTCAGTTCCAAAATTATTGTCATTGCTTTTTTGGCGCCAATGCCGGGGATACCTTCAAATATTTTTTCGTCTTGCGCTAAAATTTTATCTTTAATTTTGTCTAAAGAACCCAAAGCAGAAATGTCTAAGGCAGACTTTGGGCCAACTCCGGAAATACCCATTAGCACCTCAAAAAAATCTAACTCATCATAAGTTAAAAATCCGTATAAATCCAGGGCGTCTTCTTTTACTTTTTGAAATATAAAAAGCTTTACAGGCTGCCCAATTTCTGGTAATTTTAATAGGTTCTGACGGTTTAAAAAAACCTTGTAGCCAATCCCGGCTACTTCTACTATAATAAACTTGTCTTTTTTTAATATAATTTTCCCCTCTAAATAAGATATCATTAAGTCATTATAATGAAATTTGAGCTAAAATCAAAATTTAAGCCAACCGGAGACCAACCCGAAGCTATAAAACGGCTGATAAAAAACATAAAAAATGGGGTAAAAAACCAGGTGCTTTTAGGCGTAACGGGCTCGGGTAAAACTTTTACTTTGGCAAATGTCATACAAAAAATTCAAAAACCCACTTTGATAATCTCCCCAAACAAAACTTTGGCAGCCCAGCTTTACCAGGAATTCAAAGAATTTTTCCCCGACAACGCCGTGCATTATTTTGTGTCTTATTATGACTATTACCAGCCCGAGGCTTATATTCCCCAAAGCGACACATATATAGAGAAAGATGCAAAAATAAACGAAGAAATTGACCGGTTGCGCCACGCGGCAGTGCAGGACGTTACAGCAAGAAAAGACGTAATTGTTGTAGCCTCGGTTTCGTGCATTTATAACATCGGCTCGCCCGAAAACTACGAAGGTGTTGTTTTACAAATTAAGAAAGACCAGAAAATAAGCCGTAAAAATTTTATTTTAAATCTCACCAGCCTGCAATACCAAAGAAACGACATTGAATTTAAACCTGGCACATTTAGGGTAAGAGGGAATATTATAGAAATTTATATTGTAACCGGAGAAAAAATCCTTCGGGTGGAAATTTCCGAAGACAAAATAGAAAAAATTTCAGAGTTAAGCCCAAATATGGATAAAACGCTAAAAAAAGATTTTACAAATTACAGGCTTTTTCCTGCCACTTTTTGGGTTGCCCCGCAAGATAAATTAAAACTGGCTATTAATAATATAAAACTGGAACTCAATGCTCAGTTAATAAAATTTAAAAAACAGGGAAAAAATTTGGAAGCAGAACGTCTCGAGCAAAGAACAAATTATGATTTGGAAATGCTACAGGAAACCGGCAGATGCCAGGGCATTGAAAACTATTCAAGCCAATTGGAGTTCAGAAAACCCGGGCAAGCGCCATTTTCTTTGGTTGATTACTTTAACTACTTTAACCCTTCAACAAGCTCAGGGCAGACCCAAAACTCTTTGATTTTTATTGATGAGTCGCACATTTCTGTTTCGCAAATTCGGGCAATGTCTGTGCAGGACAGAATAAGAAAAGAAACTTTAATTGATTTTGGTTTTAGATTGCCCTCGGCCGTGGATAACCGCCCGTTAACTTTTACAGAATTTGAGAAACGGCAAAACCAAACAATTTATGTTTCCGCCACTCCCGCTGACTTTGAAAAACAAAAATCTAAAAATAATATTATAGAACAAATCATAAGACCAACTGGATTGCTGGAGCCCTCTATTGAAATTAAAAAAACAGAAAACCAAATTAAAGACTTAATGGAAGAAATAAAAAAAGAGACTGCCAAGGGACAAAGAGTTTTGGTTATAACCTTAACAAAAAGATTGGCCGAAGAAATAACAGACTATTTAATTGAGCGGGGGATTAAAACGCAATATTTGCATTCTGAAGTAAAAACAATGGAGCGTCCCGAAATTTTAAAAGATTTTCGCAAAGGTAAATATGATGTTTTGGTGGGTATAAATTTATTAAGAGAGGGCATAGACTTGCCCGAAGTTTCTTTGGTTGCAATTTTGGACGCAGACAAAGAAGGATTTTTAAGAAACAAAACAACGCTAATACAAACAATGGGCAGAGCGGCCCGCCACAACAACGGCCGGGTTATTTTATACGCAGACAAAATGACTTTTTCAATGCAGTCTGCAATAAATGAAATAAACAGAAGAAGAAAAATTCAGGAAGATTATAATAAAAAACATAAAATAACCCCTACTGCAATCATTAAAGACATCCGCGACTGGGGGTTTTCAAAAAAAGAAGATGTTTTTGAAGAGTTTGGCCTAATTCACGATAAAAAACTTTTGGAAAAAGAAATGAGAGAAGCCGCCAAAAATTTGGACTTTGAGCGCGCCGCCGAACTCCGCGACCTGATCGACAAAATAAACAGCAAAAAACAGGCCCAATAGCCTGTTTTTTTATAAATATTTATGTTCTTTAAATTTTGGTTTTAACCCCAGCAACTTTCTCCACCACGGCCTTTGTTTTCTTAATTCTTTTTTTTCTTCCTCATATTTTTGCATTCCAACTTCAACCTCTTCTTCTGAGGCAATTTTTAGTTCAAAAAATCTGGGGATCCTTGCCATAACTTCCGGAGATTGTTTAAGGTTTATTTCTCCGCTTTCAACTTTTTTGGCAAGCTCACTTACTGTTTTAATTCCCAAATCCCGCACCACATCACTATTCATTATTTCAGCCAGCCAATTATCCCAGCTTTCATCAAATTCCGGCTGTTCTGCTGTTTCTGGAGATTTTGTTTCTTCCGGCACATCTTCTGGTGTTACTGTTTCATCCAGTATCTCTTCTGCAATAGCTTGCTCTAAGGCTTTGCTAGAAAACATAAGTTCATCACTTTCTAACAATGCATCTCTCCTATTTTTAATTTTATTATAGAGTTCCTCGTTTTCTATGACCAAATCTCCAGACAAATATTTGTCATACAGCTCCTGTCTCCTAAAACTTAGCACATCATCCTCCCCCAAATCCAGCGACTCTTCTGTGGCGGGCGCGCGTAAAAATTCATCATCTGTTTCAACAGAAGACTCTGGTTTTTTTGCCCCCCTCTTTTTTTCCTCCTCTGCCTGCTCTTCTCTGTGCCATCTTTGAAAAAGTGCTGGGTTACTCTCTGTTTCTGTTTTTTTGGTGTATTCTTGCTCTGCAATAGCTTTTAGGGCGTCCAAATCCTCAAGAGTTTTTTTAAGAATTTTAAGCCTACCCTTTGCCTTTTCTTGAAGCCGACGATCTAAACCGTCCAATGCATACCTTTCTTCACTTAATATTGTATCCTTTATTTCCTCATAAAGAGAGTTTATATTATAAATTTTACCTTTTTCGTTTTGGCATTCAATTTCTCCAAAAAAATTATTTTCGTGCGCGGCTTGAGAATATGCATGTGAATATATATAATAGACAGGTGCAAACTCCCCAGAATAAACGCCTCCCATATCTTTTACAATTTCTGCCACCAGTTTTTCTTCAACCTGTGGTGCACCTTCAACAGACCCTGAATCATTATCTTCGCTAAGATTTTTAATCTCTTCTTCTGAAGCAGGCAAATCAATAATAGGCTCTTTTGCTCTTTCTTGAGATATTTTTTCAACTTCAGTTTTTATAACTTGTTTTACAGCTTCAGTTTTTTCCTGCCTCCAGGCATCCTTGCCCTCAGAAATTATTTGATTTAACTCGCCCTTTTCAATATCTTTTTTAATTTCGTCTATTTTTTTGCGCGACAGAGAAACCTGCTTTTTACCTTTTTTAACCACCAAGCTCGTCCCCTTCCCTTTTTTGCTTTTTTTAACTTCGCTTTTTTCCAGCATATCATACCCCTCATTCATTAAATCGCAAAAAATAGCTTTATCAATTTTTATACCGCCCTTAATCAGCTCGTCTATTTTTCCTTCTACCGCCTTTTCAAAATCTTCAAAGGTTTTGTACTTGCCGGCAGGCATTTGCTCATATTCATTTTCCAGAACTTCGTTCGCCCGTTTTTCTATTGCTTCGTCCAATTTTGCAGAAAACTTTTCGTTATTTTTTATTTCGGAAGCTTTTAAATGTTTTAGCCCTTTTGCTTTTGCGCTGGCCTCAACCACTTGCTTCACTTCTGTTGCCAAAATCTTTCCCGTGGCAACTTCAAAATTTTCCGGTAAATCCGGATAATTAACTAATTTGCGCTCCTCTTCTTCTTTTTTTGTCGCCTCTTCTATGGCTTCCGCATCCTTTATCTCTTTTACCCATATCTCTTTTATCCACTCAACCAAAAAATCCTTGGCGTCTTCAACCTTTTCTTTTTCGGATTGCTCGTTGACTGGCTCGCTCTCGGGCGATATTCCTTGATTATTTAAAATATTCTCTCCTAAATCTGCCATAAATTTCTATTTTCTGCCTTCTTTTATTTTTTCCAACAAAAACTTTTTAATCTTCCCCCTCATGCGCGTAGAGCCAGAAGCTGTCCATCTGTCCTGCGGCTTCCCGCCGAAAAGTTTATCGTATAACTCTTGCGTTGTTAACAGCTCATCCTTAAATTTTTCCATTGACTGGGCCAGCCAAACGTTCAAATCTGTTTCAGGGTACAACCCTTCCAAATTTTTTATTTCGGGCAACCTCTTGCCTTTTTCAACAACGGGTCCTAATACCTTGTCATAAACCTTCCTTCTTCTCATCGATTTTCCAGCCTTCTCCAAAAAATTTGGTAACGAAACCTCCTCTTCATTTTTCTACAACTCTGAAGCAGTTTCCTGGGGTCTCTCGACTTCTTCAACAGATTCCGTACTTGGAGCTATGGCCTCGCCAACGGGCGCAGCTGGCAGCTCTACTTTTTTCTTTTTTCTGCCAACCCGTTTTTTTGAACCTTTTGCTTTTTCTGCGTCATTAATAATTTCAACCTGTTTTTTAAATTCGGACACCACCAATGCCGTAAGCTCTCTCTGAAATTCTTTTCTTTTTACTTCATCTTTAACTTCTGCTTTGCGGTCATAACCTGCTTTGTCCGCAGCTATGGCCATAAAATTTTCGCCCGACAATTCATTTGCAATTTCTACTGTGTCATTTGAGTACCTGCCCAATAAAGTTTTCAGATCGTCTTCAGACAAAGCTTTCCCGTCTTTATTTTTTACCTTTACTTTTGAATCCCTTAACGCGCGGTTTATTTTGACAATATTGGCATAAAGAGCGTTCATTTTATCTATCTTTTTTAATCTTTCTTCCGGCGTCCAACTTTCTGCTTTTTTTATTTTTTCAGCTTTTACTTCTTTTTTGGCTTGAATTAATTTCTCCCGCTCTAACTTTGCCTCCTCCAACTTTTTTGCTTGTTCTATCTTTTGAAGTTCCGCATTTACCTCATCTTGTATAAATTTTTCCCGATGATTGTCCCAAATTTTACCCACATCCTCTTTTGCCTGTTCTTCAAATTTTTTATTTACCGCTTGCCAAATTAACACATTCAATTCCTCTTCATAAACAGGTTTATCGGACAACCTTGACGTAACTTTATTTGACCACCAATGAGGTTTTATCTTTTCTATTTCTTCAAGACTATATCCCGCAACCAGAAGATGACCAATTTGGTCCTTATTTAAAAACTTATTTTTGTAGGGCAAGACATCAAATTTATCTTTTTCCTCCGGCGTAAGTTTTGAATACGCATCATTAAAAATTCCCGGCCATCGCTTTTTTCTCCACTCCAAATCTTTTAAATATTTATTTGTTCCTGTTATCAAAAAATTATCTTTTTCCAAAGCTTCGGGGTTTTTATCAACTTCTGCTTGAAATTTTTTCTCGGCTTCTTCTCTTAACCTGTTACGCATAGCCACCTCGTCTTCTTTTGGTTTCTCCTGTTCAGGCACAGGCTCAACTTTTTTTGCATCAACAGCCGGTTTTGGCGCCGCTTCAGGTGTTGGCTCTGGCGCCACAACTGCCGACGGAGCTTCCGTCTCCGGAGGTTTTATAACATTCCCTATGGGATCAACTTCTGACCCTTCTTCGTGTGGCTCCGATGTTACTATTTTCGGGTCTGTTTCTGTTGACGCAACGGCGACAGTATCTGCTGGTTTTGTTTCTGGCTTTGGAACAGTGGCATCCAAAACCCCAGAACCCTCTCCCGCTTTTGCGCTTTTTGCTTTTGCCTCCGCCACAAGCCTTTCAACCATTTCTCTGTCTTCCTTAATTCTTTTTTTATCATCTATCACGTTTGGCAACTTTTCCAGATGATCGTGCAATATTTTACTATATTCATCGGCAGTAATTTTTCCGGTTGCAAAATCAGCATCAGCCTTATCTCCCGCTTCGTTTAATGTTCTCAAATTATATCCTTCCTCCGGTTTAGGTTTCACAACACCATAATCCTCCGGGTTACCGGGTAACATTCCTGGTGTAAAATTTGATTCTGAAGGATTTGACTCGGCGCTCATTTAGTTAAATTAAAATTATTAAACTAATTTTACCACTACAAAAATTTATGGTCAAATTGCGGGCGTGCCCTTGCAAAAATAAATATTACGTGCTAATGTTTTGTTATAGATAAAAAATTATGGCAATAACAAAATCAGCTAAAAAAGCAATCCGCCAGTCTGCCAAAAGGAAAGTGCAGAATACGGCTTACAAAAACAAAATAAAAACGCTTGTAAAAGAAGCTAAATCTTTGGTTTTGCAAAAGAAAAACCCCGAAGCCCTAAAATTACTGCCCGACATTTACGCGGCGTTTGATAAGGCTGCAAAAATAGGGGTAATAAAAAAGAACAAAGCTTCCAGAAGTAAGTCGCGCCTCACAAAGCTTATAGAGAAGAAATAAACATATCCAGAGCAGTCTCCGGCTCAATTTTCCCGGTTTTAATATCTAAATCTATCTGAAAAATCTTTTGGTAGATTTTTTTTAGTTGAGGCAAGGAAAACTGGTTGCAGGCATAAAAAGTTTTTTGCACAACAAACGGATGAAGGCCAGTTTTTTTTGAAATGGCTTGATAGGGGACTTGCCTTTCAATCAATTCCTTTATAATCAACAAATTTCTAAATTGATAAGTTATCATACTTAATAAGTATAATGGCGCCTCGCCCTCCTCCAAATGTTTATGCAAAAGACTCAACGCCATTTTTTTGTTTCTACCGGCCATAGCCTCAATTGTTTTAAAAATATCGTTTTCAATATCGGGTCTTACTTGAAGCTCAACATCTTTTTTTTCAATATTTTTTTTGTAACTTGATAATTTATTTATTTCATTAGACATCCGCCACAAATCATTTTTTACAAAACTGGTTAACAAATCTAAAGCGTCGCTATTTATTTTTGTGCCGGTTTTTTCAAATTCCTGCAGTGCCCATTTTCTTAACTGCGCAGGCTGCAAAAAATTAAGCTCCTGGCATTTAACTCCGCCAGCCGTCGGATTTTTTAAAGTTTTAAAAAACCTTGTGCGCTGGTCGGGCTTTTCTTTTTCATAAACCACCACAATATCCTTTAACTCTTCCAGCGCTTTTATGTTATTTAAAAAATCTTCCTGGAAATTTTTGTTGGCAAAAACATCCTGCAATATTATAAGCTTTTTTTCAGCAAACATTGATGTAATTTTAAAGTTGCTGTAAAAATTATTAAAAGTATTTTCTTTGGCGTCTATATAAATCAAATTAAGCCCGGACTTGTGGACTTTTTTGTATCCTTCAATTATTTCCTCCAGTTTTCTTTTTGACCTAAAAGAATCCTCTCCGTATATAAAATAAATCATGTTTTTATAGTTTCTGACAGCTGGGGCAGAAAAATGCGCTTCGGCCACCAAAATGTATGCGCCTAATTAATGTTTTGCATCTGCGACATTTTTGCCCCTCTCTTTTGTATGCTTTTCTTTCCGTATCAAAATCTCCTTTTGTGCCATCCGGTTTTCTGTAATCCGAAAAGCTTTCGCCTCCCAATTTTACCCCAAGCGCTAAAACTTTTTTTGTTGCGTCATATATGGCCTTCAGCTCTCTTGGGCTCAATTCCGAAACGTCTTTTTCCGGATGTATTTTGGTATACCATAATATTTCTGAGGAATAAATATTCCCGATTCCGGCAATTACTTCCGGCTTCATTAATACCTGTTTTATTTTGCCTCTCTTATTTTTGAATATATCCTGAAACTTTTTAAAAGTAAAAGATTTATCAAGCGGTTCCGGCCCTATGCTTTTAAATTCCTTCGCTTCCAGCAAATCCTTGGTTTTCCATAACTCAACCTTGGCAAACTTCCGTGCATCGGAAAGAGCCATCATATTTCCATCATCAAGAAAAAAAATTAAGTGAATAAAACGATTATAGGGATCGTTTAAGGGGCTTTTTTTATCTTTAGGAACCCATACATCATTTTTTAATTCCCAAATTCCAACAAGCAAATGCCCTGTCATTTTTTGGTGTATAAGCAAAGAATACCCTTCCGATAAATCAAAAATAATATTTTTGGCGCGCCTCCAGATTTTTTTTATTTTTTTGTTTCTTATTTCTTTTACAAAATCACCAAAACTTTTTGGTTTTTTTACTATTTTTTTCCAGTCAGACCAAACATTAATAAAGGTTTTATTTAAAACCTTTTTATTTAAGCCGTTTACTGTTGTTTGAACTTCGGGCAATTCAGGCATATTATTTATTCCAATTTACACGATATTAGCTTGTTTTGCCATATTTTGATAAAATATACTAAGAAATAATAAAGTATGATTTTTAACCTTTACACAATCTCGGCTTTTATAAATTTTTTAACAAGCATAGTTTTGGCTGTTTTGGTTGTTTTAAAAAACAGAAAAAATCCAAAAAATGTATCTTTTTCTATTCTTGCAACTTTGGTCAGCTTGTGGAGCTTGTGTTACTTTTTTTGGCAAAACGTGGAGCAAGCCGAATGGCTTGCTCTATTTTGGTGCAGGGCGTTAATGGCTTTTACAATTATGATTCCGGCGGCTTATTTGCACTTTGTGCTTGCTTTAACAGAAACCTTGGAAAAACGAAAAAAATTTTTAATTTTTGTTTATCTTCTTTTTTATTTTTTTCTGCTCACCAATGCAACTCCGTTTTTTATAGAAAAAGTTGAGCCCATAATGAACTTTAAATTTTGGCCCGTGGCAACTCCCATAATGTCTTTGTGGTTTTTTTCTTTTGGGGTTTGCGTCTTTTATTCCGCATTTTTACTGATAAAAAAATACCGCGGAGCTAGTGGAATAACAAAACTTCAACTAAAATATGTTGCCATTGGAACAATTATTTCATTTATATGCGGTACGCTTAATTTTGCGCCATGGTATGGAATTCCGCTTCCGCCTGTTGCAAATTCATTTGTCCCTTTTTACGTTATATTAATGGCTTACGCTATTACCAGATATAGATTTATGGATATTAAAACTCTGACCAGAAACATAACCTTTTATTTTATTATTGCTGTTTTTGCTTATTTATCCTTTTACTTGTTCGCGCACGCCTATAAAATTATTTTTGGAGACCCCTTGGCAAGAGGCGGATATGTTTTGGGACTTGTTGTTGCTCCTGTTTTTGCGGTCATAGCATATAAAATCAGCGGATCTCTGTCAAAATTTTTAAACAAGCGCGTTTTTTATTTTTTATATGTATATGAACAAGAAATTAAAAAGGCGCAAAATCAACTAAGACGATACAACAGCCTTGATCAGGTTGCAGATGTTATTATTAATACAATAAGGACTACTCTGCAAACCGAAAAAATTGCCGTGCTCTTCTGCAACAGCGCAGGGAAAGAAATAAATTTTGAGGTTACTAAAAAAATCGGCTTTACAGAGATTCCTCAGCTAAGCTGCGCCTTGTTTTCCGAATACTTTAAAAAAGAATATGACGCAATAACAAGAGAAGAATTAGAACAAACCATTGAAAATACAAAAGATGCTGTCTGGAAAAAAACACTCCACTCTATAGAAAATCAGATACATAGATATAATATTTCCACCTGCATACCGCTTAAAGACAGCGAAAACCTTCTTGGAATTATTGTTATCGGAGCAAAAAGGTTTGAAGGAAGTTATTCAAAAGAAGATTTTGGTTTGCTAAAAACCCTTTCTAACTGCGCGCAAATTTCCGCCAGCAACGCCTTAATCTATAAAAAGTTGGAGGAGGGGAGGGAGGGCTAGCCCGCATCATTTGTTTTTTTCCCTGCTTTTGGGCGGGCCCTGCCCAATGATGTCCTTAGGCTGTTTATTTGCCTTTTTAAATCTTCTGCTTCAATTTCTTTTTCTTGCGCCTTTTCCTGCATTTTTTTTGAATCGGCGGCTATTTTCTGCAGTTCCAGCGTCCTATTTTTTATTTTTTGCTCTAAGGCGGTTATTGTTTCTTCCAATCCCTGCGTTTTTGCCCTAACCTTTATGTCAACCGATTTTTCTGATTCCTGCGTTTCCGATTTGCTTTTTTCAAGCTCGTCGGCGATATTATTAAAAATCTTCGCCAATTGGCTTACTTCGTCTTTGCCTTCATCCAAATAAACCCTTGTTTTTAAATCTCCCTTGCTTAAATCAATAGCCCTTTGCAGCAATTTTTTTACGGGTCCGGCAAGGCTTTGTCCTGTGGCAAAGCCAAAAAAGAATACAAACACGCTGAGTAAAAACAAAATTATGTAAAAAATTAAATTGAGGCTTTGGTAGTTAAGTGAAATAAAAATAGTAGTGACAAAAATTCCCACAAGAATCATTGGAACTGCCACTTTTGACGCGATACTAGACATAAATTTAAATAGTTATATTGTTTTTAAGTTTTCTACTCTGCTTATTAAAGAATTAAAGTCCAACTCGTATAATTTTTTTTCAACCTCTTTTTTGTCAAAATTCCCGAACCTGCAATCCTCCAAGATAAAATTTATATCGCAATCTTTTTTTGTTTCAACCAGCTCTCGCGACAAAAATGCGTTTTCTTTGTTTGCCTTCAGAGCTTCCTTAACTTTTGGTTTTAATACAGCTGTGTCTGTTGCAATTTCTTCATATAATTCTTTTATTGTATGATATCTTTCAATTATTTCTGCGGCTGTTTTTTTGCCTATTCCTTTTACTCCGGGGATATTGTCAGAAGCATCTCCAATTAAAGCCTTAAAATCATTCATTTGCGCGGGCATAACTCCAAATCTTTCTTCTACCTTTATCTTATCATAAATTATAGTATCTTTAATACCCTTGCCCATTGTGTAAACCTTTACTTTGTCATTTACCAATTGCAAATTATCCAAATCGCCCGAAATAATATAAATTTCGTCGGCTTTGGCGGTGATAGCAATAGTAGCAATTAAGTCATCCGCCTCAACTCCTTCTTTTGCAAAAATAGGAATTTTAAAAGTGCTCAAAACTTCTTTTGCAATCGGGATTTGTAAAATTATCGCGGGCGCAGTTGCCGGCCTTTGAGCTTTATAATCTTTAAATCTTTCATGTCTAAATGTCGGGGCCTTTGTGTCAAAACAGGCAACAATATAATTGGCATTTAAATCTTTTATTGCTTTAAACAAAGTCAGCAAATATCCATAAACAGCTCCGGTTTCCTGCCCGGATTTTGTCATCAAGGGAGGCAACGCATGAAACGCCCGGTGCAACAGCGCATTAGAATCAATTATCAATAATATTTTTTTCTCGTCCATTCTGTATTATATCTTAAAAATTTTACAAAAAAAAGCCCCCTGCGGTTTTCGCGAGAACTATTTGGTGACGGTTTCGCCTGACGACGAATCATAAGCGATCGTAGCCCTAATTATTCGCTGACGAACATCTCGGGGAAGCAATAATAGCTGGCAAAGAATCCTAAGCTCCGCCGGCGCTTCACGTGGCGGCGCTATTTGTTTAGCGAGCATAGCGGCCTGTTGAAAGCAAGTTTTTTCTCGCTCAGTAAATAGCTGCGCCTTTGACAGAAGGATTTCAAGCTCTTTTTGTCGCTCATCAGCGAGCTCATACGACGCCATCAGCTTACTGATTAATTGAGCATTAGGAATCATTTTCCCTTGCTCAACCTTGTTGAGATAGGATGAACTAATCCCAATCCTTTTGGCAGCACAGCTTTGACTAAGTCCCTTTCCCAACCTTATGCTCCTAAAAAAACTGCCGATATCAACTGCTAATTTTGCTTCGCTCATCTTGTATCTCCTAACGTTTAGGTTTGGTGAACTGTTTAGAGCTTATCACATTATTTTTTAAACGTCAACTGTATTCTATAACAAAAAACACTTCAAAAGTGCAGTGTTCTTTGTATAATTTTTTAATTAAACTCTTCTTTCAGTATTTTTAAAATATTTTTCTTTAGTTCCGGAATATTTTCTTTGGCAATTTTATACGTTAGCTTTAAATCAACTCCAAAATATTCATGAATAAGTTTGTCTCTTGTCCCTGCTATTTCTTTCCATGGAACTTCTGGATATTTTTTCTTAAAACTTTCTGGCAAATTTTTAACCGCTTCTCCGATTATTTCGATCATTCTTATTGTGGCGTTTTGGATTAAATCTGACTTGATAAATTTTTCTTGTGTACAATTATCTGTAAAATCTACAATCAGCTTTATGCTATTTAATATGTGTAAAAGAAAAGTTTTTATATTCCTCTTCATAAAATTATTTTTTCGTCTTCTAAAATGCTCTTTTTTAAAAGCGGGTGAATAGAATCATACGTCAAGAGATCTACCTTTTTTTTTAATTTTTTTTCCAATTCTAATTGTAACCCTACCAGGTCAAAATAACTCTTATTATCATATTTATACTTTATCAGAATGTCCACATCGCTTCGTTTTTTTTCTTCTCCTCTTGCGTACGAACCGAAAATCGCCGCTTTTTTAACGCCGTTTTTCTTTAATATTGGGCTTATTTTCTTTTTAATTTCTTGAATACTCATATATTATTTATACCACAAATAACTATTTATTTAAAATTAACTTCTCTTGTTTTTTCGTCAACAAATTTAAAATCAATAAAAATTGTGTTTTTGGGGAGAACTTTTTTAATTCTTTCAGGCCATTCAATAGCCACAATGTTTTTTGGGTCGGAAATTATTTTTCCGAAGCCCAACTCCAAAATATCTTCACTCTTTTTTAATCTGTAACAATCAATATGATAGAAATTCCTAACCTGGATTCCCGCTTTCGCGGGAATGACGAAACGCTTTAAAATCACAAAAGTAGGGGATAATATTTTTTCTTTTATTCCCAGGCCTTTTGCAAAACCCTGCAAAAAAGTTGTTTTACCTCCGCCAAGATTTCCGGTTAAACCAATAATCACGGCTTTATTGCACCCGTCATTTCCAGCTTGACTGGGAATCCATGTTTTGAGTCTGGATTCCCGCTTTCGCGGGAATGACGAAAAAAAAAGCGGGGACAATAAAAAACGAGTGAAATCTTCGCCAAGTTTTTGAGTTTGTTTAAAATTTTTTGTTGTGTATTTTGCTAACATGTTGACTTTGAAAAAGATTTCGTTTAGGGTGTATTAATTCTAAGAGATAAATAAAAATATGTCAGAGGCATCTCAAATAATTACAGACTCAAAAAACATTTATTTAATACCCTCAAAGGGCCAAGAGGCTACATGTTCAGCATTGGCTCTTTTTTATACTTTAAAACAACAGGGCAAAAATGTAAACTTGGTTTTGGAAACGTTGCCAGAAAATTTAAAATTTTTGTCGCCGTCTTTGGATTTTGTTTCTTACCCTAAAAATTTTGTAATTTCAATTCCAAATAAAGTTGCCGGAGTTTCACAAATTTATTACGAAAAAAATGACGACGCTTTAAAAATATTTTTGACTCTGGAAAAAGGCGCGATCAAAAAAGACAATATTTCTTTTTATTATCAGGAGGCAAAACCGGATTTAATAATAACAATTGGTGTAAAAGATTACGCGGAGGAATTAAAAAACCTGGACTCTTTTGGCTTTTTAATGGAATCTCCCATTTTGAATATTGATAACGATAAAACAAATAATAAAAACTTTGGCAAAATAAATTTAGTGGAAGAAAAATCTCTAGCCGAAACAATTTTTAATTTGTCGGACAATATAAGCAAGGAGTCGGCCAAGTGCCTTTTAGCGGGGCTGGTTATTTACACTGAAAATTTTCAGAAAAATATGACCGCTGAAGTTTTTGAAAAGGCGGGGCTGTTAATGAAAAAAGGAGTTGACTTATCAGAAATCACAAAAAATGTTAAAATAGCTTAATATAAGCTAAAAAATATAACGATTATGGAGGAGGCAAAAAAATTATTAGGTTCGGTGACAATTTCTCCAGCAGTTATTGAAGAGGTAAAAAAGGGCGTAAAAAATATTGCCGGTTTTAAAGAGAAGCTGGAGGGACATTTGGCTCAAAGCGTTACTGAGCTTTTGGATATTATTTTGTTTGGTGCAATTATGCTTGACGCTTCCGACATCCACATTGAGCCTCAAGAATCCAACGCCAGGCTGAGAGTTAGGTTGGACGGCATCTTACAAGATGTTGTTTTTTTTGACCAAACCGTTTATCACCACTTAATTTCAAGGTTAAAACTTCTCTCAAAATTAAAATTGAACATCACAGACAGACCCCAAGATGGAAGATTTACAATAGGCGTAGAAAACTTACTGATAGAAATCAGAACTTCCAGTTTACCGGCCGAATATGGAGAGTCAATTGTGATGAGAATTTTAAACCCGAAGAGCCTGATTAATCTGAATGACCTGGGATTACGCGAAGACCTTTTAAAAACCTTTCAAAAAGAAATCACAAAACCAAACGGAATGATAATTGTAACCGGCCCCACGGGCTCTGGAAAAACAACAACGCTTTACGCGTTTTTAAAAAAGATTCAAAACCCGGAAATTAAAATTATTACAATTGAAGACCCCATTGAATATCATTTAACCGGAGTTTCCCAAACACAGGTTTCTCCTGAAAAAGGATACACGTTTGCCGATGGCTTAAGGTCTATTGTGAGGCAGGACCCCGATGTTATTCTGGTGGGGGAAATTAGGGACTTGGAAACAGCAAAAATAGGCCTGCAGGCCGCTTTAACCGGCCACTTGGTGCTTTCCACGCTTCACACTAACGACGCAGCTGGAACCATCCCCAGGCTTGTAGACCTGGGCGCCGAACCTTCCTCAATAGCCCCGGCCCTAAAAATGGCTGTTGCTCAAAGGCTTGTAAGAAAAGTTTGCAAAAAATGCTCGACCTTTGAATCACCAAGCGTAAAAGAATTGGCCGAATTAAAAAAGGGATTAAAATCTTTGCCAAAAGGGGTAAAAGCTCCCGATTTAGATAAAATAAAAATTGCAAAACCAAAAGAGGAGGGATGCCAAGTGTGTAACTTTACAGGATATAAAGGGAGGAAAGGATTATACGAAGCGTTTTTAATTGATTCTGAAATGGAAAAATATATTTTGACCAACCCGCCCGTCTCGTCCATAAGAGAACTTGCCATTAAAAAAGGTATGGTAACAATGTACCAGTCGGGACTTATTGATATTGCCGAAAGCACAACAACTTTTGACGAAGTAGCGAGAGTAGTAGAAGAAGATGAATCAAAATCAGAAGTAATTTAAAACGGCTCTGGAGTTGGAGGTAGTCTTATGTCTGGGACATAAATAAAGATTTGTCCGAGGAGTAGTCGAGCCGGAGCAAGACTATCCGAAGCTAGGACGAATCCAAGTAATTACCTCCAACTCCAGAGCCGTTTCTATTATAAACCTATAATGCTAATTAATACGTTAAATAATATAAATTAGCTGTAACGTTTCAATATTTTTAATAATATCACCTTTTAGGGCATATGTCAAGCATTTTAGACAAAAAACTTAATAAGGATGATGAGATTCTGGATTCCGCCCTAAGGCCCAAAAAATGGGCTGATTATGTGGGCCAGGACAAAATAAAAGAAAACATCCGCATAATTATAACAGCTGCAAAGCAAAGAGGCCAGAGTCCCGACCATTTGTTGCTTTACGGAAATTCGGGATTGGGAAAAACAACCTTAGCACAACTTGTTGCCTTGGAAATGGGCAAAGAAATAAAAATAAGTTCTGGCCCGGCAATTGAAAGAGCGGGAGACTTGGCCGCAATTTTAACAAATTTAAACGAGGGCGATGTTTTGTTTTTAGACGAGATACACAGAATAAGCAGAACGATAGAAGAATACTTGTATCCGGCAATGGAAGACTATAAGTTAAATCTGATTTTGGGAAAAGGCCCGATGGCGCGCACAATGGAATTAAAACTTCCTAAGTTTACTTTAATTGGAGCCACAACAAAACCCGGCTCGCTGTCAGCTCCATTAAGAAACCGCTTTGGCGCGACTTTTCAGTTAAATTTTTACACAACCGATGATGTTGAAAAAATTATAGCGCGGTCTGCAAATTTATTAAACATAAAAATAAATCCCGAAGCAATAAAAATAATTGCAAGGCGCTCAAGATTTACACCGAGGGTTGCAAACAGGCTGTTAAGAAGAGTGCGCGACTTTGCCGAAGTGAAACCCTTCGACACGGCTCAGGGCAAGGGCACTATCACCAAAGAGATTGCCGAGTACGCGTTGGAGCAATTAGAGGTTGACCATATGGGCTTGGAGCCTGGAGACAAAAATATTTTGCTGGCCCTAATAAACAAATTTAACGGCGGGCCGGTTGGGCTTCAAACTTTGTCGGCAGCGGCCATGGAAGAAGAAGACACAATTTTGGATATTTACGAGCCATATTTAATGCAAATGGGGTTTTTGGAGCGCACTCCCCGCGGACGCGTTGCCTCGCGCCTTGCCTACGAACATTTGGGCTTGTTGCATATGCGAAACCAAAACCAGTTAATATAATATTAAATGGATAAAAAAGTAATAGTTTTTATAATTTTTATTTTAGTTCCGGCTTTTTGTTTTGCGTTAGAACCCGTTGATATAAACACTGCCACTTTGGAGCAGTTGGACACATTAACGGGAATTGGGCCAAAATATGCCCAAGCAATTATTGACAACAGGCCTTATTCCTCTGTTGATGATTTATTAAGAGTAAACGGAATAGGCGAAAAAACCTTGGAAAAAATAAAATATCAAGGACTCGCCTATGTGGGCGAGAAATCCGAAATTCTAAATTCGAAATCCGAAACAAATTCAAATGTTCAAAATCTGAATACTGAAAACGTGGCGCCGATAATGCCGGCGGTTTATCCGGGCGGAGTGTATATTAACGAAATTTTGCCAAGCCCAAAGGGAGCCGATGAAACAGACGAGTGGATTGAGCTTTATAATTCAAATACTTCCGACGTTGATTTGTCGGGATGGAAGATTCAGGACATAAACGGCACGCCATCAAATTTTACAATTCCGGCGGGTACGAAAATTTTAACAAATAATTTTTTGGTTTTAAAAAGGCCCGAAACAAAAATAATGTTAAACAATGACGCAGACGGATTAAATCTTTTGACTCCGGACGAAAAAATTATTGATTCTATAAATTTTACATCTGCCCTAACAGGACAATCTTATAATAAGCCCGGCTCTAAGTGGGCGTGGAGCACAACATTAACTCCGGGTGCGGTGAATATAATTACCGGCCTTTCGACTCACTATGCTCGCTCAGGGTCTGGCGACTTGTCAAAAGCAAAAAAACCTGATAATAATATAGTTGAAGCAAAAGATTTAACAGCAGGTTTAAGCCAGCCAGCGGAGAGCTTGGGAAACCCCTGGCCTTTATTTTTTACAGCTCTGGCAATTACTATAATTTCAGCTTTTATTGTATTATTTATAAAATTAAAAATTACAAAAATTTAAAATTATGTCAGGACATAGTCACGCAAAAACAGTCATGGCCACAAAAATGGCCAATGACGCAAAAAAGGGCAAAATATATTCTAAATACGGCAGATTGATTACAATAGCCGTAAAAGACGGGGGAGGCTCGGGCGACCCGGAAAAAAATTCCAAACTCAAGGCTATGATAGAACAGGCCAAGGGCATGAACATGCCAAAGGAAAATATCGAAAGAGCAATTAAAAAGGGGACAGGAGAATTGGCCGGCGAAAGCTTGGAAGAGGTTTCCTATGAAGGATTTGGCCCAGGAGGAATTGCTTTAATAATTGACGGAATTACAGACAACTCAAACAGGACTCTTGGCGAAGTAAAGTCTATTTTAAATCAAAACGGGGGAAAAATGGCTGGCGAGGGCGCTGTCAGGTGGATGTTTGACAGAAAAGGAGTTATTACAATTTTAGGAGAAGGCAAATCAAAAGATGACTTGGAAATGCTGGCCATTGAGCTTGGCGCCGATGACATCAAAGAAGCCGGCGCTAATTTAGACATTTACACAAAAGTTGAGGATTTTGAGCCCGTAAAAAAAGCTTTGGGAGAAAAACAAATTAAAATTGAATCCGCAAGCTTAGATCATATTCCCAAAGAAGAGGTTGAACTCTCCGAGAAAGACAAGGTGGCCGCCGAAAGACTTTTTGAGGCGCTAGACGACAACGATGCAGTTAATGAGATTTACTCAAACCAAAAAAATTAAAAATAATCTCACACCCGTACACCGGTGTACGGGTGTACAAAAAAATCAGCGATTAATGGTCGCTGATTTTTTATGATTTATTTTCCTTCCTCTGTCTCAAAAATTTGGCTCAGTTGTTTAATCAGTATTTTTTGAGTACGTTTAGCCGCCACGCTATATATTTTTGTCCATTTTTTCCCAGCCTCAAGGATAGAACGACTGGCTTCATCATATGTCGCAAACCCAGTTTCAGATTTTGCCTTTTCGGTAGCAGCCTGCATTGTGCAAGCCGCTGCTGTTTTAGTCGCAACCGACAAAGCGGCTTCCTCAAAAGAAATTTCTCCCTCTCCTTCAAATTCAGACAAACGTTCTTTTTCTCTTTATATTTGAGTTGGAATATCCCAAGCTTTTATATTTACTATTTCTTCGTCTGTAAAATGTTTTTCTGTTTCTTCCATAATTTTAAATTATATTTTAGTAATTTTGTATTTATTCCGACCTTTAAAATTTTAATCTTACCTAATAATACCCCTCCCCAGTGGGCGTTTGTAAATAGCAAATTGGATTTTGTGGTATAATTTAGCATAAGTTAAAAAATACAAAAATATGGTAAAAAAAATAATAAAAACTGAAAAATTAATTATTAATTTTGAGAACGAACCTGTCCGGAGGATTTGGGATACAAAAAAAGAAAAATGGTTTTTTTCGGTTATTGATATTATCGCAATTTTAACTGGTAGCACAATACCAAAAAGATATTGGTCAGATCTAAAAATAAAATTGAAGCAAGAAGGAAGTGAGGTGTACGAGAAAATCGTACAACTGAAATTTATAGCTCACGATGGAAAATTCTATTTGACTGATGCCGCTGATGTGGAAACCCTGCTCCGCCTGATACAATCTATTCCGTCTCCCAAAGCAGAACCATTTAAAATGTGGCTGGCAAAAGTTGGCTATGAAAGATTACAGGAAACCGTGAATCCGGAATTAGCAGTTAATAGAGCGAGAAATCATTGGAAACAAGTGGGCAGGTCGGAAAAATGGATTGAACAAAGAATGCGCGGACAGGAAACGAGAAATAAATTGACTGATTATTGGAAAGACAGCGAGGTCAAAGAGGGTTTTGAATATGCAAAATTAACAGATATAATACACAAAGAGTGGAGCGGACTAACCACAGGACAGCACAAAAAAGTTAAGAACCTAAAAGGGCACAATTTAAGAGATAATATGACTGAGGCGGAATTAATTTTTACCGCCTTGGCAGAGTTATCAACCACACGGATTGCAAAAACCGATAAAGCAAAAGGATATAATGAAAACGCAAAAGCGGGGCACAGGGGCGGACGGATTGCCGGCGACGCAAGAAAAGCACTTGAGCAACAAACCGGCGAAAAAGTGGTAAGCCCGCAAAACTTTTTACCTTCGCAAAAAAATATAAAAAAACTAAAATGATTATTTTAGGCGTTGACCCTGGGTCGGTAATCACGGGTTATTCTATTCTCAAAAAAAATAAAGACCGGAGTTTGGAGGTTGTTGATTTTGGGTGCATAATAACAGAAAAAAACTTTACAACAGGGGAGCGGTTAAAAAAAATACACGGGGATATAAAAAAACTAATAGAAAAACACAAGCCGGACGTAATGTCTGTTGAAACCCTGTTTTTCTTTAAGAACGTAAAAACAGTTATGCCCGTAAGTCAAACAAAAGGCGTCATCTTGCTGGCCGGAGCGGAAAAAAAATTACAGGTTATGGAGTTTACGCCTCTGCAAATTAAGATGGCTATTTGCGGGTATGGTAGGGCTGAAAAAAAACAAATGCAGAAGATGATAGAAGAAACCGTTAATTTAAAAAGTTTTGACTTTAAAAAAAATTTTAGAAAAAGAGACGACGCTTTTGATGCGATTGGCGTGGCAATTTGCGCAGCAATAAAAAGTTACTAGCCCTAGGGTTAGTGTTGTGGAGAAACAAAGCCTTGACAATACTTTTGAAAAAAATATAATAAGGCAAATAGAATATTAAAATAAAATTAAAATAAAAAAAATGGAAGAGGAATTTTTAACCAGGTTAATAAATTCGGACGATGATTTTGATGACGATGGCGCTTGGGATGACGACGACACAGAAAAAGAGGGTGCTGATGATGAAACTGACGATGACGAAGAAGAAAACCTGCCCGGCGAGTCGGAAGAAGAATAATTTTAACGCAATAAAGTAAAACCCGCATTATCGCGGGTTTTACTTTATTAATATAAATCTTGCTTTTTTAGGTTTATTGTAATTAAATAGATAGAATACAACTGATAGTAAAACTTTTGCAACGCCGGTATGGCCAAAAAAAATTTCCCTTTAAAAAATTTAAAAGAGTTTTTAGCCAGGCATAATATTAAAAAATATTTAGCATATTTTTGTTTGACTGGATTTTTGTTTTTTGTTTTGTTGTTTTTTTATTACACCTGGGATTTGCCAAAACCTGAAAAGTTTACGGAAACGCCGTTTATCCAATCGACCAAAATTTATGACAGGACGGGCAGGGTTGTTTTATACGATATTTTTGGTGAAGAAAAAAGGCAAATAGTCCCTTTTAATAAAATTTCAGATCATTTAAAACAAGCTGTTTTAACCTCTGAAGACGCCAGGTTTTACCAGCATGGAGGCATTGATTTTGAAGGAATTTTAAGGGCTGTCTGGGTTGATTTGCTTTCTCAGGCAAGAAGCCAGGGCGGGTCAACAATAACCCAGCAGCTTATCAGAACAGTTTATCTAACCGGGCAAAAGAGCATATCAAGAAAAATAAGGGAGATTGTTTTAAGCATAGAATTGGAGCAAAAATATTCTAAGGACCAGATTTTTGAATGGTATTTAAACGCCATTCCCTTTGGAGAAAACGCTTACGGAGCAGAATCGGCAAGCCAAACCTATTTTAGCAAACCCGCCTCCGATTTGTCTCTTGCCCAAGCGGCAACGCTGACGTCGCTGATACCGGCTCCCAGCCATTATTCTCCATACGGCCCCAATAAGGCAGAATTGTTGCAAAAAAAGGACTCTGTTTTGGAAAGAATGAAAAAAAATGGATATATTACAACAGAAGAAATGGAAGAAGCTAAAAAAGAAAAAATTGTATTTTCCGAGACCACAAATTCTATAAAAGCCCCTGATTTTGTTTTATATATAAAAAAATATTTGGACGATAAATACGGCGAGGATTATTTAAGGGAAAGGGGATTGAGAATATACAGCACGCTGGATTGGGATCTTCAGCAATATATGGAAAAAACAATTAAAGAATCCGACAAATCGCTTAAAAGTAAAAACGCAAACAATGCCGCGGCAGCAGCTATTAACCCCAAAACAGGTGAAATTTTGGCCCTTGTTGGCTCAAAGGATTACTTTGCAAAACCCTACCCTGAAGGGTGCGATGAAAAAGGCCCAAATGCCTGCTTGTTTGCTCCTAAATATGATGTGGCAACGATGGGCAAAAGGCAGCCAGGATCTTCATTCAAACCTATTGTTTACGCAACCGCCTTTAAAAAAGGGTTCACGCCCAACACCATATTATGGGACGTAAACACAGAATTCAACCCAAATTGCCCCCCCGATGGCACTGGGATAACAGATCAATATGGCTTGAAGTGTTATAGCCCCCAAGATTATGACGGAGGAAACCGGGGGCCGGTAACAATGCGCCAAGCCCTAGACCAATCCCTTAATATCCCAGCCGTAGAAACATTATATTTAACGGGCATTTACGACTCGCTTCAAACCGCCAGGGATTTGGGCATTACTACGCTAACAGACATTAACAATTATGGGCTTTCTCTTGTACTAGGCGGCGGAGATGTTAACTTGCTGGAAATGACATCTGCTTACGGAGTTTTTGCGGCAGAGGGCATATATATTCCCCCAATAAGCATATTAAAAATAACTGATTCGGACGGAAATATTATTGAAGAAAATAAAAAACAGCCCACAAAAGTTTTAGACACGCAGATTGCGAGGACTGTTAATAATGTTCTGTCTGATAATAATGCAAGGGCCCCGATTTTTGGATTTAATTCTCCGTTATATTTTCCAAATTACCAGGTTGCAGCCAAAACAGGCACAACCCAAAATTTTGTGGACGGATGGACAATGGGATATGCCCCTTCTATTGCTGTTGGCGTTTGGGTTGGCAACAACAATAATGTTCCCACGAGAGACGAGGGCATTGGGTTGGCTGCGCCGATATGGCATAAAATTATGGAAAAAGTATTGTTATCCCAGCCGGCTGAAAATTTCAACCCGCCTGAACCAATAACCACTGGCAGAAACCCTGCCTTGTTGGGCCAGTTGCCAACAGGAGACACAAATACAATACTATATTATGTTGATAAAAATAATCCGCTTGGCTCTTCCCCACAAAACCCCGCCTCTGACCCTCAATATTTTATGTGGCAGGCGGCAATTAATAATTGGCTGTCAAAAAATAATACAGCCCTAAATTCAATCGACACGGCTTCAAACAGTACAAACAAAACAGTTGACGTCAAGTTGCCTTAATTGGCATTACCACATAAATATAACTCGCATCTCCAACGGGTTTTAGTATACACGCGCCGTCTTCTTTGCTTAGCTCAAATATAACTTCTGAGCTTTTTATGTTAAGCAATCCATCCACTAAAAATTTATAATTAAATGATGTTTCAATTGCCTCCCCCTCTATTTTTGCAGAAATATTTGAATGGCTTTCTCCAACATCATAATCTTTTGACGATATTTCAACCTCTTTGGCGCCGGCACTTACGGAAATTTTTACTTCATTAATTTTCCCTGAAAAAAGAGCGGCGGCTTTGATTTGGTTTAAAAATTCGTCTCTCCTCAGCGTTAGTTTTGTCTTAAATTTTTTGGGTATAATTTCTTCATAATTAGGGTACTCTCCTTCAATAAGCCTAGAGGTAATTTGCACTGCCGGGTGCTGAATTTCTTTCATTGGAAGTTCAAATATTGTTTGGCTTGGAGAAAAATATATTTTTACTCTTCCTTCTTTTCCGCTTAAAATATTAATTATTTCTCTTGCTGGTTTTTGCGGAAGAATAAAGGAAACGTCTCCCTTCGCGGATACTCCCTCCATGGTAATACTTTTTTCCGCAAGTCTGAAGCTGTCAGTGGCCGCAATTTTTACTATATTTTTTGAAAAAATAAAATATATTCCTGATATTTCTGGCCTTGATTGGGACGGGGAAGCAATATCAACTATTTGGGACAACCCATAGCACAATTTTTCGTTGTCAACTTCCAAATATTCTAAATTATTAAATTCCGGGATAATCGGAAATTCCTCGGGATTAAACCCCTGAATTTGATTTTTAAAATTTTTGCACTCTATAGTCAAACTTTGGTTTTTTTCTTCCAAAATTACCTTTTCGTTGGGCAGCAAAGAAACAAAATTTGATAAAAGTTTGGCAGGAACTACCGCTTTGCCCTTTTTTATAATTTTAACTAAAATCCAAAATTTTATTGCGGCCTCCAAATCTGTTGAGCTCAAGCTTAAAAAATTATCCTCTGTATTAATTAAAACATTATCTAAAATTGGCAAAGACAGGTTTTTTCCGACTATTCTTTCAACAACACATAGCCCATTTTTTAAGTTTTCTTTTAAAACTTCTATTTTCATTTTTTTAATATAAATATTAATTAATATATTATTAATTTATTGTTATTAGTGTTGCTGTTTTTTGTGTTTTCCCTGTGTGTTTTAGTGGATATGTTGGGGAAAACATATTTATATTAAGGAATAAATTTTTTGTTGTTTTTATTGCTGTTTTTTTATTATACATTTTTGCCTCGTTTTTAATATTATTTATCCACTATATATCCTCTGTTTTATAAGATTTAATTCCTCCGTCAAGCGGTTGTTTTCTTCGTTTTCCTGGAGGATTTTTTTATATGCGTAAATAGCTGTTGTGTGGTCTTTGCCTCCAAATTTTCTTGCTATGGCGGGGAAGGAATATTTAAGCTCTTTTCTTAATAAAAACATTGCTATTTGCCTGGGCCGCACAATTTCTTTTTTTCTAGTTGCGTCAAAAAGGCTTTTTTCGTCCAAGTTGTAAAATTTTGCCACAGTTTCTATTATTTTTTTATAATTTGCAACATCAAACGGAGAAAAAATGAATCCTTTTAATAATTTTTTAGTTGTTTCTAAATCTATTGTTTGGTTTAACTTACTGGAGACTAACAGTTTATTTAAGGCGCCCTCCAATTCCCTGATATTTTTTTTAACGTTAGTCGCAATATATTCCAAAATTTCCTCGGGTAAATCAACGCCCTTTTCCTTGGTTTTTGTTTTTAGGATAACCAGCCTTGTTTCATAGTCCGGCAGGCTGACATCGGCTATCATTCCCCCCTCAAAGCGTGACCGCAACCGCTCTTCTAGTTCCGGTATTGCGTTTGGAGGCCTATCAGAAGAAAGTATTATTTGCTTATTTTTTTCGTATAAGGAGTTAAAAACATGAAAAAATTCTTCCTGGCTTTTGTTTTTTCCGGCTATAAATTGAATATCGTCTAAAATTAAAACATCAATGGGGGCAAGGCTGGCCTTAAAAGACTCCATGCTGTTTGTCCTTATGGCTGAAACAATAGCAGAAACAAATTTCTCAGAAGAAATATATTTTACCTTTTCCTTTTTAAGCCTGTCGCTTATTTTATTCCCAACGGCCTGCATTAAATGAGTTTTGCCAAGCCCCGTGCCTCCGTAAATAAACAAAGGGTTGTATGTGAGTCCCGGATTGTCGGCCACAGCTAAGGCTGCCGCATGAGCCAGCTCATTAAATGACCCCACAACAAAATTATCAAAAGTATACCGGGGGTTTAAATTGGTTTCTTTATTTATTTTAAATTCATCAAACTTTAATTGGGCGTCTTCTGTTTTTTCATTTTCAATATTATTTGATTTTATGAGCAATCCTTTTAATTGTGGCTCGATAATAAAATCTAAATCTTTAATAGATTCATCGGTGTCGTGCAGTATTTTTAAAATAAGCTTATTATATTTATTGCTGAGCCATTCTTTGGAAAAAGCATTGGGGACAGAAATAATGATTTTCTCTTCTTTTTTTGAAATGATTTCGGTGTTTTTAAACCATGTAGCAAAATTCGCCTTAGATATATGAAATTGCATCTGGGCTAAAACCGACTGCCAAAGCTCGCTGTTGTTCATAGTTGGAGAATTTGTTTTATATTATATTATTTCCTTTTTAACCATGGCTTGTCAAACACAAGGGGAATAAAAATATATGTTATTAACCTGTGGATAACTTGTGCAGTGAGTTTTTATGCAGACGCACAATAGAATTAAAATTTAAAATTTAATTTGACCAGAGGGCAAATTTAAGATATACTACGTGTATTATACTAAAACTAATTTTAAATACAAACAAATGAGTTTTACATACCATCCCAAGAAGAAAAAAAGGGCAAATACGCACGGGTTTTTGAGGAGAAAAAAAACAAAAACCGGCCGGCAAGTTATGCAAAAAAGAAGGCAAAAAGGAAGGAAAAGAATAGCCGTTAAGGTTGCCAAATAACAGCAAATGCTGCCCAAATTAAACAGAATAAAAAATAAAAAGGATTTTGATTTAATTTTTAAAAAAGGCAAAAGCCTTAGGGCAGGCCCCATGGTTTTAAAAAGAATGAAAAACAGCTCGGGTTGCAATCGGTTTGCATTTATAGTGAGCCAAAAGGTATCAAAAAAAGCTGTGGTGAGAAATAAAATAAGAAGGAGGCTTGCGGAAATTTCTAGAGCTTATCTCAAAGAGGAAAAAGAGTTAAAGAATAATGGAACAGACTTTGTTTTTATTGGTCTGCCGGGAGCAGAAAAAATGGATTTTTTAGAAACTAAACGCTTTGCAAACAAGCTTTTAACCAATGTTTGAACTTATAGGAAGTTTTTTTAATATTACTTTATACAAGCCGTTATTTAATTTGCTTGTGTTGCTCTATAATTATTTGCCCGGGCGCGATTTTGGCATAGCTATAATATTTTTGACCCTAATTATAAAAATTTTACTTTATCCAATTTCTGTAAAAGCCATCAAGTCTCAGGCGGCTCTGCAAAAACTTCAGCCCAAAATACAAGAGGCGCAAAATAAAAATAAAAACGACAAGGAAAAACAGGCAAAAGAAATTTTGGATATTTATAGGCAAGAAAAAGTAAATCCGTTTAGCGGACTATTGTTGGGAATAATACAAATACCCATTTTAATAGCCCTTTATCAAGTTTTTTGGAACGGACTTAAAGCAAGCGAGCTAAGCAATTTATATGGATTTGTTGCCAACCCCGGACAAATTAACGCAATTTTTTTAGGAATGCTGGACTTGTCAAAACCCAGTATTTATTTGGCAATCTTGGCGGGAATCTCCCAATATTTTCAAACAAAAATGCTGCTTCCCAAAAAAACAGGCGTCGTAAAAGCAAAAGGTTCCGATTTTGCGGACATGATGCAAAAACAGATGACATATTTTTTGCCGTTTTTTACAGTAATAATATTATTGGGGCTACCATCTGCTTTAGGATTGTACTGGACAGCCAGCGGATTATTTTCTATAATTCAACAGTATTTTCTTTTAAAAGATAAAAAAAATGGACAATAACGACATTAACAACATTAAAGCGCTTGTAGGAGAATTTTTTGATAAAATGACGATTCCCGCAACCAAGATTGACGTAAGAATTTCCACTGAAGAAGATTTGTTTTTGGATCAAAAAGATGCTTTAAACGAAAAAAAAGATTCGGTGCTTATAAACGTATTTTTGGAAGAGCCCCAAATATTGATAGGGCAAGGAGGCCAGACGCTTTTTGAAACCCAACGCGTTTTAAAAATGGTTCTTAATAAAAAGCTCCAAAAAAATTTTTATTTAGACCTGGATATCAACGATTATAAAAAACAAAAAATAGAATATCTAAAAAGCCTTGCCAAAGATTTAGCAGATCACGTGGCATTAACAAAAGAAACAAAAACGCTTTTTCCAATGCCAGCTTACGAAAGAAGAATTATACATAAAGAATTATCGCACAGGAGCGACATAATCTCTGAGAGCCAAGGCGAGGGCCTAGATAGGCATATTATAATAAAGGCGAAATAGCTGTTATTTTTCCACAACAGGAATAATCATTATATAATTGGGGTCGGGGGTCTGTCCAGTGTTTCTTATAGGCTCCCATTTAATCTGGTTTGGGCCCTCTTTATTGGCATCATCTTTTGTCGGAAATTCTTGACAGTAAGTCCAGGTACCTTCGCTTTCGTCTGAGGGGCCAAAATAAATAAGCAAAACAATATAATCTCCGCTTATTTTAATTGACGAAATATTTTCTCCCGACAAATCCGGGCATGTTTTTTCTGCACAAATTCCGTTTTTGTCATATTTTTCGCAAGCTTGTTCATCTTTCGGCACAGTGCAGTCGTCAATATTGCTGGAGTTTGTGGAGTTGCCGGTAAATTTTAGATTATTTAAACCCTCCACATACATTTCTTCGCTCCCCGAGTTTTTTATTAAAGAATTTGAGATTTTAACCCACCCCCCGTTTTCGTTAAAGAAAGATTTGCGGTATAAATATACTCCTTCCCCGTCGGGGTTAAAATCATATTTATGTATGGATGCAGAAGCTGAAAAAGGAGCTACAGGAAAGCAGTCCGCATTTGGATTTATGTATTGGCATTTGCCCCAGCGGTTGAACACGTCATATAACACAGAAACATAATAAGTGTCTGTGGCATCGTTAGGGACAATTTTTACGGAATTTATTTTGTTTTTTAATCCTCCTAAATCGTCTGCGTTTGAGGTGTTTAAGTCGCCGGTGCCCGAGCAATCTGTTGAATTGTAAAAATAAACGCCGGCTTCCGGGGGCTGTTCGGGCGCAGGAGGAATTGGTTCTAATGGGTCTAAATTAAAAACGTTTAATTGCGGATTAATTGTGGTTATAATCAGATAGAGAAGAGCCAAAATTAACAGCCCAGAAATTGCTCCGCCCGCCCTGTCTCTTGCTTTTGCCACGGCTTCGGGCGAAGCGGGAGAGACTAAATAAAGAACCCCTGCCCATGTTAAGGAAAGAAAAACCAGCAAAAACCCGATAGAAATTCCAAAATCAAAAACATATTTTAAATACTGCGTCAGGTCGGAACTTGAAGTTACGGTTGCGCCCGTCTGCAGTTTTGGATATTCCACTTCGAGGGTGACCCCTTTTGCCGGCAAATAAAAAAAACCGGCAATGCCAATAAAAAACACAATAAAAAAAACAGCAAGAAATTTTTTATGTATTTTTTTCATCAGCAAAAATTAAACTATTTTAAGGGGATTACGCTCACTATATTTATTATATTATTTTGAGCCACAAAATCTATTTGATCATTCCCGTTGCCTATGTCTTTATAATAAGTCTGGCAAAAAATAGTCTGTTGGCTGTTATTTTCTGTTGCTGTGCCTAGATTCCCGCTTTTGTAGTAGCCGAGGATTAACAAATAATTTCCATTAATCCTTACAGACCCCGGAGCCTCTTGAAAGTTTTTAAACTCATCTTGATATTCCATTGGCTGGTTCACATTAGTATAATCAAAAACCAAATCAGTAACTTTTTTATTGTAGTAAAAATTGTTTATTAACCCGAGTTTTTTGCATTCTTTGGTGTTGTTGTTGCTTTGGTTTTTTTGGTCAAGAAAACACCTTCCGGCGCTAGCTACAGAATTCCAGCCAAACGGTTCGCTGTAAAACTGTATGCCGTCCCCCGAAGTTTCTGGATGCTTGGCGTTCCATAAAAAAATATCAACAGAATCTGACACGGGAATATTAGCGGCGCCTTCTTTGTTTTCGGTCATAACAAAAACGCAGTTCCCGCCTTGTGTGGGTTTTTCGCTGTCGTGAAAAACCGCGCCGTAAAAAATGTCGCTGGTCGGGTCATTAATAATTCTTATGGATTTGACTTTGCCCTTAAATGGCGCAGGTATTTGTCCTGTTGATGTGTTGGCTTCAGACATATACCCCGAGGCCATAAAATAATAAACCCCTGGAGTTTCATAGCCAGCTTTAAAAGACCCGCTACTAACGTCAGCTGTTCCGTCGCAGTTTACCCTTGTTGCTCGCGAGTTGCTAAAATTTTCGTCGTCTTGCTGCCCTGGCTTTGGATATGTCCACACTAAAAGAGGCGGGGGGAGCGACATCTCTTCGCATTTATAGATTAATTTGCCATACCCTGCGGGCACTTCCGATGCATTTCCTGCCTGGGGGGCCGGCTTAAAATCAGTGCCGTTGGTATAAAAAACTCCGGCAACGCCCGGCAAAGGAGTGAGGGTTGGAATTATAAGAGTAGGATTAATTGTTTTTAATATTAAAAAAGCTGAAATAGTAAGCACCAAGCCTAAAATAGAGCCCATCATTCTTCCTTTTGCATCTCCTGCTGTTGTGGGATTTCCCGCAGACATTATCATTTGAACTGCCCCAACCGCAAAAGACATTAAAGCCAAGGCTCCCGCCAAATATGTCCCTAAGGTAAAAAAATATCCAACATAATCCGGGAATCCGCTGTTGTCTGTTATTTTGGGCAAGCCGGGTATTTGTGGATAATTTATTTCAAGTGCAAGCGCAAAATCGGCGCTATAAAAAAACATTATAAATAATAATATTATAAAAACCTGGCGTTTATTTTTTATCATAATTATTTATTTTTATTGTTGCGCTGGTTGCCTGTTTTCAACGCAGTACCAATTATCTGCCAGAGTTGCAGGATTTTTCATAATTTTGCCTGCTTTTATACCGTAACAGGCTGATTTAAGCGTTTCTCCGTTTATTATAACTTCGTGCTTTTTGTCAATGTAAGGAGAAATTTGTTCCTCCATAACCCTGGTGCAACTTAAGAGCCTTGTTTCTTTGCCGTAATTATTTTGTATAACACTGCACTCGCTTGTTGCTTTTCTTGAATATTCCAATTCCTTTACAACGTCAGACCTGCTTTGTTGCGCAACAAAAGATTTAAAATTAGACAAAGCCTGGCCTATTTGTTTTTGGTAATATTCCACCCCCATAAATGCTGTTCCCTTGGGGCAATTTTGGTCTGCTGTTTTGCCTTCAAACAGGTTTATCATTTTTTGGCAGGGGTTTCCTGTGCACTGGCTTCGACTGCAAAAACACATGTAGGGGTTTGTGTCCATTGGATTTGGATTTTCTATTTGGCTGAATATGCACTCTGCTTTGCAGGCAGGTTCTTTGCCGGCCGAATCGCACTTGCTACCACACTCGCAGTAGTTTTTTTCTTCTGCTATTCCTTTTATATATTGTATCATGTCTTGGGTTTTTTTTGTAAAATCATCAAGATTGTCCATAAAATCTTGCGCCCATTTTTCTGCGTCGTCAATTGTTTGCCCCACAGGAATTTCTCTTTTTTCAGGAGCTATCATATCTTGGCCTATGGGCGTGGTTGCAGAGGCCTCATCCTTCCACCACCATTCGTTTTGGCAATAAAAAGTCAAAGGGTCGTCGTTGTAAGCATATTCTTCGCAATTTGCGCTACAAACTCTGTATGTAGTGGTTTCTTGGGCAAAAGCAACAGAGGCAAAAATATTAATAAAAAAGTTTTTGATATTATTAAAAGTTGACGAACAGTAGCAACTTTGATATGTTGTCCCGTCTGGATTGGTGCATGTTTGCATTTGGCATCCTTCACCCCCCCCGCTTCCACCACCACTCCCGTTTCCTCCGCTTCCACCATTACTGCTCCCACCACCAGATGTGCTGTCGCCAAATTCATTTGTCATATCGCACGGGCAAAGAGGGCATTTGGAAGATGCAGGGCATTTTGTGGTTTGAGGGCACAAATTAACGCAAGCTGTTTTACAGCATTTAATATCAGGAGCCTTGCCCGGCCCGCAGTCGCACGGAGTTGCGCTGGCGGCGCTGCTTGAAGTGTAGCAGGCGCTTCCTGCCGGAGGAGGCTCATATGCAGAGGGGCATTTTTGGGTATAAGGATTTTTATACAAAGACGAGGAAAAATAGTCTGTTGCATATTGTGGCTCAACGCAGTCTGTGTATCCTGCATATTGGTCCGAACAATATTTGCAAAGCGCCGAACTGTCTGAGCATTGTTTTTGGCAGGCGTTAATGCAATCTTCGTTCCCGTCGCATTGCTTTTGGCAGTCGCTGGAATCTGTGCATTCTTTTAATTGGTTAAAATTTACCAGGCACTTGTCTTCGTTGTCCAAAAGACATTGTGAATTGCCGTTGCAATTGTTTTGACACTTAGTTTTTTCTTCGGGGTTGCACAAATTGTCGCAAGAAGTTAAACATTGGTTTTTGCAATCTGCAAAACAATCCTGGAAAGTTTTAAAATTGCCGTCGTTTGGCAGGCACTTGCGCTTGTCATAGCAATTTTTAACCAAAACAGCTTGGTTTGCCAGGCATTTTTCGTCTCCGGCTTCGCATTTTTTTATGCCGCTATAACAATCTGCTTCAGAACTTGAAGTACCGGGGCATATTTTTTGACACTGGCTGTAGCATGAGGAATTATTATATTCAAACCCCTTGCAATATTTTGAAGGGCTGATTGGCTCTTGGGTTTTTGGGTCTGAAAAGTTTTTTTCAAGCAATATAATGGTTTCTTTTTTGTTGTTTTGCTGGTACGCCTTTAAAAAATCAATATAGGTGTCGGCCAAATAACAATTATCCAAAGAAGATTCGGCGGTTTTTAATTGGCTCAAATCTTGCTGGACATTGGATTTTATCTCGTCCATTCTTCCCTTAAGATATGTCAACTGGTCAATTAGGCGCAAATTATGCCACGGGCTTTTTTTTAGACAGTTCTGATAATTTTGTTTGCATTTTGCCAAATTGTCTTGGCATTCTTGTAGCTTTTTTCCGGTGGCAGATGCGCAATTATCAACGCAAACAGCGCAGCTTCCGCTGTTAATTATTGATATTTCCTGCCCGCCCACTTTTGGCGCCGGGGTTATTTCTACTTTGGCTTTAATTTCTTCATAGCTGTTGTGATATTGCGACCTGAATTCGTCCAGCCCCTTAAAGTCTTTATTTGTGTTGTTGCAATCGGCCATTGATATTGGGCCATGCTCAATTTTTTCTTTTACGCCCGCAGGACAGCATTGGCTGTTTTGGCTTTGGGCCGCGCATCCTGTGTTTTGGCAAGTGTCTTTGCAAAGGTCGGATAATCCGTTAAAGCCAAGCGTTGTTTCGTCGCAAACCGAGCTTGGGGGATAAACGCAGTCCGACCCGCTTTTTGCGCAGGTTTTGTTTATGCAGGTTGTGGAAGAAGAAGTGCCCGAAGCTCCCTCGGTGGTTGTTTCAGCTCCGGTAAAAGTAAATGTTCCCCCGCAACTGCACTGGTTCATGAGTTCTGTTATTTTGTCAGATAAGTTTTTGGCGGTTTGAGATTTTTTATCAAGGGCTTCTGCCAATTTTAAAGAACAATTAACCCTGTCGTGGCTTAAATAAGTGGGGCCTAAAATATTTTTTCCGTCGTCATCCTTAATTTGAGCTCCGTCAATGGGGTCGCCGTTGCCGTCAAAATTATAACAATCCATTGGCCTGGATAAAAGGTTTTCGGTAATAATTCCAATTGGTATTTCTTCATAGGTTACAACGGGAAGAGAAGATTGTGGCTGGTTTGATTGGTTAGCTAAAAAGCTTAACCCTGGCAGTTCATCCAATTTAAAGATAACTAAATTGGGATTAATGGTATAAACAATTAAATAAGAAGAAAAAATTAAAATAAGCCCCAGCATGCCGGCCTTTACCCATTCTTTGCCTTCGTCGGTAAATTTTCCCCTGCCAAAAGAAACCAGCCAATAAATTCCCCCATATGTAACAACAGCAACAGCCAGCAATCCTGCCAAAACTATGCCGATATTATAAAAATATTTTGCATATTCTGGGAAAGACGAGTTGCTGTCTAAAGACATACCCAAAACAGGCGGGTATTTAACTTCGGTGGCAAAAACAAATCCGGCGTTTAAAAAAAAAGCAAAAATTATTCCCGCAAAAATAATTAATTTTTTTGTTTTTATAGCCATTAGCCGTCTTTTATTGTTTTATAAACAAACCATGTCCAGCTTGGCGCAATGCTTACAACAGGAATTAATTCAAACACAACAACCATAATAAATCTTATCACCGCTTTTTTTATAATTTGCCCCGGCCTTGTTATTACATACCACCCGCCGATAATAATAACGCCTAAAATATCTGAAACAGCGTTTATTATGGGAATTGCGCTAATTATATCTATGACCCCTGCTATGCAAAGCATTAAAATAGCTTCGGGCGAAGCAAGGTTTCCGACTCCTTTTAGGGCATCACCCCCACCCTCTTTTTTCTCATCGCCTTTGTCGTCTTTTTCTTTTTTGGCGTCATTTGTTTCTTCAGCCATTTGTGCTTTCTAAGATTTTTTTGTCAGCCTTGTTTTTTAAAATTTCCTGCGGGTTTGTTGTAACTATCTGGTCTTCGTTTTCACTAGCTACAACCGAAATTGCCACGTGTTTTTTGCCCGCAAAAAATAACCCTTCCCCAACAGTTGCGTCAATAAGCAAATATTTTTCCTGTTCGGTTAAATTAAACACTTTTTGCACGCTATCAATGTCTCCCGTAGACTGCTTCATTAGCAATTGCAAAGACGAGTTTGTAATTATTGCCCTGCCGTAGTCAGAGCTCATAAAATCAGAAACATTTTGCGTAATTGTTGTAAGCCCCAGCCAATATTTTCTGCCTCTTTTTGCCAATCCAAACAAGAAAGACGCGCCGTCTTCAGACTGCATAAGCCACCATGCTTCGTCAATAACTAAAATTCTCTTTTTTAATTTAGACCTTACAACGTTCCAAATATAGCGCATGATAATATAAAGCGCTATGGGTCTTAAGGATTCCTCCATGTCGCGAATGCCAAAAACAACAAAGTTTTTATCAATTACAATGTTTGACTGCTTGTTAAAAAAGTCGGCAAAAGTTCCTTTGGTAAATTTTTTAATTCTTTTTACCAAGGATTCCGTGCCGGTCATGCTTTCCAAAATTTCCTCAAAGTCAGACATTAGCGGAGTGTTGTTTTGCCAGGTTTTGGGGTCTGAAGTTGCTGTTATGTCTCTTACAGCATAAGTTTCTGTTAGGGCTTCGTCTAAAACGCTGTCTTCCTCTGCGGTCAATCCGCCAAGCATAATTCTTAAAAGCCCCACAAGGTTAATAATGTTTGACCTTAAAATATCATCGGGGTTGTCGTCGGGTCCGGGCAAGGGCAAGTCAAAGGGATTTACGTGGTTTTCGGAAGTCAAAGAAATTTTGAAGAACGCCCCACCCACAGCGTCAGACAAATATTCATACTCGTTTTCAGGATCAATAACAATAACATCAACACCTTGCATCAAGTATCTTAAAATTTCCAATTTTATTGCATAAGATTTTCCCGAGCCGGATTTTGCAAAAACCACCATATTGGCGTTTTCCAAAGAAAATCTATCAAACAAAACTAAAGAATTATTGTGTCTGTTGACTCCGTACAAAATTCCTTCGTTTGAGCTTAGGTCAAACGAAATAAACGGAAAAGAAGTTGAAAGTGGAGCCGTATCCATTGGAGTGTGAACCTCTATTAAATCCATTCCGTAAGGATTGCAGGAAATAAACCCTTCTTTTTGCTTAAACAGGGCAGGCTTTATATAAACCAGTCTTGACTCAAAAATTGACCTTAGCGTGAGCTCTGTGTCGCGCAAGGCTTTTTCTGAAGTTTCATAAATTGTTATGTAAACCCCCAGCCTAAACATTTTTTCTTGGGCTGTCATTAAGTTATCCCGCAAAGTTTCAATGTCTTTATAGGCGGTTTCCAGCGCTGGATCTCTTATTAACCCTTTTTCCTGCCTTTCCAAAATTTCTGAAGAAACTTCTGTTATTTTTTTTCTTAATTTTTTTAAAATAACTTCCGAGCTCACAGGATGTATAAAAAATGATACATCCATTGGCGTGTTCAAATCAATCACCGGGGAAAACCAGCCGGTGTTTAAATACCTTGGGTAAGAAAAAACAAAAAATGACTTGGCAAACCGCTCACCCAGCTTTATGTGGTCTTGGGTAATTCCAATATACGGGGGAGCAATAATGTCGCGCACGTCAAAAGCCTCTTCCTGAAATACTTTGTCAGTTAAATCTTCGTCTTGCTTTTTCCCAAATAATCCTGATAAATTATCTAAAAAAGACGCCATATTATTTTAAAAGCTCGGGTAATATTTCCGGGTAATATCCAATTTCCGCTTGGTCCGGGTGGTGTATAGACCAAAACAATTCAATTAACTCGGGTGTTGTTAGCGGAACAGCTTCCAACCCGCATCTTCGCAGTCCCATTGCCAGATATTCCATTCTTTGCCAAAGCTGGGTTTTGCATCTTTCAAATTCATCGTCAGCCATTGGCTTTTGCTCCTTTGCGTTCCCTGTAAATTGTTTTAAAACATCAAATTGAGAGCCGGCTTTTTTTATGCCAAATATTTCTGTCATTGAATAGGGCACTACCACATAAAAGTTTTTTGTCATGACCGTGTCCCCCACAACCATATTTTTTATAAACTCTCTATAAGAAGCAGTTTGTTTTTTTAACAAATCATTTGTCTGCCTTTCTTCCAAATCTTTTAAGCTGTCCAAATACGGGGTTATGTTTATGTTGCGCGACTGCACCACAATTTGGCAAAAAAAATCCAAAGAATTCAAAAAACTCTGAAAAGCGTAAATAATGGCGGTTTGTTCTTCTTCTGATTTTAAAGCAAAATTAATGGACGAAACCATCAATATGCCCCGTATTCCGGTGTTTTTTAAAATCAAAACCCCCTCTCTTATGTCCTGTATTTCCAAAAATGCTTGTGTGGCGTTTTCAGTCATGGCCGTTAATTTTTAATTTTAAATTTGTTATTTAAAATTACTTCGTCCTAAGATCTATTTCTGTTTTTGTTTTTTTTAACTGGCTTGTCTGCGCCTGCAAAACAGGCCCTTGGTCAATTTTTTTAATTTGCGTTCTTTTTATCGGTTTAAACGGGTAGGGCGACTCTTTCTTTTTCCAGGTGTAATCTTTGCCCCCAATGGCAAACCCCAAAGACCCCAAAATCATATTTAAAATTGGCACGCCGTTTATTGTGATAAATGCCAAAGCCACGCTTGCTCCAAAAACCAAAAAAGCAATAATTATAAAAAGGGAAAACGGCAAAATATAA
>MHPP01000020.1 GCA_001822095.1 Candidatus Staskawiczbacteria bacterium RIFOXYC1_FULL_38_18
GTTAAATTTTTGAACGACCCTTCCGAAGCCTTGGCGGAGGAGGGTTTTGCCTTTTTATTGGTAAGCAGTGTCTCCTGCTTTTCGGGCTTCTCTTCACTTACTAATTTTAAAAAGTCATACAAAGTATTGTGCATTGTTTGGCCAAAAGAAAAAACTGCCTTGCCTCTTACTGGAACCTTCATAATAAACGCAAATTTATATTGCAACGGGCATTTTTCAAAAGCCGCCAGCTGGGAATAAGAAAAATGATCCGGGATATATTCTGATTTTACTTTTTCCCCCTCACTTTTGGACGCCTTCAATTTTTCGGTCAACACTCCGCTTCGGATTTCGGATTTCGGATTTCGGATTTCATTTTTATACCCCATTTCAGCTAAAAATCTGGACATTTTTTTGGTTCTTTGCCCCCCATAATCGTCGGCCGAAGTAAAATAAAGTTCTTTTTTTGCTCTTGTCATCGCCACGTAGCAAAGCCGTCTTTCTTCCTGCAAATGAACGTCGCCTGTTGGTTTTATGTCTTTTATCAGCTCGTCGGGCAATTCAATTGGGTCTTTTCTTTCAATTGTTGGAAATCTTTTGTCCACCATTGAAACCAAAAATACATATTTGAACTCCAGTCCTTTTGCCCCGTGAATTGTCATAACTTTTATCATTTCTGGTCCAGCCTCAGGGTCAAACTCCAGTTTTCCTTCCTCGCCCGCCTCCAGCTCAAGCGCCATCTGCTCCATAAAATTCTTGAGCGAGGCCTCGACATTTGTCTCTTCAAATCGCTTTATTTTTTTGTAAAACTGATTTAGCAGATCAATTTTTTCCTCCTCGTTTTTGTTTATCAGATATTTTAAATATCCTGAATCCTCCAAAAAAGAAACAAAAATTTCAGCAGGCCCTTTTTCTTTTAGCATTTCTGTATGTTTTTTTATCAAATCTAAAATAAAAATAGTTTTTTCTTTTGTCTTTAAGGAAATACCCTGAATTAATTCCAGTTCCTGTATAGACTCAAAAAGAGATTTTGTTCGCTTTCTGCTGTATTGAGCTATGCTGGCGATATCCGCTTCTGAAATTTCAAAAACCGGCAAACTTAACATTCTGTATGTTGCAATTCCTTCATGATAGTTGTCCAAAAGTTTAAAATAAGAAATCATATCCAAAATTACGGGCTTTGAATAAAGTCCCCGTGAAGCCAAAAACTGGTGGGGCAAATTTGCCCTTTCTAAAGCTTTTATAAATGGAACTGCAGAATCGTTTGCCCTTACCAAAATAGCAAAGTCGTTGTAGCTTGCATCCTTGTCGTTTTTTAAAATTTCCAGAATCTTTTTCAAAACCTGTCCGATTTCCTGGTCTATAGTTTTTGCGTGAATGTGTTCAATAATCCCCTCTTCTTTTATATCGGCGATAAGTTTTTTATTTATTTTGCTTACGAATTCCAATCTGTCGGGATCGTTTTGTTTAATGAAATTATAAGACTTGTCCAAAATATTTTGCGCTGACCTGTAATTTTTAATCAACGATATTTTTTTGGCGTCAGGGAAATCTTCTGAAAATTGCACGATGTTTGAAAAACTCGCCCCTCTCCACCTGTAAATTGCCTGGTCGTCGTCTGCGCAAACGCATAAATTATTATTTGGCTCTGCTAAAATTTTTATCAGCTCATACTGGGACCAATTTGTGTCTTGAAATTCATCAACTAAGATATATTTAAATTTTTCCCTGTATTTTTTTAAAATTAAGGGGCGTTTTTTAAAAAGCTTTAAGCAATAATTTATCAAGTCGCCAAAATCCAAAGAGCCGTTGTCCAGCAAAATTTGCTGATAAGCGTGATAAGCATTTGCAACCTCTTTTATTCTTTCTGTTTCGGCGTCTTCAGAACCGTTGTCTGTTGTTTTTAGGTCGTCGGCATAATTTAAATAATCCTGCGGATAAATCTCCTGGTCTTTGCAATGCGAAAAATGCGAAATTAAGGCTTGAATAAATTTTGTTGGATTTCCCAACGACTGGTAATATTTTAAATCAAATCTATCTAAATTTTTTCTTGCCAAAAGCCACCCGGCAGTTCCGTCTAAAATTTTAAAATCCGGCGAAAGCCCAATATCAAGCGCATTCTCCCTTAAAACCTTTTCACAAAAAGAATGAAACGTTGAAATCCATAAATCCACATATCCAAAATCTAAAAGCCTGTCCACCCTCTCTTCCATTTCAAAGGCTGCTTTTTCTGTAAAAGTTACAGCCAAAATTTCTTCTGGCTTTGCCAGTTTTTCTTCAATTAAATTAACAATCCTTTGCGTAATAACAGTTGTTTTTCCTGTTCCGGCTCCCGCCACAATCAAAAGCGCACCGTTTTTATGCAAAACCGCTTCTTTTTGCTCGTTATTTAGTTTTGTTAGGTCGACTGCCATATTAGCCCATTCTACCTCTTTAATTTCTAATTTTCAATTTTAAAATTTTTTACAAAAAAACAGCCGACTGAAATTTCCCTTGCGAGGATTTCCCAACCGGCTTTGCGTATTCGTGCCGTTAAGGCACCTATTTTACCTGAAGAGCCCGCCCAAGCTCTTCCTGGAGCACGGGCGGAATTCCGCCATCGCGCCGGCGAATCTCGTTGAGAAAAACTCGCGCAGCACCCGTGTTTTCCGTTTTGATATTGGCGAGAAACTGGCGCGCGGCCAAACCCGCGAGCTTATTACGCCGCTCGAGAGCCACTACAGCCTCTTCAACTATTTCTTCGCGCCGCCTTTGCGTCATCTGCACGTAGCACTCGTGAGCATCCTCTTGAAGGCACTTCAACGCTTCGTGTCCGCGCTCGGCCTCTCTGCGATCCCTCTCGTCCTTCTGCGTTCGGAGTGTAGTGAGTGCTAAATTCGCTTCAGCGATGCGCCGGTCAAAACCGGCAAAAAGCTCGTCGGGTGCGATGCCACGTTTTTTTGCAACGCGCGGCAAACCGACAAACTTCACATGCGGGATTGTCCGCAACGACTTCATCGCAGACTCCGCCCTGTCCAGGCGTGATTCAACGACGCTGATGTTGCTGTCAGGCTCAGCGCCAGTGAGCATTTCCCCGGCGCTGGAAATAGCGCTCTCAACGTTTAAGAGAAACGACTCGGCCACGTTCTCGCTGCCCTTGTCCAGTAATTCCTGAATCTTGTTAGCGCTGGCGCGAAGCTCTTTCCGCAGATTCGCAGTAGGAGCTTCCAACGCCAACGCCCGCAGGTTGTCCCGTTGCCATTTCAGTTGTCTAGGCAAATCTCCGACAGCCTCGTCGGCCTCACAGTGAATGATTTCAATCACCCGCAGCTCAACACGAGAACCAAGTTCATAAATCTCTCGACGCTCGCGGCCGGACAGGGCGGGGTCGGCCTTGGCCTCAATCAGCTCTTTCATCAACCTCATTAAACTCTCAAAACCGTAGCGCTGTTCGAGCATAATGTTGACCTTGCGGAGCAAAACGGCCACCAACGACAGTTGTGCGCACGACATGGCATGTCCTCCAAAAATTCTGAGTCAAATTGGAAACGATCCACTCTTTATTAATTATACACCTTTTTCAACTCATTGTCAAGACATTTTGTCGTACAACAAAATAGTCCTGTGGTTCGAACCACAGGACTATTTGAAAGTTATTATCAATAAAAATATTAAATTTTTGCCCCCAGCCAGTCCGCAAAAACGTAAATTCTTCCGGTAAAATACATCCATGACATCAGGATAATCAGAAACACGGGCAAAAGGAAAGAATCTCTAACGGGGTTGTTGGTTAAGCCCGTAGGAACATCTGTTGCTCCATAAACCGCCGAGCCAGTCACAAAAACCGAGGCGCTTGCTGTTTGAGTTCCTGCTTCATTACTGGTAATTGTGGCATTATTTGTTAAAACGCTTGAACCGTAGGTCGTTGGATTGGCCTGCGCTTGATATGAAATAATCGTAATTCCTCCGGCTGGAATTGTGCCCACGCCAATTCCCGATGCCGGGTTTCCCGAATAGTTTATGCTGGCATTAACTGTCATATTCCCTTTATAGGTTAAACCTGCTGGCAAAATGTCCCGCACAAAAACATTGTGGACGTCCTGGTTTCCCGCTTGAATAGTTATTACAAACGCCAACACGTCGCCGGATTTAGCATTAACCGAAGCCTGCCAATTTAAGTTTCCCGAAGTAAGGTTTATCACTTTTTTTGAAATTGTAAGCGTCGGTACGGCTTCCGAGCCAGTTGTGGTAAAAATCATGTCTTGGCCATAAACAGTGCCATTGGTACCCTGAACCACTGCCCTAAAATGATATGTTGTGTTGTTCGACAAATTTGAAATATTTTGGTTAAATGAGCCCGAATAATTCAACAGTTGCTGTTGCGTAACATTGCCGTAGCTTGTGCTATTTCCCCACTGAAACCACACATAAGCGTTGTAGCCGGCGTTTCCCAAAAGATTCCCATTTAAGGTGGCTGAATAATTTAAAATATTTGTTGCCGGGTTTGTTTGGACACTATAAGCGCTTGACGGAGAACCAACAGTTATCACCCCGCGCATTTGAGGATGAAACTCGCAATGATACGCAAAAGTTCCCGCGCTTGTAAAGGTGTGGCTATAAGAATTCCCAAAGTTTAAAGGCGAGGAGCCCAGTTCATATTCGCTATCCGATGTGACTGTGTGCGCTGTTTGGCCGTTGTTGGTCCAAACCACGGTGTCTCCCACGTTTATCTGAAGATCCGACGGATTAAAATAATTATCCGTTATTGAAACGTTTGTTGTTGACGCTAAAACAGCCGGGCTAAAAACTAGCAAAACAGTAAGAACAGCTGTAAACAAAGTTATTTTTAGAATATTTTTTCCCATATTACTTTTTTAGATTAATTTTATTAAATTTCTATTACAAATCAACATTACTTCTTTATTTTCTTTTGTCAACCCCCTCAAACAAAAAACCGGCTTTTGCCGGGTTTTTCAAAATGCGGGGGCTTGCTTGCTTATTTTATTTCTTCCTCAACCATTTTTACCAGTTGCGTGGGAGTTATGTCGGCTTTTATAATATATTTATCCGGTTTTATGGTCTCGCTTTGGCTTAGGTTCAGGGATGTTTGATTGCTTAAAACAAAAACCTTTATGCCTTTGGTTTTTTCGTCTACTTTTATGGCCTTTAAAACCTCTATCCCGTTAATATCCGGTAAAATCAAATCTAAGAGTATTAAGTCTGGCGCTCCCTCCCCGTTCTCACTGCTTTCTTTTATTTTTTGTATAGCTTGTTCCCCGGAATTTATAACCTCCAAGCTCATATTGCTATTTTTAAATGCCACCCCATAAACATCTGTAATTGCGGGGTCATCCTCAACAAGAATTATCCTTTTTTTGGTGTTTTTTGTTTCCATATTTTTTATATTTATCTGGATATTTCATTTAAAACATCTTCGTACAAATCATAATTGAATATAGCACCATCCTTGTCTTTTGCCAACAGGCTTTGGGGCGGAAGGGAGATAACCTTAAAAAACAAATATCCTGTTGCAATAATTTCCAAGAAAACAATAAAAATAAAAATCCAAAAGGCGTGAACAGCCAAAACCCAGAAAATCTTTGCGGTTTCCGGCAAATTAAAAAATAATTTTTCTTTTATATCTTCTTTATTCATTTTATTTGGCAAGAACCTTTATCAAAAGACTTGCGTTAAAATCCTGGCCTTGGTTTGCTACGGAGGATTCCCTGATTTTTAGGCTTTGTATCTCCAAAAAATATGGCCCCGCTTCCATTTTTTCCGATATCTCCAATATTTTTTGCAAGCTTCCCTTAAAATTAATTCGAAAAATCATAAAAGCCAGGCCTTCGCCCTGAGCCTGCAGCCCTTGCGACATATTTATTTCCGGAACAACTCCTGCGTCAAGAGACTTCTTTTCCACAAATTTTATAAATTCAATTGGGGAATTTGGGTCAACAAACATCCCGTCAAGCTTTTCCAAATTTGGCTTATACGCTTCATATTTATTTTGAAAGCTTTGCAGACCCGCAATCTCTTCCCGCGAAAAAACTATGTCATTCTTTAACAGAGAAAGCTCTTTTACGCCCCCTTCAATGTTTTTAAAAACCGGCCAAATCAAAAACATTGCTATGGCAAGGATAACAAGGGTAAAAACTGCGGATATCAAATAAATTTTATTTTGCGCCGATATTTTCATTTAAGAATTCAAAAGTTAGGCTAAAATTAGCGTTAGTTTCCTTTATCCAGCTATCTGGGGAAAATTGGCTGTTTTTTATTTTTGGGTCGTTTTCTATAATGTCCTTGAAAGCAATCATATCATCTCTTTTGTTGCTTTTTCCTAAAATTACTGCTTTGATATTTTTGCCGTCTCCTTTGGCAAGGGAAATTTCTAGAAAAGATATGCCAGGGGAAGCCTTAAATCCTGAAATATTTGACAAAACATTACTAAAATCCCCGTTCTGGCTATAAAAGATTTTTATGCCTGGAAGCATGGCGTTGTATTTCTGCGCAATTCCTTTTACCGCAGAAAGGCCGGGAGGCATAATTCCGGAATAAATTGATTTTTGGGATATTATTTCCTTTAAAATGAAAAATTTTATTGCCAGCAAAATCAGGGCAAAGCAAACCAGGGAGGCTACGGCCGTACCGCCTAAAACCAAAACTATTTTTTTAATTTGTTCCAGAAATAATTCTTCTTTTTTTTCTGGCGGCAAAAGATTAATCATATATGCGGATATTTTTTACCTTCAACCGCTCCCCTCTCGGCCAATCCGATGGCTGTTGCAAAGGGCAGTGAATTTTTTAAAATTTCCGCCCCATGGCTTGTTTTGTCGTCGGCCAAGACGTTCTTTAACGCGTTTGCCGTTTCCACCGGAATGCTTAATTTTTTGGAAAGGAAATCCGAAAGCGCGTTTAGGCCGGCCCCTCCTCCGGCGATAATAACTTTTCCAATTTTTCCATCAGTAGCAGGGCTGTCGTGAAAAAAGTGTTCAGAATAAAAATCCATGTATTTTTTTATTTGCAGAGCCAGGTTGTCTAAAACTGGCGCATCTGTTATTTGCCTTGAGGAAACAGGAATAGAGCAGGTAAAACGTATGGAGTTGCCAAAATAAATAATAAAATTAGCGTTGTCTCCGCCAAAGCCAACTATGGCTAGCGGCTGGGCGGTAACTCCGTCGTTTACAACAGCCCTTGCTGTTGCCTGCGATTCTGGCTCCATAATAAAGGGCGTTAAGCCTGCTTTTTTAATGCAGGAAACATAAGAATCAACAATTGGTTTTGGCATGGCAACAATTAACACGTCTGTGCGCCCGGTTTTCTCGTTTAAAGAAATTTTTTGAAAATCAACATAAATGTCTCCTAGGGGCAAGGGAATATAATTTTCCACCTCAAAAAGCGCGGCTGATTTTAGTTCTTTTTCATTCATCTCGGGCATTTGTATAACCTGCAAAAATGACTTTTCTTCGGGCAAGGAGGCAACAACATATTTTGTATTGAGTTTTTCCCCTTTGACTGCAACGCAGGCCTTCTTAATGATATCAGCCAAGGCGGCCTCGTTTTTAATTACTCCGCCCTCAATTATTCCGGGCGTTATTTCGGCCTCATTAAAGGATGCCAAAACAAATTTCCCCTTTCTTTCTTTTAATTTAACTATTTTAAGGGAAAAGTCGCCTATGTCTAATCCGAATATTTCTGATTTTAGCCTTAAAAAATTTTTCATTGAAGCTTGGCTGTTACGCTATTATACCACTTTTTTCCTTTTTTTAAAATAAACATTTGCGGCAATTGTGGCTGTTACAAAAATAATTGCCCACAACACAATCTTGGCCCGTGAAGATTTTTTTTCCTGGCCGTAAACAATATTAACAACGTTTTCCCTGTTGCCTGCCCCAGGTGCCCCAAAAAATACAGCGCGATTGTCTTTTCCCAAAACATTAACAGCGCCCTCTCCGTTGTTTATTGTTGAAACATCAAATACTATTATGCGGTTATTGTTGGTGTCAGCCACAAAAAGTTG
>MHPP01000021.1 GCA_001822095.1 Candidatus Staskawiczbacteria bacterium RIFOXYC1_FULL_38_18
AGCAACATTATCCGCTTTGTGTTTTTGTATTTAGTAAATTATTCTTCATGTAATTACATCTTATTCTATTTATTTATCCGTGTCAAGAGCCCAAAGGGGTCAACGCACTCGCCTTGCTGGCGAGGCAGGTCGGCCCTCTTAAATTTATACAAAAAAATCCGCCATTCGCCGAACATGTGATAACCTGAGCTTATTCCAATATTCTCAAGAACATAAGAATAGGCTAATTCGCGCGAATTAGAGAAAAGACCTCCGTCTATTTTTTGACGGTCGACAATTTTTGGACGGGAAAAAAAAGAGCGGCGAACCGCTCCGTGTTGGTAAACATGCCAAGGAAATATTGTGCTCCATTTTACTCGGAGTCAAGCTTTCTGTACATTTTCATTACCGAGGGGTCTGATGAAAAATTCTGTGGGTTGTTTATTGTCCACCCCATATTATTTCTCGCCAGTTGGCAGAGAGCCCTTAAGTCTGCATCACACCAAACCTTGACGATGTCGTCGTCAATGTAGACCTCTGTCTGCCTAACGGTTGATGAAACATAACCGCCGGTCTCTGTCATTCGCGTATTAATACGCAAACCTTGAGTTGGCGTAGAAAACGAAACCTTAAAATCCTTAGTAAACCGAAAATCCCCGCAAGTTAGAATCACACGTAAAATTTGCATGACATATTCTCCATAATAAAGGACTATTGTAAATCAATTTTATATTATCATTTTTTGATAATTTTGTAAATAAACAAAAAGGCGCGGTACGTACGCGTCTTTTTGCATTTACTTTTCATGCTCCTTATTTGGAGCGGTCAAGTGTCAAAATTTTATCTCTCTTCCATTTTTCTGTACATATCTCCAATCACTTTCGCTGCTGTTTCTTTTCCGCCATGTCCGATGGCCAATCCCACGCCCAATGCCAATGCGCCAACCGCGCCATAAACAATTGCAGTATACAGGGTTTTAATCAATAGAGATGCGGGCAGCAATTGGTCCAAAATCAAAAAGAATGTGAAAACCCAAATTGCCCATTTCACAATTGAGGCTGCAATATATCCCGAACCAACTCTTAGCCTTTCCACCGAAACCCTGACAATTTTTTCAACAACATCAGAGATAATAATTGCTACAACAAAAACTAATACTGCAACTATTACATTTGGCACATAATCTAAAACCTGAGTTAAAAATCCGGCAAATGAGGACAGTCCCAAGGCGTCAACTGCTATCAATAAGGAAACAATAACAAAGACCCATTTGAAAATTGCGCCAATAAATTCCGAGGGATTAACCTCAACATTTGCTCTTTGCAGGGCCTTTCTCCAACCCTCTTTTTCAAACAGCTTGTTGAATCTTATTGATTTCAATATTTCTGTTATTAATTTTCCAATTCCAACAGAAATCAAGTACCCGATTATAAAAACAACTATTGCTAACACCAAATTTGCAATAAAGCTGATGAGCTGTTGCAAAAATGGCTGGATGATCAATAATGACCAATCTGAAAATGTCATGTATTTATTTTTTAATTAATATTTATTTTTTAATTAAACCTAAAGATCTAGTTCGACCTTTATTAATAATTCATTAATTATCCATCTAACAAGAAAGTAAATCAAGTGCTTACCCTGTGGATAACTGCCAGACCCTTATGTATTATTTTATATAATTATTCCACTCCCGCGGAAGCGAAATTTCCAGATTTATTATTTCATCCTCCGTAGCGAGCTTAAAAGAAATTGCTGTGGCCGCCAGCGCGATACTATTAGAATCATGCCACCCACTCCTGTGCTCCGACGCACGGGAGTGACCGTACTTAGCGTCGCCCAAAATAGGACAACCCATGTTTGCCAATTGCACCCTAATTTGATGAAATCTACCCGTTTTAGGCAAAATTTTCAAAAGAGAATATTTGTCGTTACTTTTAACTAATTCCCAGCTTAATTCGGCTGTTCGCGTTTTTGTGGCCTTTTTAACTGCTTCCAAAAGTTCTTCATCTGTCTTATTTGTAAAACCTTCGGCAAAAAAAGATATTTTACTGACTTTTTCTTTTATCTCTCCCCTACTTTCTTTTGGCTTACCCACAACAATTGCGTGATAGGTTTTTTGTATTGTATGATTTCTAAATTGTTCAGACAACCGCGAAGCCCCCTTAGATGTTTTCCCAAACAAAACAATCCCCTGCACCGGCTTATCCAACCTATGCACTAGCCCAAGGAATACGTTCCCAGGCTTTTTGTATTTCTCTTTTAGATAATCCTTTACCATATCAAATAAACTTTTTTTACCCGAGCCATCGCCCTGCGTCAAAACCCCGGCTGGCTTTACCACCGCAATTATATGATTATCTTCGTATAAGACTTTTATGCTTGACATATAAATATAATAAGTCTATTATAATAAATAGTAATTCGCCCCAATAAATCTTAAGGAAGGAGTGCCTTCAATGGGATTTTCGTCGAGTGAAGAGCTTGAAGTCGCCCGACATTCACTAGGACAAACATTGGCGGAAATCGACGTCAAGTTGGCCATGGCGGACTGGAACCGCCAAGAGAACAGAGACATTGCGAGAGGTCTCGCCTCGAAATTAAGGCAATTTGAGAGCGATATTCGCCCTCAAGTGCGATTGCTCGAATAGCAGCAGTCTGCTGCAAAACTGCTTCGGCAACCGGATGTATGGAGCGTTTGTTTAACCACAACGCTCCCTTTTTTTACGTGTTATTCCGGTGGCTCTATTCCTAAATCCCGACAAATCTTTTTTGCTAAAAAATTATGTATTTCGTTATGTCTTGGCACGGTAGATATTCTTTTTATCTGAGGATTAAAAAAGACGCTATGGCGAGCGCCTTCTCTCACGAACACGCACTTATTCTTCAGAAGATGCTTTATTAAATCTGTCCGTTTCATAGAGAAACAGAAATATTTTTTCTTATCGTTTTCCCGTTATCTAAATCTTTTTTGGTTAAAATCCTGTTTGATTCCAAAACCAAAAACAAGGCCTCTTTAAGGTTTTCTTTTGCTTCCTGCAAGGTTTTTCCTTGTGTATTTACGCCCGGAATTTCTTCAATCCAGCCCAAATACCACTTCCCCATTTTTTTAAATAATCCTGTAAATTCTCTTGTCATATTTCTATTCTATCAAAATAATACGATAAAGTCTATAAAAAATCCATTAAACCGCAATTATATGATTATCTTCGTATAGCACCTTTACTATTGACATAGAATTACTATTATGATATGATATAATATCGTCTAGAAACAATCCGCGGTTCTTTTTTGCGAAAGGTTAGTGTTATGACTCAACGTTCAATTATTACCTCTGGACCGGACAAGTACGATTTCAGTGTAGCAGTGTTCGAACGCAATCGCCACCTTGTCAGCTTCGTCATTGACGGTCAACCGACGGGCGCGGGCATCAACGGCGTCGAGCGCGTGAGTGGCAACTCCAATGACGAATGGACCCTTACCGGACTCATCGACTGCGGTTGCGAGTTGGTTCGTGGATCTTATAACCCCACGACTGGGCAGGGGTGGATCGAAAGGACCGGCGAATTCTCCGATTAGCGAAACTTTAGTTCAATTGCTTCGGCAATCGCACACATGGAGCGTTTAACCACAACGCTCCTTTTTTTTGCTTTATTTCAAAATCTTTAATTTTAGCGGTTTTTTGCCTCGAGGCAAAAAACCGCTATTTTCATCATTTATTGTTACCAACTAATATCTGTTTTATTTTGTCGGCTTCGGTTTCCACCACCGGGCCGAAGTATTCGCCCGAATGGGCGTGCGAACCTTCATATGAAGACTTTTTTTGGTCTAAATGCAAACTAAAATTAAAATCCGTGCCGTTTTGTTTTAAATAAATATGAAACCTCGGATAATTATTAATATCCAACTTCCTAACTAAATTATATTCATTCCCTTTTGTATCTATAATAACATACCCAAGGCTCCTCGCCACGCTCACAATGCTTTCTTTTACATTTTTTATCTCAAAATCCATTTGTATAAAATTCTTCAGGTTATCAATTGATAACCTAACCTTATTACTTATTCAATAAATTTTTTATATCTGATTTTTTAATAACAAAACTTCTGCCAACCTTCACGGCTTTTATTACTCCCCTGTTTATTCTTTTCAATACAGCCACCCGGCTTATCTTTAAAATTTTCGCCAATTGGACCACCGACAAGAATTCACTTTTCTCCACTAAAATATCCTTCAAATTTTTCTCCATATATTTCAGGTTATCATATGATAACCAACGCAGTCAATAATTAGGGCTGTAATAAACTTGACAACGATACTTTACATCAAATGCTGGTTCCGCACCGATGGACATCGGGGCGGATGGCTCGAGACCATCGACAAGAAGTAGTTGATCACTCCCAGGGCCGTACTAATACCAATAGTGCGGCCTCTTATTTTACAAATTTTTTAAAATTAACCGTGTTTAAACTCTATTACGTCGCCGTCTTTTACAACGTATTCTTTGCCTTCTGTTCGTAGTTTTCCGGTGGCTCTGGCGTTTGGATATCCTTGGGTTTCAAGCAGGTCTTTCCAAAAAACAACTTCGGCTTTTACAAATTTGTTTAAAAAATCTGTGTGTATTGCAGCGCCGGCAATTGGAGCAGTGTCGCCTTTTTTTATTGTCCAGGCTCTTGTCTCATCTTCCCCCGTGGTCAAAAAAGTAATCAAATTTAAAAGCTCGTAGGATTTTTTAACTAAAATATCTGTTTCTGATAATTCCGGCAAACCGAGCTCAACTCTTTCTGATTGCGACAACCCCTCGCTTTCGTATTCTGAAATTACGTCCACAATTAAATAATTTTTTAGGGTATTTTTTATCTCATCACCAACATCTTCATCTTTTCCGTTTAACAAATATAAGCGAGGTTTAAAAGTTAAAAGTTGAAAGTTTTTCAAGATTTCCGTTTCGTCGGCTGCCCAGGTTTGGTCAATCAAAATTTTCTCTTGCGATAAAAAATCTTTAGCTTTTTTCAGAACAGCCATTTCTTTTACTGCCTCTTTTTTATTCTGCCGGAAATCACCGGACAATCCGTCTATTCTTTTATTTACAGTCTCCAAATCTTTTAAAATAAGCTCGACATCCAAAATTTCTTTTTCTTTTAGGGGGTTTACTTCGTTTTGAGTGTTTACAATGTCACTTTTTTTAAACGCGCGCAAGACATATAAAACTGTGTCCACTTCCCTTATATTTGCCAAAAATTTGTTTCCCAAACCTTCACCGGTGCTGGCCCCTTTTACCAATCCGGCAATATCAACAAAGTCAACCGTTGCATAAATTTTCTTTTTTGACTTTGACAATTCAGCTAATTTGTCCACCCTTTCGTCGGGAACCAAAACCACCCCAACATTTGGGTCAATTGTAGCAAAAGGATAATTAGCAATTAATATCTCCTTTTTTGTTAATGTTTTAAAAAGTGTGGATTTCCCCACATTCGGCAACCCCACAATTCCTATCGCTAGTTTTGAACTTGGCATTATAATAATCTAACACATTTTTACCAATCAGCCAACGGCTCATCACTAAAAAGTGATGAGCCGTTAAGCTAGGATAATTTTTCAATATAACCTATTCTTTCCAAATAATTAAACATATTTGATATCTGCCTGTCAGAGGAAAATTTCCTTCTTATTATTTTAAACCCATTTTCAATAAAGCTTGCTTTTAGCTGTTCATTATTAAATATCTCTTCTATTTTCTGAGCTAAATTGCTTGGGTTGCCGGGCGCCAATAAAAAACCATTATATCCATCTGTGATTATTTCTGGAACGCCTCCCACATTAGTGCCCACCACAGGAACTCCGCAGGCCATTGCCTCAATATATACTTGCCCGAATGTTTCGTTTTCAGATACCAAAACAAATAGACTTGCCCCATTGTAAACCAGTGGCATTTCTTCAAGAGAGAATTCTTTTAAAAATACTTTTTGCCCTATATTATGCAACTGCATATACCCTTTTATTTTGTCCAATGCGTAATGAAATTCTGCCTTAAGATGCCTTGGCGGAGATGCCACGGCTAAAACAAGACGATAAAGGGGATCCTTATTTACAATTTGCGAAAAAGCTTCAAGAAGCGTGGTGATGCCTTTTTCTTTTAATATATCCCTTCTGCCGCTGATTATTCGGGAAGCGTGCAATATTACTTTTGAATTTTCTGAGATACCTAATTTTTTTTTAAGCCATGTTTTGTTCAAAAAAGGGCGGAAATCTTTTCTGTTTACTCCCAAATATTGAGTATGCAACCTGTCTATGCCAATTCCTTTTAGGTAACAATCACCCGTCACGCTTTTGCTAACACACAATATCCTTTCCCAAGATAGGTCATTTACTAATGATTTTTGCATTTCTGATTTAATAAAAGAATGCATTCGGATGACCATAGGCACATTTTCAAGAAAACAAATCATATGGATCATCATATTGTATACCGGCGGAAGGCTTAAATGAAAATTTTGAGCGCTAACAACCTTAACGTTTTCCTCCTTTATAAGATTTTTGACGAAATCAAAAAATTGTCTTGATTTTATTTTAAGCTCCTTGGCTGGTATTTCTTTTTTATCAAAAAACTTTTTATAACTTAGGTTTAAAAAATCTTTTTTTATTATTGTTACGTTTCCAATTTTTTCACGACTCTCCTGTTTGAATGACGGCAATAAAAAAACGGCCTCTTTGTTATTTTGGCAACAATAATCTACCAGATTTTTAACGTGCCTTTCAATTCCGCCAACGCTTAATCCTGGCGCATTGGGGCTGATAAAAAGAATTTTCATTTTATAATTTTTACGATTTTAATATTATTAAAAAATTTATTCTTGAAAAACTCAATTAAAGAAATTTCTATAAGACCGGCGCCAAAGATAATCAGCCATTCAATTATGCTTAACGGTTGGGTGGATAAAAGTTTTTGCAGTGGCGGAAGATAAACACTTAACAAAAGTAAAACAAACCCAAGGGCGACGCCGCCAACCAGATAGCGGTTGGAAAATATGTCTTTTCTGAAGATAGTTCTTTGAAACGAGCGAACCGAGAAAGCGAGGATAAGAGAGGCAACGCACAAAAATACGAAAACCATCGTTCTTGTTCTATCAAGGTTGCCAGTAAACTTCCAGAAAAAAATAAAAAATAAGAACGCATCTATTCCAGTAATAAAGAAAATGGCGGTCATCCATTGTCTCATCGGTTTGTTTAATATCGGTTCTTTATGATTTCTTGGTTTTTCATCCATCAGTCCTTTGGTCTCTTGCTCGGTGGTAAGAGCAATGTCTGGAAACCCACTTTCAACAAGGTTTATCCAAAGAATCTGTGCAGGCAATAATGGAAGCGGAAATCCCATTGCCATACTTACCAAGAATAAAAATAGTTCTGAAAAATCGTTTACTACAAGATAAACAAACACCTTGCGAATGTTTTGAAAAATCACTCTGCCCTGCTCAATGGCTTTCAATATCGTTTTGAAATTGTCATCCAGTAAAACTAAATCAGCCACCTCTTTTGCCACATCAGTGCCAGAACCAACAGCAACTCCAATATCAGCAGACTTAAGAGCTGGGGCATCATTAACGCCATCTCCAAGCATTGCTACCACTTCTCCATTGGCTTGCAGTGCGTCAACGATACGCAGTTTATGACGTGGAGACACACGGGCGTAAATGATAATAGTCTCTGATTTTTCCTTTAACTCGTCATCGCTTATTGTTTCCAATTCTTTACCTTCCATTATATTTTCGTCTTTTGCTTCAAGACCAATTTCTTCAGCAATGGCTTTAGCTGTGAACTTATGGTCGCCAGTAACAATGACTGTGCGAATGCCAGCTTTCTTGGTAATTGCGATTGACTCCTTTGCGTCTTGACGAAGCGGATCTTTAAGAGCGATAAAACCGACAAGCGAAAGTCCATTTACTAATTCTGTAAGATTTTGGTATTTTGTTTTAGCATCATAATCTCTATGGGCGCAGGCAACAACTCGCAAACCTTTCTGCGTGAGTTCTTCCAATTTTTTTATCAATTCGTTAGCCTGAACTGTGTCTAATTTCCCTTTTTTGCTATCAACATCCAAACTAACGGAACGGCTGATAATTTCTTCGGGAGCTCCAAGAACATAAAGTATATTATGTCTTTCATCTTTTTTGTGGAATGTGGTGGCAAACCTGTAATCTGACTCAAAGCTAACTCTATCTAGCACGGGATATTGTTTTTCAAGCCCTTGCTTGTTTAAGCCCGACTGCATTCCTGCTAACAGCAATGCTTTATCGGTTGGTCTGCCCCTAACTACCCATTCTTGCAATTCCGCCTCCGGATTTTCCACAAATGCATCGTTTACCAAAGTGGCAATTTTTAACGCTGAAATGTGCGACTCAATACCATTAACATTTTCACCTTTGGCAAGTCCGTTAATGCTATCTCCCATCAGTTCTTTTGTGCTTGTCAAAATATGGCTTACTTGCATTTTTCCTTCGGTAAGAGTTCCTGTTTTATCTGTGCAGATAACCGTAACGCTTCCTAGTGTTTCTGCGGCAATAAGCTTTCTTACCAATCCTTTTTGTTTGAAAATACGCCCCATTCCTAAGGCTAATATAACAGTAATGGCTGGAAGCAACCCGGCGGGTATCGCTGAAACTGCAAGGGCAAGCGAGGCTATAAAAACATCTATAAAATTCTTTCCGGTAAAGTATCCCTCAACAATAATAACTACGATAAGAGACAGAATAAAAACACCAACCCAATTTGAGAGAATTGCGATTTTTTTCTGAAGCGGAGTTTTGCGTTCTTTTGTTTCTTTAAGAAGCGATACGACTTCTCCGATTTGCGTATTAATGCCATTAGCAACGACTATTATTGTCGCTCGCCCTTCTTCTACAATCGTTCCCATAAAAACCATATTCGTTCTTTCTGCATCTTTTTCAACCGCTTGCGATTCTCCCGTAAGGCTCGCCTCGTTTATTTTTAATCCTTTTGATTCAATAATGCGTCCATCTGCTGGCACCTTATCGCCTGATTTCAAAAACACTACATCGCCAACAACTAATTCTTCACTGTCTATTTCTTTTTCATATCCATCCCGTAAAACTTTCGTCCTGACTTTCACCATTTTTTTAAGAGCAAGAAGCGACTGATTAGCTTTATTTTCTTGATAAAATCCAACTGTGGTGTTGATAAGCAACACAACAATAATGAAGATGGCGTCTGAGTAGTGCTTTAATACGGAAGAAATAACAACAGTCGCAAGTAAAATATACATCAGCGGACTATTGAACTGACTCAAAAACAGCCGTATTTTGGAATACGGTTTTTCTTGTGGAAGAACATTTCCCCCAAACTTTTCAAGCCTCTCTGCCACCTCTGGACTGGTGAGACCATTTTTTGTGCCTTTTGTTTCAGTAAAAACTTTTTCTAACGAAATTGAGTACCAATTATTTTTCATAATTATTTAATTCTACCAAAAAATCGCTGAAAAAACGAGCATAAACTAAAAAGCATTCATTTTAGATGTTTTGTTATAGTTCTGCTACTTCACGCCTCACGGATTGCCAAAGAGTTTTTGCGGGATAGGTATTCTTATATTAAACTCAAATGGGATTACTTTCCCGATTGCGAATGGAAATAAATGTTGTGTTACTTCTTGAGTTGACCAATAGATAAACTCATATTTTGTGATTTTAACACATTTTATGCAAAAGAAAAGAGCATACTTTGTATGCTCTGGGCTTTCGGCCAACAAAAGCCGACTAGGACAATGGAACAATTGGGAATGAACTTCCTTTTCCAGAGTCATATATCGCCGCGCACTTATAAAAAACCTTATACTTTCGCACAATTTCCCGCCACAAAAGGCAGGCAACTATGTGATATTTAGGTTTTTTGCCGATATTTTGCAAAAATAATTCTGCTTTTTTTTCACTTGTAAACATAAGCAAAAACTCCGTATTTTTGCCTATCATTCCAATTATTGGATCCCGGCTTTTTTTGCCATTATTATCCAGCATTTTTCCGGAATTCGGCAAGAGCTCTTTACTGGCCGGGCCAAGAGAACAGTTCCTTACTTTTCTAAAAAACTGTTTACCCGAGAATGATATGCCTTATCCCGCTTTAATCTAATGACAACAAATTCGTCAAAGCCAATCTGAGTGAAGGCGACCATATTTAAGCCTCCTTTTTATTTTAAATGTACCTAAAGTTTTAATCTACAATAATTTGGGCGCAATGGGCGCAGCGTTTTGCGTCTGCTGGAATTTCGCTTAGGCATTCAGGGCATTTTTTGTGGGTTGGTTTCTGGTCTTTTTTTCTACTTACTTTCTCCATAAAAGTATTCATTGGTAAAACAACAAAAAAATATATTGAGGCAGCAACCAGCAAAAAAGATATTAAAGCATTAATCAGCTCTCCATACATAAATTTGCTTCCGTTTAATGTAAAGGTAAGCCCGGAAAAATCTGGCACTTTTGCAATAGCGCCAATAAACGGAGTAAGCAGGCCTTTTACAAGTGCGTTTACAACCGTTCCAAAGGAAGCTCCGATAACTACGCCAACAGCCAAATCAACCGCATTTCCTCTTAGAATAAAGTTTTTAAATCCTTCTAATATTTTTGGCATAAATTTTTTTGTTAACGCTACTTTATATGATGACACAAAGCTAATTTTCGAAATCTACAATAGTTATCTGATCCAATCTAGTGATAATTCGATTTATAAAATCGTTTACCTGTTCAAATTTTTTATTTTTTCCTTCAGAACCCAATGCTATAATCTTACCAATTCCGGCATTATGAGCTAATCTTATGCCAGATACAGCATCTTCTACAACAATGCACATTCCCGGAGGTAATTTAATTATTTCTGCAGCTTTTAAATAAATATCTGGGGCTGGTTTACCCGGTAACTTACCGTTATCATATACAATTTTATTTATATCAAACCAATTTTCAAGCGGAAGATTTTTAAAGAAAAAATCTACATTAGTTTTTTCTGAGGAAGTGGCAATGGTAAAAATTATTCTGTTTGCCTTTAAAAAATCGAATAATTCAACAGTGCCAGGAGAAAGCTTAAAATTAGGCTTGCTTATCGCGATGCTTCTATAATTAGTTTCTTTTTTCTGAGTTAACATTTCTAATTCCTCTCCTGCAATTTCACGTTTAAGTAAAAAAGTAAATATATCTTTATTTGTTCTGCCATGAACTAGATTATGCATCTCTTCATCGGAAAATTCTCTTCCAATTAATTCCTTAGAAGTTTTTCTCCATGCTTCATCATGCCACTCACTATCCCATAGAATTACTCCGTTAAAATCAAAAATTATACCGGAATATTTCATACTATTTATTTGGTGGACCCGGGGAGGAGTTTCCAGAAGGCATTGCCTCGCTCGTCGGAGCGAGCTCGCAATTCGGGGGGATTCTCCCCACGCCATTTTCAAATTTTGACCTAAAAATTTAGGCCAAAATTATGAATGTGGTCAATTTTAGAAAAAGTTAGAACTCATTTTCAGGAAAATCCCGCTTTTCTGCCGCCACCGAATTTTGTATTTCGCTTTGCGAAATACGCCACCTACTTTATGAAAGCAATATGCTTAAAAAAAGTATAATTGTTGATCCAATAAGATATGGATTAAGTTCTCTCCATTTACCACGAAGAATAAACAAGATGACAAATGATGCAAATCCGGCAAACATTGCTTTATCTAGTCCGAATGTCCAAAAGGTTACTAATACCATTATTGTCACCGCAAAAATATCTGTCCAACTATAAAATTTAAGCTCCCTTCTGTTTGGGAAAATAGTTAATCCTACAAAAAAGAGTGCGCCAGTGGTAGCGGCAACCGGAATAAGATTAATGAGCGGTACGAGAAACAAAAACAATGACATCAAAATTCCAACTACTACTGCAACCAAGCCTGTCCTGCCACCCTCTCCAATACCAACCGCACTTTCAACATAGGTTATCAAATTTGATGTTCCGGTTGCCGCACCTATCACAGTACCAAGACCATCAACAACCAAACCTTCTTTCATTCGTGGCAAATTTCCTTCTTTATCGACAAGAGGGGTATTTCTTGTAAGGCCGATAAATTTTGCAATAGGTCCGTAGAAATCAAGAATAAACAATATTAGAATTACTGACCAAATTTTTGGATTGAAAATTACCCACAAATCAAACGCAAAAGTTCCAGCAAACATTTCTTTTGATAGTTTGATTGGTTCAATTGGTTGTCCAACGCCAAGTAAGTGAGCAATAATTGCCGCCCCGATAATACTGAATAGGACAGCACCTCTTATTTTGAAATAACGAAAAATTAAAACCAAAACAAGTCCAGCGTAGAAAATATATGCTTCGTTAGAAGTGAGCAATCCAATACCTCTGACTTGTATGCCTTCGTAGGCAAGGAGACCACTTACCTTCAAGGCAATTAACATTAAGAACACTCCAACTGAAGCCGCCAATCCAGACTTTAATTTATCAGGAATCGCTTTTATAATATTCTTTCTTAATGACGTATAACCTAAAACTACCGTCAAGACACCCACCCAAAAAACAGCTCCCAAAGCTCCTTGCCAAGTAAAACCTAAAACGCCGACAACAACATATGCGATATATGCGTTCATTTCCAATCCGGGAGCAAGAGCAAAGGGCAAACGAGCCCATAATCCCATCAATAATGTGGCAACTACGGAACCAAAAATCGTAGCGAAGAAAGCAACGCTCGTACTAATGCCTGCGGCTGAAAGGATTGCCGGATTGACAACAAAAATATATGACAAGGACAAAAAGGTTGATAAACCCGCAAATAGCTCAATTCTAAATGTAGAACCAAGACGAGTTATCCCAAAATAATTATCAAGTTTTTGGAGCATATTCATATTATTAAAGTTAAAGTAAGTATATTACATTAGCCGATCAACATACCAATCTTTTTCTGGCGAATGCAAACCCAGAACCTTGTTTTAAGTATTTTTCAAAGTTTAAAGCCTTCTTTTTGTCGTTAAATGCACAGTACCAGGCAAGAACATAATCCATTTTTGAGGAAGTAAATTTTGCCTTGCCCGCGTTGTGTTCTTTAAGCCTGTTTTTTAAATCTTCCGTACAACCAGTATAATAACTTTTGTCTTTTTGGCTTTGAATTATATAAACGTAAAACATATTTGTCGCCCTACTACGCTCTTACTTCGTAGAGCTTCGAAGGACACTGCTTCTATCGCAAATAATGACCTTCAACTTTTTCCTTTCGTTACTATTTCCAAAAGGTGCCTGCACTGCGAAGCCTTGGCAAAGCAGTGGACCTGGGGAGAATCGAACTCCCATCTCCTCGTTGCAAACGAGGCGTGCTGCCACTATACCACAGGCCCTTTACTAAATAATATTATATGCTAAAAACGCTTTTTTAGCAATTATATAATAGATATAATTTTTACCTTTATTCTTTTA
>MHPP01000022.1 GCA_001822095.1 Candidatus Staskawiczbacteria bacterium RIFOXYC1_FULL_38_18
GGTTGCCTCTGCAACTGCTCCAAACGCCCAAAAATTATTCAGAATATAGTTACAAAATCAAGCCTAAATATAGATACGCCATATCTATGCTATCGCAATGGTATAGAGTATTTGATTATGCTATAATACTATGATGAGTAAATACAAATATTATTTTAGGCAGCCGAAATCAGAAATAGCTAAAGATGTTTTGGGCGTTCTAATTATTGGTGGAATACTAACTATTGTCGCAACGTCGCCATTTTTTATACAAAATTTAATTAAGGGTTTTAAAAAATTAAAAAAATATCCTAATAAAAATGTTTATGATACCTTTTATAAATTAAAACATCAGGGGCTTATTGATTTTTATAAAGAGAATAATCAAATTTATATTTCGTTAACAGAAAAAGGAAAAAAGAAGGCTGGCTGGATGCAGATTAATGATTTAAAAGTTAAAAAGCCAAAAAAGTGGGACGGATTGTGGAGAGTGTTATTATTTGATATTGCAGAAAAAAGAAAAATACATAGAGAAGCATTTAGAGGAAAACTCATTGTATTGGGCTTCAAATTATTTCAAAAGAGCGCGTGGATTATTCCTTACGAATGTGCGGACGAAATAAAATTATTAAAGTCATTTTTTGGTTTATCAGATAAGAATATTAAATTATTGGTTGTCAAAAATATTGAAGGAGAAAAGGAATTAAAGGAGAGATTTGAGCTGACCTGAACGCCTTATAATTGCTATCGCAATGTTAGGGCGTAATTGTAATATGTAGGGGCATAAAAAAAGACCGCCACGGACTCTATACCCAAAGGGTCGAGTCGGGCGGTTTTGACTGCGAGCGTCTTTCTGTTTATTTCGGCAATTCAGTTTGCGTAAGTGTAAGAAAAATAATCAACGCGGAACAAGCCGCTGCAAGAATCCCGAAAAAAAGTTGTCCTGTCCTATCCATGACGTTTTGTTGTTTTTGTGTGAAGAACACGAACACTCCGTGTAATCCGGTGATAATTCCGATGGCGGAAACGCCCAGAATGAACAAAAATATGGCGACTGAAGCCATGACACACCTCTATTTGGGTTAAAATGTCTTGAAGTGGCGGAGTGCCACCTCATAAGAGCTATTTATAGATTACGGCAAAGCTAAAAAAATGTCAAGATTTACCCGAGTGGTTAATTTTGCTATTATTATGAATAAACATGATTAAATATAATCCTAAAAAAATAGAGCAAAAATGGCAGGCGAAATGGGCTAATTCTGGGGTTTTTAACGCTAAAACAGGCTCTAAGAAAAAAAAATACTATCTTCTGGTAGAATTTCCCTATCCGTCGGGAGACGGACTTCACGTGGGACATTGCAGGAGTTTTACTGCCTTTGACATCATAGCCAGGAAAAAAAGGATGCAGGGATTTAATGTTTTATACCCAATGGGTTGGGATGCTTTTGGCTTGCCTACGGAAAATTATGCCATAAAAAAGGGTGTGCATCCATCTGTAGTTACAAAAAAGAATACGGATAATTTTAGGCGACAAATGAAAAGTTTGGGGTTGTCTTTTGATTGGTCGCGCGAGATTAATACAACAGACCCGAAGTATTATAAATGGACGCAGTGGATTTTTATACAGCTTTTTAAAGAAGGATTGGCATATAAAGCAAAAATAAATATTAATTGGTGTCCGTCTTGCAAAATTGGTTTGGCAAACGAGGAAGTGGTTGCCGGAAAATGCGAAAGGTGCGGAACAGCAGTTGAAAAACGGGAAAAAGAGCAGTGGGTGATAAAAATTACGCAATATGCCGACAGGTTGATAAAAGATTTGGATTTGGTTGATTATTTGGAAAAAATAAAAATACAACAAAAAGAATGGATTGGGCAGTCTTTTGGGGTTCAGGTTAAGTTTTTAGCTGAAAGAGTTGAAGATTTTATTGAGGTTTTTACAACAAGGATAGACACAATATTTTCCGGCACTTTTTTAATATTGGCGCCGGGGCACAATTTTATTGACAAACACAAAAACAAAATTGAAAACATTGGCGAGATCTTAAAATACAGAGAGGATGCAAAGAACGTTTCTGATATGGATAGAGCAAATGAGGACAAAGATGTGACTGGCGTGCAGTTAAAGGGGATTACGGTCAAAAATCCTGCAACCGGAGAAGAAATGCCAGTTTGGACTTCTGACTTTGTTTTGGAGCAATATGGCACAGGGGCGGTTTTTGCGGACGCGCACGACAAAAGGGATTTTAAAATGGCAAAAAAATACGGCATACCTTTGCGTACGTCAATTAAGCCCGACAACGAAACACTAGCGCAAAAAACAAAAAACCTTGAGGAGTGTTACGAGGGCGATGGGACTCTTTATAACTCCTCGCAATTTGACGGATTAAAATCAGTCGAAGCAAGGCAAAAAATTGCTTTATGGTTAAGGGCAAAAGGTTTGGCGGAAAATAAAATAAGTTATAAATTGCGTGATTGGATATTTTCAAGGCAGCATTATTGGGGCGAGCCAATACCAATGATTTTTTGTGAAAAGTGCGCCCGCCTGCCCGGCGGGCAGGGATGGCAACCTGTTCCGGAAAGGGATTTGCCGATAGAACTGCCCAACGTTAAAAAATATAAGCCAACAAATACGGGCGAGTCTCCTTTATCTGTGATTTCTAAATGGGTTAATACAAAATGTCCGAAGTGCAAAGGCCCGGCAAAAAGGGAAACCGACACAATGCCAAACTGGGCGGGGTCAAATTGGTATTTTTTAAGATATACAGACCCAAAAAATAACAGAAGCTTGTCTGATGAAAAAGCCTTAAAATATTGGATGAACGTTGACTGGTATAACGGCGGAATGGAGCATACAACTTTGCACTTGCTATATTCCAGGTTTGTTTATAAATTTTTGTGGGACATTAAAGCTATTCCAAAAACAATAGGCCCGGAGCCTTATCAAAAAAGAACTTCTCATGGCATGATTTTGGGGGAGGGAGGCATTAAAATGTCAAAATCAAAGGGAAATGTTGTAAACCCAGATAGCGTTGTAAAGCAATATGGAGCAGATACTTTAAGGATTTATGAAATGTTTGTGGGGCCGTTTGACCAAACAATACCATGGGACGCAAAAGGGGTTGTGGGTGTGAGAAGATTTATTGAAAAAATATATAAGTTATCCTTTAGCAAAATAGCGCCCGTAAAAAGTGATGAAAATTTAAAAAAACTCTTGCATAAAACCATAAAAAAAGTTACAGAAGACATTGAGCTGATGAAATTTAATACTTCGATTTCTGCTTTGATGCAATTTGTAAACGGGTGGCACGCTTTGGAAGCCGGGTTAAACAAGAAAGACCTTTCGGATTTTTTGAAAATTTTGAGCCCTTTTGCCCCGCATTTATCTGAAGAACTGTGGCAAACCGTAAAAATTAAGGGGTTGTGTTGTTCGCAAAAATGGCCAAAATTTAATGAAGAGTTAATTGAAAAAAAGAGAGTATTATTAATAGTGCAGATAAACGGAAAATTAAGGGACAAAATTGAGGTTAGGGTGGGCATTTCTCAAAAAGAAGCGGAAAAATTAATTTTAAAATCTGAAAAAATTAATAATTTAGTTAATAACGTAAAAATTAAAAAAATAGTTTTTGTGCCAGATAAACTAATTAACATAGTTACCTAATATGATAAAAAAAGTTGTAATAGCGGCTGCCGGCCAGGGGACGCGCATGCTTCACCTTACGGCCGACAAATCCAAGCACCTTATTAATGTTGAGAAGCGTCCTTTCCTGGCTTATTTATTAGACAATATTTACAGGGCTGGTTATCCGGAAATTATTTTAGTGGTGGGGTTTAAGGGTGATATGATTGAAGCTTTTATAAAAGAATATATGAAGGACAAAGAGGGGCTGTCTATTAAAATTGTGAGCCAATTTGAAATTTTGGGGCCAAAGGAAAAGGAATATGGAACCGCTTGCCCAATAAAATGCGTTAAAGATTTAGTGAAAAACGAGAATTTTATTTCCTTGTGCGGAGATAATTTTTATACGGTTGAAGATTTAAAATCAATGAACATTGGTGACAATTTTTCATATGTTGCAGGATTAAAAAACAGCCATCCTGAAAAATTTGGAGTGTTAATAGAGGATGGAGGGGACTTTTTGGATAAAATTATTGAGAAACCAAAGGAATTTGTGGGAGATTTAATAAACACCAGCTTATACAAATTTACTCCGGAAATTCTTGAAAAAGTATTTCAAATTGAAAAATCGCCTCGGGGCGAATATGAAATTACTGATGCAATATCTTTGCTGGCAAAAGAAAGGAAGGTTAAAATTAAAAAAATAAATGATTTTTGGATGGATTTTGGCAAACCGGAAGATGTTGAAAAGTTTTCAAATTTTTTGAAAAATGATGCAGGTTTTAAAAATGTCTCAAAAACCGCTAAGTAAAGCAGTTGCTGCTTTAAAAAAGGGGAAAATATTAATCTGCCCTACGGATACTGTTTATGGGTTTTTGGCTGATGCCTCAAATAAAAAAGCGGTTGGAAAAATTTATAAAATAAAAAAAAGGCCAAGGTCAAAACCGCTGGCTGTTTTCGTAAAAGATTTAAAAATGACAAAAGAGCTGGCCGAAATTAATGCAAAACAGGAAAAAATAATAAAACAAAAATGGCCCGGCAAATATACTTTTGTATTAAATAAAAAAAATAAAAAAAGCACAATAGCCTTAAGAATTCCTAAATATAAATTTTTAAATGATTTACTAAAAACAATAAATAAACCGTTGGCGCAGACCTCAGTAAATATTTCAGGTCAGTCACCAATGTCAAAAATTAGTGATATAATAAACCAATTTAGAAAAAGCGATGTTTTGATAATTGACGCCGGAAACCTAAAAAAATCCAAACCATCAAAAATAGTTGATTTGACAGGCAAAACGTTGACAAGGTTGAGATAAAGTGACATACTAAGAACTATAAAACATAGTTCTTTTTTATTACGAAAAGATATTTGCGAAAGGTAGTTGTAGCCAAAAGATACGGATAAATTCAGTATTTTTTGGCTATGACTGCCAACCTCGGCAATTTTTAGTTTTACCTGCCGCATTGCGGCCACCTGTCCAGCGGACAGGGAAGAATCCGACTATCAGTCGGGAAAGGATGGCTACTATGTCTAAGTACGGTCACAGGTCCATGGATTGGTTTGAGGCCATCGTCAACAAGTTGGGCGGCGAGGAAGCTGCCGAAAAGTTCTTGGTGGGCGACCTCGTGGTCAAGATGGCGATTATTCTTTACAAAATCGCCACGGCTTCGGTAAGCGCGATGAAGAGATTCGTCGCCAACGACAGCGCCAAGAAAAAGGCAAATATTGGTTGGACGAGTGCCGATTTCGACCGGCTCTTCGGGAACAAGGTGGAGGAAAATGTCGGAGCTACCAACCTCGCCGTTCATCGGCTGGAGAGGTCGTCTCTTGACGCCCCCATTCTCGCCGAACTCGGCGCCCGCGCTACGACCCCGCTCGCTTATTTGTTCGAGCTTATGGAAAAGCAGAGCAAGGGCGAGGATGGCGTGTTGCTGGTCAACGGCTACGCCAACATCATGTACGCCATCGGCAACGACGGCAATGTCTGGGCCGTGCTCGCGCTCTGGTACTCGGGCCGTGGCTGCTGGCGCGTGTACGCCCGCTCGGTTGAGCATCCGCACAGGTGGGGTGCGGGCTACCAGATCCTCTCCCGCGATTCTTGACGCTTTGTCCCCTTGGGACTTAGTGATTGTGAGTTTATGGCTCTCTGATACTTTGAGAAAAGTTGACGAGAGCCTTTTGTTTTGCGTTTTGTTGAATAAAAGTTGTAAGATGATATACTAAAATTAAATAAATCTTACAAAATAATATGGCAAAGTTAAAAAAACAGGATATTAAAGTTTATAAGGCGTTACAGGGAGAGCTTAAGCGCCAACAAGAGGGAATGGAGTTAATTGCTTCTGAAAATTATGTGTCGCCAGCTGTTTTGGAGGCACTGGGTTCTGTTTTTACAAACAAATATTCTGAAGGTTTGCCCGGTAAGCGTTATTATGGAGGACAAAAATATACAGATGTGGTTGAGTCTTTGGCCATAGAAAGAGCAAAAAAATTGTTTGGAGCAGAGCATGCAAATGTCCAGCCATTGTCGGGAGCGCCCGCCAATATGATTGCTTATTCTGCTGTTTTAAGCCCAGGAGACACTGTTTTGGGCATGGATCTTTCTCATGGTGGCCACTTAACACACGGGCACCCCGTAACATTGTCAGCCAAGATTTATCGCTTTGTAAGGTATAAAACAGATGCCTCGGGATTAATTGATTACGATGAACTGGAAAAAATGGCTATTTCAGAAAAGCCAAAGCTTATGCTGGCCGGTTTTTCAGCATATACGCGCCAGATAGATTATAAAAAATTTACAGATATAGCCCAAAAAGTTGGGGCCATTACAATGTTTGACATAGCCCATATAGCAGGTTTAATTGCCGGAAAAGCAATACCAAATCCTGTGCCATACTTTGATATTGTTACAACAACAACCCACAAAACTTTAAGGGGGCCAAGGGGAGGTATGATAATGTGCAAAGAAAAATATGCTCAAGCCATAGATAAGGCTGTTTTTCCCGGATTTCAAGGGGGTCCTCATATGAATAATATTGCAGCCTTGGCAGTAGCACTTGGAGAGGCCTTAAAGCCGGCATATAAAACATATGCAAAACAAATTATTAAAAATGCTAAAGTTTTAGAACAAGAACTTAAAAAATACGGGTTTAAATTAATGTTTGGAGGTACGGATAATCATATGATTTTGGCAGATGTTTTTTCAAGCAAAGGAGCTACAGGAAAAGAAACTGAAAAGGTGTTAGATGAGATAGGAATTACCATAAATAAAAATATGATACCCGACGATCCAAGAAAGCCAATGGATCCTTCGGGGGTAAGGATTGGCGTACCCGCAATTACTACAAGGGGCATGAAAGAAAAGGAGGTAAGGTTAATTGCTGGCTGGATAAATAAAGCAATTGAAAACCGCGAAAACAAAAAATTTTTAGGCGAACTTAAAAAAGAGGTAATAAAGCTTTGCAAAAAGTTTCCCCTACCAAAATAGATGTATATAGATTTATATTTATTTAATTTAGTGCACGGATTTGCAAGAAGATGGGAATGGTTGGATTATTTTGGCATATTTTTTGCAAAGTATTTGGAGTATTTTTTGCTTGCCTGTCTGCTGGTTTTGTTGGCCGTAAGTTTTAGAAAATACTGGCGAATGGTTTTGGGGGCATTGGTTGCGGGGGTTTTTTCAAGATTTGTGTTAGCAGAAATAATACGCTGGTTATGGTTCAGGCCAAGGCCTTTCGTTGTTTTAAATTTTTCTCCCTTAATAAGCAAGAGCGCAGAAGAGGCGTCTTTTCCGTCGGGGCACGCAACTTTTTATTTTGCGCTTTCAACAATAATTTATTTGTATAATAAAAAATTAGGCTGGTTTTTTTATATCGCCAGCTTTTTAATAGTTATTTCAAGGGTTTTTGTCGGCATCCACTGGCTATCAGACATTTTAGTAGGGGCTATTATTGGCACTGCGGTTGCTTTTATTTTAAATAAACTATTTAAAAAATATGAAAATCTTATTTTTGGGAGTGGGCGAAGCGTTTGATGAAAACCAGCCAAACAATTCCCACTTAATTATTACAGACAAAACTAAATTGCTTTTAGACTGCGGATACAGCGTCCCTCAACAGCTATGGAGATTTAACAAAGATCCAAACTTTTTAGATGCCATTTATATAAGCCATCAACACGCCGACCATTATTTTGGCGTGCCAGCTGTGTTGATGCGAATGTGGGAAGGAGGCACAGGAAGAAGTCGGCCGTTAACGATTATTTCAGAAAAAGGTTTTAAGAATCAGTTTGAAAAATTAATGGATTTAGCTTATTTTGGGTTTAAAGATAAATTTAAATTTGAGATAAAAATAGTTGAAGTTGAAGAAGGGCAGGATATAGATTTCCAGGATTTAAGGTTGTCTTTTAATAAAACCATTCATTCCGGAGAGAATTTGGCAGTTAAGGTGAATGACGGCAAAAATATCATGGCATATAGCGGAGACGGCTCTCCTGTCCAGGGAACAGACTTTTATAAGAATTTAGATTTATTAATATTGGAAACATATCTTTATAATCAAGAAAAAATTGGTCATTCTTCGGTTGTTTCAGGAATTAAGTTTGCCGAAGGAAATAATGTAAAAACTTTGGCGCTAACCCATCTAAACAGGGATTTTAGAAAAAATGATCTGCCAAAAGTCAGGGACGAAATAAAAAGCGATAAAGTAAAAATTATTATTCCGGAGCCATTAGACGAATACTCGCTGTAAATCAAAACTCCGCACAAGCGGAGTTTTTTAGTTTACATTGAATGCTCTTCATTACCTGAAGAAACGCCTTATTCTTCCCAGTTTTTTAACCTCGACAGTTTTTCTATTTCCTTTGCATTAGAAATACTATCAGGAAGTCCATGTATGAGCCTTATTCTCGCTTCTATCCCATGCAAATACCTTTCCCAATCTCTTATTGTTGCAGCTGATCCGTCGTCATAAAAGGTGATAATTTTTTGTCTTGCGGAAAGACTTTTGCTTCGGATTTCTTTTAATATCTTAATTTTCTTAAAAATCCTATCTCGTTCATCATCCAGTTGTTTTTCGGTAAAAAATTCTCTTGTTACTTCCTCGGCCATTTCTTTTGCTCCGTCAGGAATCTTCTGATCTGGTATCGCATTCTCTATACTCTCGGTTCCTGAATGTTCCTCATCTGTACGGCTTGATTCTGCATTATCTTTTGTCATATTCCATAATTTAATTATATTAACAAGCGACTGTGCCACGGGTGGGACTTGAACCCACAAGCTTTTAAGGGCGGCGGATTTTGAGTCCGCTATGTTTGCCAATTTCATCACCGTGGCTGATTTTCTTTATTTTGCCATGTTTTTTGTTATTTTTCAACCCCGTTAGAAATTTATTTCTAACGGGGCAAAGCCTATTCCCACGAAGCATCAATTATTTTTTCGGGGAATTTTTCTGAAATTCTTTTGAAATTTTCGCAGGATGTTCTGTGCAAAACAGCTGCTCTGTGTCTTGAAATGTACGCTTTAACTTTTTCTCCGGGTTTTGGATTACAGCACTTGGCAAGGTGGATTAACATTCCTTTTTGCCCGGCTAAAAAAATATGCCTTGGTCTTTCGGTTACTAATAACTGCTTTTGCTCCAGTTTTTTCTTTCTAGCTTCTGATATTTCGGCTATTTTTCTTTTTATAAACCCTGGGATAGGAAGATTAAAGCCGGACTTTTCTTCGGTTATCTTTTTTATGTGCGACTTGGCAAAAGAGGTTTTAACAAACCTCAACCAGTCTTTTGAGGGACGCCTGTTTTTATTTGTGGTGATTTCAATTATGTCGCCATTTTCTAAAATATGGTTTAGCTGAACAATTTTGTTGTTAATTTTTGCAGATTCACACTTGTTTCCGATTTCAGAATGCACGGCATACGCAAAATCAATGGGGCAGGACCCTTTGGGCAGGGCAATTATGTCGCCACGCGGCGTAAAGGTGAATACTTGATTCTCAAAAAAATTAATTTTAAAGCTTTTCCAAAAATTTTCGGCTCCCGCCATCCACTCAAATTTTTTTGCCTCTTTGCCTAAATCAATTTTTTCTTTGTACGACCAATGGGCGCAAATTCCGTATTCAGCCTCTTTGTGCATTTCTTCTGTTCTTATCTGTATTTCTGTGACCTTGTTTTCTTTTGAAAAAACAGTTGTATGTAGCGACCTATACCCGTTTTTTTTGGGCTTTGCAATATAATCATTAATTTCTTCGGAAATGGGCTTAAAGTGCTTGTGCAATATGCCCAAAATTTTATAACAGCTTTCAACATTTTGCGCGATTATTCTTAGAGCCAGCAAGTCATGTATTTTATCAAAATCCATATCATGCCTCAAAAGTTTCCGGTAGGTGCTCCAGTACGACTTTGTTCGGTAATTTATGTTTAAAATTTTTACCCTTTCTTTTTTAAATATTTTGCCAATATAGTCAATAAATTTTTTTAAATATTTTTCTCTTTCTTCGTATTCTTCTTCTATTTTTTCTTTCAACAATTTATACTTTTCCGGAAAGAGATAAGAAAAAGAAATATCTTCAAGACTTCTTCTTATTTCACTTAAGCCAAGTCTGTTTGCCACCGGCACAAAAATTTGAAGAGTTTCCAGCGCGTGCAGTTTTTGCTGGTCTTTTGGTAAATAATTTAAAAGTTTCAGCCCGTCAAGCCTTGAAATCAGCTCCACTAAAACAACCCTTAAATCTCCGGCAATTGCTAAAAACATCCTTCGAAGATTTTCAATCTTTTCCCGGGTGGATGTTTTTTTGTCTTTTATGGAAATGGCTAATGAATATCTTATTCTAGCAAGTTCCGAAATTTTTCTTACCAAATCGCGTATTTCTTTTCCAAATTTTTTTTCAATCGCTTCCAGTTCAACCTTTCTTGCTGAGTCGGGTACGTCATCTAGCGCATCGTGCAGAAGTCCAAACGCGATGGTGGGCGGATCCATACCCATTTTTTCTAGCATTAACGCCACCCTTAACGCGTGAACAATATAATTTTCACCCGAAAGCCTTTTTTTATCTTTGTATGCCTCTTTTGCAAAATTAAAAGCGCCCTCAATTAAAGCAGGGTTTGGGCTTCTTTTTATTATTCTGTCTATTTCATTTTTCATTCCCTGGTATAACCACACTCTTTGTTAGAGCATTTAATCTTTTTGCTTTTTTCAACTAAAATGGAACCACATTTTTCACAAAATTCGTTTATTGGCTTGTCCCACAAAGCAAAGTCGCATTTAGGGAATTTATTGCACCCGTAAAAGAATTTTCCACGTTTTGTTTTTCTGGCTACAACATCTCCCTCTTTGCACTTGGGGCATTTAATCCCCAAATCATTTTTTTTCTCGTCCACGGACTCCGTATATTTGCATTCGGGAAATTTTGAGCAGGCGTAAAATCTCCCAAATCTTCCCAGCTTTTCAATTAGAGGCGACCCGCACTTGGGGCAGACTTTATTTGTCTTAATATCAAGATTTTCTTTTTTAACATCTTTATATTTTTCCGCCAAATTTTTTGAAAAAGGGTTGTAAAAATCCCTGCACGTTTTTTGCCACGAGTCTTTGCCATCGGCCACTTCGTCCAGCTCTTTCTCCATTTTAGCAGTAAAATCAATATCAACAACTTCAGGAAAGTTTTTTACCAAAACATCATTTACAATAGTTCCCATTTCAGTGGGTACAAATCTTTTTTGTTCGTTTTTTTCAACATAATGCCGGTCTTGAATTGTTGCCAGAGTTGGGGCATACGTTGAAGGCCTTCCAATGCCGTATTTTTCAAGAGTTTTTATCAGACTGGCTTCGTTATATCTTGCGGGCGGTTCTGTAAAATGTTGCAATGAGTCCAGTTTTTTGAGCTCTAAATTATCATTTTTTTCCAAGTCTGGTAAAATTGCCTCCTCAAATTTTGAAGGATAAATTTTTAAAAACCCGTCAAACTTTAATGTTTGTCCCGTGGCTCTAAACGTATAATTTTTGGCATTAATATCAGCTGAAACGGAATCAAAAACAGCAGAAGACATCTGGCAGGCAATAAATCTTTGCCATATCAAAGTGTATAGCTTTAATTGCCGCGGGTCAATTCCTTTTAATGATTCCGGAATTTTGTCGGCGTAAGCCGGCCTTATAGCTTCGTGAGCCTCCTGAGCCGAATTATCTTTTGTTTTAAATTTTGCCCCAGACCAATATTTTTGTCCCATAGATTCAATAATAAATTTTTTGGCTCCAGACAGCGCCGATTCCGCTAAGTTTAACGAGTCTGTCCTGTGATAAGTTATATTTCCTTCTTCATACAATCTTTGCGCAATGGACATAGTCATTTTTGCCGGCCAGCCAAATCTTTGCGAAGCTGCCTGTTGCAATGTGCTGGTTGTAAACGGTGGAGCAGGATGCCTTTTTGTTTCTTTTTTTTCAACGTTTTCAACAATGTAATCTGCGCTATTCAAATCCGATAAAACTTTGTCTGCTTCTTGTTTGTTTTTGATTCCAAGTTTATCTATCACTTTCCCATTTTTTTTTGCTAAATAAGTTAAAAATTCTTTTGTGTTTTTTTTAAGCAAAGCTTCCACGCTCCAATATTCTGTTGCGATAAATTTTTTGATTTCTTCTTCTCTTTCAACAACCAGCCTTAGCGCAACTGATTGCACCCTACCGGCTGACAATCCTTTGGCAACTTTTTTCCACAAAAATGGAGACAATTTGTATCCTACAATCCTGTCCAAAATTCTTCTTGCCTGTTGGGCGTCCACCAAATGCATATCAATTTTTCTTGGTTTTTTCAGAGCGGCTTCAATAGCGGTTTTTGTAATTTCGTGGAAAACAATTCTTTGCGGGTTTTTTAACTTTAAAGCTTCTTGCAAGTGCCAGGCGATTGCTTCTCCTTCGCGGTCTTCGTCGGTAGCCAGAATGGTGCTGCCGGCTTTTTCGGAATCTTTTTTTAATTCGGCAACAACTTTTTTGGCTTTTGTCGGCACGATATATTTTACCTCAAAATCCTTTTCAACATCAATTCCCAATTCCCTTTTAGGCAAATCTCGTACATGTCCAAAAGACG
>MHPP01000023.1:0-899 GCA_001822095.1 Candidatus Staskawiczbacteria bacterium RIFOXYC1_FULL_38_18
GTGAAGAGGGGGTAGCTCCTTCTGAAATGGGCTGGGGAACGCATGAAAAAAAACTACCGGATTTGGCTTTTAAGGCTCCTTTTGGCCCCAAAAACCAGATTTTTTTAGCAAGGATGGGAATTAATACATGGGTAAGATCTTGGGTTCCTGAAGTTGGCGAAATTGAGGGAATGATTGTGCGGCACGGAGAAGCTTTTGGGATTTCGGACAGGCTTACGGTTTGGAATGGCCAAAAAGCAGTTTACCGGCCAACAGTACACTATGCTTATATGCCCTGTCACGAAGCGCTTTCTTCTTTGGTTGAATTAAAAGCCAGAAGATATCAAATTCAGCCAAAATTAAGGATAATGACAGATGAAATAACCTGCGGAAAAGATATTCTTGGAGCTTTGTTAATGGGGCATAAATATAATTCCTGGTGGACAGGAACATCTTTAAGTATTGAGCAGGCAAGGAAAATCGCTCCCGGCCAAAATGCAACAACTTTGCAAGTGGCTGCCGGTATTATTTCTGCAGTAAGATATATGATTGAAAACCCCAAGAAAGGAATTTGTTTGCCAGACGATTTACCACACGACTTTGTTTTAAATATTGCAAAGCCTTATTTGGGAGATTTTATTTCAACTGCGTCAGACTGGACTCCGTGCAAGAACAGAAAAATATTTTTTCCGGAAAATAAAGAATGCAAGGCAGACAAAAGTACCTGGGAATTCGCCAACTTTTTACCCTTGCCGTAAAAATTAGTTGAATTTATGGGCTTAAAAGGTTAAGATAAAAAAATCTTAACCTTTTATTTTATGGCAAAAAAAGAAGAAAATAATGCAGAATTAATGAATAAAGTTATATCTTTATGCAAAAGAAGGGGTTTTATGTTTCCCGGCTCTGAAATATACGGAGGA
>MHPP01000023.1:915-7737 GCA_001822095.1 Candidatus Staskawiczbacteria bacterium RIFOXYC1_FULL_38_18
GATTGGCAAACTCATTTGATTATGGTCCTTTGGGAGTTGAATTAAAAAACAATATTAAAAATCTTTGGTGGAAAAAATTCGTCCAGCAGCGCGACGACATGGTGGGAATTGACGCTGCTTTAATTATGAATTCTAAGGTATGGGAAGCTTCGGGGCACCTCAAAAATTTTTCAGATCCCTTGGTTGAATGCAAAAAATGCCACCATAGGTTCAGAGAGGATTTGCTGGAAGGCAAGGAAAAATGCCCGGACTGCAAGGGCGAGTTAATGCCGGCAAAACAATTTAACTTGATGCTCAAAACTTTTTTGGGTCCGGTTGAAACCGATGATAGTGTAGTTTATTTTAGGCCCGAGACCGCGCAGGCAATGTTTGTTGATTTTAAAAATGTTTTGGATACAACCAGAAGAAAATTACCCTTTGGAATAGCGCAAATTGGAAAAGCTTTTAGAAATGAAATTACTCCCGGAAATTTTATTTTTAGAACCCGAGAATTTGAGCAAATGGAAATAGAATATTTTATTGGAGAAAAAGAATGGGAGAAAACTTTTGAAATGTGGAGGAAAGAAATGTGGAGCTGGATAACAGACGATTTGGGACTAAACGAAAAACATGTGCACGAAAATGACATCGCAGAATTGGAGAGGGCTTTTTATTCAAAAAAAACAATTGATTTTGAATTTGATTATCCGTTTGATAGAAAAGAGCTTTATGGCTTGGCTTATCGCACAGATTATGACTTAAAAAAACACTTTAATGAGGCTCCGTATGAAGATTTGGAAACCAAAGAAAAATTTTATCCACACGTAATTGAGCCATCGTTTGGGGTGGATAGGTCGGTTTTGGCAGTTCTTTTGGATGCCTATACTGAAGAAGATGATAGAGTTGTTTTGAAGTTAAAACCAAAATTGGCGCCGTATAAAGTGGCGGTGTTTCCACTTTTGAAAAATAAGCCGGAATTGGTAAAAAAGGCCAGAGAAGTTTATAATATATTGAAAAAAGAATTCAATGTTGCGTTTGATGACAGGGGTAATATTGGCAAACGTTATTACAGTCAGGACGAAATTGGCACTCCGTTTTGCGTAACAATAGATTTTGATACTCTGGAAAAAGACGATATAACAATAAGAGACAGGGACACAATGAAACAAGAAAGAATAAAAATTTCTGGTTTGGTAAATTTTTTAAATGAAAAAATCAATTAAGAAAATAGTGGCAATTGTTCCTGCGCTGAATGAAGAGGCGAGTGTTGGGAATGTTTTGGAGGTTCTTTTGAAATCAAAATATTTTGATGAAGTCATCTTGGTGGATGACGGATCAGCTGATAAAACCGCAGAAATAGGAAAAAGCATGGGGGCAGGGGTTATAAAATTACCCGAAAATAGAGGCAAGGGAAATGCCATGCTCCTTGGCGCAAAATCAACTGATGCTGAGATCGTAGTTTTTTTTGACGCTGATTTAGTAGGCTTGTCCCCTGAACATATTTCTTTATTGGTAGAGCCCATGTTGTCGGAAGATATTGAAATGTGTGTTGGCATAAGAGAACGCGCTATTGATACTGCAAAACTGGGACCCTTGATGGCACTTGGCGGAGAAAGGGCGATAAGGAGAGTGCTGTTGGAAAAAATTCCTGAAAAGATGATGCAAGGTTATGCCGTTGAAACATCGATAAACTATTATTTTTTAAAAAATAAATTACGGGTAAAATATGTACATTTAAAAGGATTGTCCATAATTACTAAGGAAAAAAAGTGGGGATTTTTAAGAGGTTTTTGTAATCGCGTTGGAATGGTTTGGCAAATAATAAAAATAAGAATTATTTTAAAACTATACAAAAATGAATTTACCGACGTATAAAAAAACAACTTTACCGAGCGGACTAAAAATTATTACCGTTCCCATGGAGCTCGCAAATAGCGTTACGGTTTTGATTTTGGTGGGCACGGGGTCAAAACACGAGACAAAAGACATAAATGGAATTTCTCATTTTTTGGAACACATGTTTTTCAAGGGGACGGAAAAACGACCGGATACGTTGAGTATTTCAGAAGTTTTAGACAGCGTGGGGGGAGAATACAACGCCTATACCTCAAAGGAAGTAACAGGATTTTGGGCAAAAGTTGATAAAAAGCATGCCGATATTGCTCTAGATTGGATAACGGATATATTTTTGAAATCTAAATTTGACGCAAAAGAAATTGAAAGAGAAAAAGGAGTAATAATTGAGGAGATAAATATGTACCTTGATACCCCCGTAGCTTATATTGGAGACCTTTGGGAGGAACTGCTTTATGGAGACCAGCCTGCAGGATGGAAGGTTATTGGAGAGAAAGAAAATATTTTAAGTTTCAATAGGAAAAAAATTGTTGATTATTATCAAAAGCACTATTCTTCGTCAAATATTATAGTTTGCGTTGCAGGGGCGATAAATGAAGATGAAATTAACAAAAAGATAGAAGATTATTTTATAAATAAAAAAATTAGCCCCACGGAAAACAAATTAAAAGTAAAAGAATCACAAGAGGAGCCGGGCGTTTTGATATATAATAAAAAAACAGACCAGACGCAGGTTTGTTTGGGCGTAAGGGCCTATAGTTTGTTTGATAAAAAGAGGTATGCGGCAAGGCTTTTAGCGGTAATTTTGGGCGGTAATATGAGCTCAAGACTTTTTATAAAAGTCCGAGAAAGAAACGGGATGGCCTATTCAATCCACACATCAACCGACAACGCAACAGACTCCGGGTATCTGGTTACACAGGCGGGAATAGACCACAAAAATTTGGAAAAAGTTATAGAGCTGATTTTGGAGGAATACAGAGATTTAAAAAATAAAGCAGTTTCAGAAAAAGAGCTTCAAAAGGCAAAAGACTATGTAAAAGGGTCAATGTCTTTGTCTTTGGACTCGTCCGAAGCGCAAGCGTCTTTTTATGGTATGCAGGAGCTGCTGGAGCATAAAATTTTAACGGCCGAAGATAAGTTTAAAAAGCTTGACGAAGTTTCTGTTAAAGACATTAAGGCCGTGGCAGAAGATATATTTGCGAAAGAAAAACTTAATTTGGCGATAATTGGCCCCATAGAAGATTCAAAAAAAGAACAATTAAAAAAAATATTAAAAATATAAGCATTACATATGTCCGAGCAAACATTAGACATCTCATGGGAAGCCATATTTAAAGTATTCTTGGCGATATTTATTTTTTATATTATTTATTTGGTGCGGGATATCGCCCTTTGGTTTTTCTTTGCCTTGGCCATCTCGGTTTTGCTGGAGCCGGCAATTATTTTTTTAAAAAAGCTTTGGATGCCAAAGTTTATAGCCATTTTGGTTGTTTATCTGTCTATATTTGGAATTTTGGGAGTTTTGATTTATCTGACCGCCCCTATTTTTATCTCCGAATTAAAACAGCTTTCACAATACTTGCCCGATTATTTGGGGCAGATAAGCCCCATTCTTCAACAAATGGGAATTGACACAGCTCAGATTTTTAGCGATTTTACAGGGTTTTTAATAGGGGGGCTGGAACAAAGCTCCAAAGGCGTTATAAACGCTGTTATGGCGTTTTTTGGGGGGCTGACATCAACAGCCTTTATTTTAACAATAGCGTTTTTTCTTTCGCTGGAAGACAAGGGCCCGGAAAAATTTTTAACGCTTATTTTGCCCAAAAAATACGAAGAAAGCATTATAACGCTTTTTGAAAGAGCGCAAAAAAAGGTTGCAGGCTGGTTTGGGGCGCGCATTTTGGCATGCATTTTTGTGGGAATATCTTCTTTTATTGTTTTTTATATTTTTGGAATAAAATATGCGTTTATTTTGGCGCTCATTTCAGCCATTATGAACTTTATTCCTTATATCGGGCCGTGGATAACTTTTGTTTTGTTGATTGTATTTATTGCCGTTTCAACCGGATCCTGGATTATAATGGCATATGTTTTGCTTTTAATTCTAGGGATACAGGAAATTGAAAATAAGCTTCTAACGCCAATATTAATGAAAAAAATGGCGGATTTTCCGCCAGTCTTGGTTTTGATATCCTTGCTTGTGGGAGCTAAAATTTTCGGATTTTTGGGCACAATTTTTGCTGTGCCGGTTTTTGGCATTATTTATGAATTTTTGAAAGAATTTTTAGAAAAGAGGCGCGAGGAATTAAATTAGGAATAAAAAAACTGTGGAGATTATAACTATTGCCTGATAAGAAATTCTCCAAAAAACGGAGATTTTTTTGTATTTTAAAAAGTGGACTTGCTTGCGGTGAAAAAAGTCGTGCCTGTTTAGGATTTTATTTGGCATTAAATAACTTAGAACCGTAAGGCCATCGGGTAAAATAGCAAAAAAAGCGCAGGCATAATTTATTAGATAATTTTTTGAAAGGAAAAATATTAAAATCAAGCCTGCTAAAAAATCTAGAAATATTTTTATAAAATCCAGAATAGACTTTCGCCACAACCCGCCTTTAATGTTTTTGATGGAATATTCAATGTGGGGAAATAAATCCAAAAAGTAATGGCTTAAAAAAGCTAAAATAATCGCTAAAAACAAGCCTGACGTCTTTTGCCCGATTAATGCTCCTACAAGCATATGGACCAGTAAAATCATGGAAATTTATGAAAAAAGTGATAAAATGATTTAATTATCTAATTATGGCAGAAAAATTCTATATAACAACAAGTATACCTTACACAAATGCGGCTCCGCATATAGGTTTTGCGCTGGAAATTATACAAGCAGACGCATTGGCGCGGTATTCAAGAAAAAAAGGACTGGACGTGTTTTTTTTAACAGGAACAGACGAACACGGATTAAAAACTCTGCGCGCCGCTGAAGCGTTGGGAAAAGAAACAATGGAGTTTGCCAATGAGGTTTCGGACAAGTTTAAAGAACTGGCAAAGGTTTTAAATATTTCTAACGACGATTTTATAAGGACAACGGAGGAAAAAAGGCACAAGGAGGCGGTCTACAAGCTCTGGGAAATATACAAAGAAAAAGGCGATATTTACAAAAAGAAATATAAGGGTTTTTATTGCGCAGGCTGTGAAGCTTTTAAGACCCAAAAGGAATTGATTAACGGAAAATGCACAATACACCAAAAACGCGTTGAGGAAATAGAAGAAGAAAATTATTTTTTTAAACTTTCTAAATATCTGCCTGAAATCAAAAAGATCATTGAAACGGATAAAATAAAAATTATCCCCGAGTCTAAAAAAAACGAAATTTTGGGGATGATAGAACAGGGTATGGAGGATGTTAGTTTTTCAAGGGCAAAAGAAAAATATTGGAGCTGGCCCGTACCGGGAGATGATAGCCAAGTTTTTTATGTGTGGCAAGACGCTCTGCCGAACTATATTTCCGGAATAGGATATGCGGATAATGGGAAAAAATTTAAAAAATATTGGCCGGCAGATGTTCATTGTATTGGAAAAGATATTGTGAAATTCCACGCGATTTACTGGCCCGCAATGCTCTTGTCGGCCGAATTAAAATTACCAAAATCAATTTTTGTGCACGGGTTTATAAATGTGGGCGGGCAAAAAATGTCAAAATCTTTGGGAAATGTCATTAACCCGTTTGAGTTGGTAAAAAAATACGGGGTTGATGCTGTGAGATATTATTTGCTTCGTGAAATTCTTCCAACAGAAGACGGCGATTTTACTTTTGAAAAATTTGAGCAAAGATATAACTCTGACTTGGCGGGAGGAATTGGTAATCTTGTGGCAAGAACTTTGGGAATCTCCAGTAAAATTTTAAATTTTAAATTCGAAATTTTAAATAAATGCTCAAATTCTAAATTGTCAAAACAAATAAAAAAAACGCAAAAAAAATACAAATTAGCAATAGAAGATTTTAAATTTAACGAAGCACTGGCAGATATCTGGGAGCTGATAAGTTTTTGCGACAAATATATAAACGAAGAAAAGCTCTGGGAAACCCTTTCGACAAGCTCAGGGCAGGCAAAAAAATCAGAGGTTATAAATGATTTGTTTTTTTCCTTAAGAGAAATATCGGATTTACTTGTACCATTTTTACCAGAAACATCAGAAAAAATCAAAAAAGCCGTGGAAATAGGAAAATCGGAGCCGCTTTTCCCAAGAATTATTTTGTCTTGACAAATTAATCTTATTTGATAAAATAACATTGGCTCTTTCAAATCTGACAAGGCTGTTGGATTGGAGCAGATATCCCTCCCGCTCAGGCAAGGAGACTTACAATGTTGGTGCTATCCCGCAAGAAGAATGAGAGTATTGTCATTGACAATGACATTACCATCGTGGTCGTGGAAATCCGTGGAGACAAGGTTCGTTTGGGAGTTGAGGCGCCCAGGGAAGTTCCTGTGCACCGGCGCGAAGTGTTCGACGCAATCCGTCGCAACAAGCTGGAAGATCATAACAAAGCAGGCCAAAAACCGGCAGAGCGCAAGGAGGCTCTGCCTCCAGACTTTCTTTTCGAGGGTGAGGAGTCTTTTCCGCCACCTTCTTAAGAGAAGCGACCGCTAGATCAGAGACAGCATTTGGCAGGAAGCTACGGCAACCTGCTTCTTTTTTTGTTTTAAATTATAAGATAATATAAAAATATGATTATAGACACACATTCGCATTTGAGTTTTAAAGCGTATGATAATGACAGAGATGAAGTTATCAAACGAACTCGAAAAGAGGGCGTTGTTTGTATTGATGTGGGTACAAAATATGAAACATCGCAACGTGCGGTTGAATTAGCAGAGGCAAATGAAAGCATTTTTGCCGCAATTGGGATGCATCCCATACACATAAAAACAGATTTGTTAAAATTAAAAATGGATGATGAAGAGGGCGCGTTTGCTCCCCTTGGCG
>MHPP01000024.1 GCA_001822095.1 Candidatus Staskawiczbacteria bacterium RIFOXYC1_FULL_38_18
AAATATGCGTTTAATTTGGCTCTTGTCAAAGGACCAACCTGGTTTGCAGGTACAAATCCTTGCTGTGCCTGGTAAACTTTAACAGCTGCTAAGGTTTTTGAACCAAAGTAGGATGTTTCAGCTCCAGGTGAGCCTGCTCCTGTTGCGCTAACTTGGGTTGAAGATGACTGGTTCAAGATTGTTTGCAAACATTTTACATCTGAACCTGTGGCCCCAACTGTCAAGTTGCGGGTAAATGTAACTCCGGCGCAATTGGCAAGTGAAGAACCGCCAGTTGAAGCGCCTTGAAGCGCATTTAATTGAGCGGACAATTGGGCAATTTGCGCCAAAAGTTCGTCAATCGTTACCGCTTGAACGCTAGGAGCAACTACTGCAACCAAAGTCAAAGCGACCAAGGTTGTTATAATTGTTCTTTTTATACTCATTTTTGTGTTTTTTTTGTTTATCCCTCGTTAAAGGGATATATTAAATTTATTAGTTTTATTTCTCGCCTGTCGACCTTATCGTTCACGGCTTTACGTACTAACCACGAACAATGGCTCGTCAAATATTATGTTTAAAAGATAAAGTATACGTAAATACTCTATCTCGTCAAATGTTTTGTAGTCGTAGACTATAAATTAATTACTTATTGCCAACAACTCTTCCAGCGCCTGTGAATATTTCCCTGCGTCATACAATTCTTTTGCTCCTGCCAATGTTTCTTTTTGCTCTTCTGTGAGTGTTGCTTTTTCTAAGTCTGCAATCTGGCTAATAACAACTGCTTGATACAAATCTTTTACATCCTGATTTTCGCTCAAATCTGTTCCTGCCACACTGGCTAATGTTTTTAAAGTTGTTGCAATTTCTTTTATTGCCACAGGATCTTGCACAGGATTATCTTTCAGGTTTTTTGCCAATTCCGATGCATTAGCTTTAATTTCCACAATCACAGAAGGAATGCTTTCTTTTCTTCCGTCTTTGGCAACTTGGGCCAAATCATTTACTCTGTTGCTCAAATTGGCTATTTCTTTGTTTAAAGTTGTTTGGCCGGTCAAATTTGCTTGCGATTGTTCTGCTATTTTTTTAATTGGAAAAAGCGCGTCTCCCGGCACCGTATACTGCGCAAATCCCAAAACCCCAACAATCATAATCAAAAGAGTTGCAAAAGCATAAGCTATTTGCCGTTGATAGAATATAGACGATATAACGTCCATAATACTTACAGTTTTGGCGGGTTTGGCCAATATTTGCGACTTAAGCAAAGAAGCCCACTCCTGTCTGGGTTTGATAATTTTGAGCCCTTTTATCTGCTCAATTAGTTTTTTTTCGGTTAATTTGGCCATTTTTTGCTTGTTATAATTAAGACGCCCAATAGAGCCGTTTTGTTACAAATTACCTAATTTTCCTGAATAATCCCCTTCAATTCCTTCAACCCCCTGTGAAGCATAACCCTAACCGTACCAGCCGGCCTGCCCGTTAATTTGGCAATATTCGCAATTGGCATGTCTTCCAAATAATGCCATATTATTATGTCCTGGTGCTCTTTTTTAAGCTTTTGTATGGCTGTTTTAACAACATTAATGTCTGCGCTTAAAACCGCTTTATTATACTGGCTTGATTCTGTGTCTGCAATTTCTGGCAAAATATCAGAAGAAACAGTCTTTGTCCTACCCTTTTCCCTATAATGGTCAATAACCGCATTGCCCGCTATTTTATATAAAAAAGAGCCAATATTGTCTATTTTGCTATCTGGGGCGCTATAAGCCTTCCATGCGCCCAAAAATACCTTAGAGGTAATATCCTCTGCCGTCTCCTCAGAATTGACCTTCAGGTACACAAATCGGTATATTTTTTCAATATATTGGTCGTAAATCTGGCCAAATTGTTCATTTTGATTCTCCATCAAATATTGATAATATTACTATAAAACTGGCAAAAAGTCAATAATTTTAGGGATATTTTAGATAGGACAATCTATCTTCGCCAAAATGTCCCATCTTATTATTTTTGTCCCACCCCTTTTAATCAACTCTCCAAAACTTTATTTTCGCTGATTTTATAAAAAACCTCGTTAAATTCGCCCATTCTAATTATTTTGCCTGCTCCCAAAAGCTCGTCTAGGTCCCTTCTTATTGTTCTTTTTGTGACATCCGGTAAAATTTTCTGTAAATCCATTACCTGCGCTTTTTCATTGCCGGCTAAAAATTCAAGTATTTTTCTCTGCCTATTGCTAAGCTGGTCTTTTTTGTCATTCCCGTTTCCCGCCTTGGCGCTAGGCAGATCGCCAAGAGAACGAATAGCAAGCGGGCGCAATTCAATCTCTTCTTTTATTTTTTTATATTCATTTGAAATTATTAAATAGTTTGTTGAATTTAGCCATCCTTGGCATTTTGCTATCCAAAAATAACCCAAAAGAATATCAACATCTTCTATCACTTGTGTTTTGATTTTATCATTCTGAAACGAAGCCCAGCCTTCAATTCCATCCAGCAAAATAAGGTTTTCCATCAACAACAAAACCCTGTCTTTCGCCCTGTTTTTTAAGGGGTCGGATTCCGGAAAAAACTCAATGACTTTGTAAGCGGTATTTGTTAATTTTATAAATCCTTCGTCCATAACATTTATCCAAATTAACAAAATTTAAATAAAAAAACAAGGTGCAAAATACCCTTAATCAAAAATAATACATTTAATAATTATATCTAATTATTTTATTGGTTTCAACCTGTGGATAAAAAAACTGCTGACACTTGTCAGGCAGTACTACTTGTTAATTCTTTCCAGCAAAAGCTGTATTTCCCGATGGCCCTTTGCTATTCTTGCTTTGCTCAGCTTCCATACGGTAAATACGCAAGCGATGCTCAAAGGAAACCCTGTCGCAAAAACGATGACGAGGTAGTTGCTATACCCCAAAATGACTGTTGCTGTAATGGTTAACAGCCAAAAGTTCAGACAAATAACCACTGCTTGTTGGACAGCCCTCCTGACCCTGTGGTTGTTTGTTATCCTAGGATGAAATGTAATGCGCATAACCCCCTTCTTCCTACAAAATGGTAAAGGACGATACATTATTAATGCTATGCTTTGCCATATGAATGTCAAGCTTTTTTACTCTCTGTGGCAAACTGCCCGCAAGCTGCTTTTATGTCGTCCCCAAACCGATATCTTTGTACAAAATTTATGTTTTCTTTTTCAAGTAGTTTTTTAAAAGCCCCGACTCTTTTTGTTTCAGATGGCTCAAACGAGCCGGTCTTGTTGTAAAGTATTAAATTCACAAAATATAGTTTTTTTCGCATCAATTTAGCAAGTTGAACAGCACACTCATCAGAATCATTAACATTTTTGATTAAAACATATTCAAACATTACTTTTCTTTTTGTTTTTTTAATATATTCGTCAACTGATTTTAAAATATTTTTTAGAGAATATGTTTTATTCACAGGCATTAATTCTGTTCTTAGTTTATCGCTTGGCGCGTGCAAAGAAATGGCCAAGTTAAGCTGGAGTCCCTCTTCACTAAATTTTTTTATTCCCTCAACAATTCCGCAAGTTGAAACAGAAATTGACCTTGCTCCAATATTAAAAAAATCCTTATTATTTAAAATTTTTATTGACTGCATTACATTATCGTAATTCAAAAACGGCTCCCCCATTCCCATGAACGTCACGTTCGTGACGTAATTTTTAATTTTAAATTTTAAATTTTTAATATATCTGTCAAAAAAAATCACCTGTTCTAAAATTTCGCTTGCTGTTAGATTTCTGACAAAACCCATTTTTCCCGTAGCGCAAAATGCGCAATTCATGGGGCATCCCACCTGTGAAGAAACGCAAACCGTGTTTCTTCCATCTGCATGCCTCATTAAAACAGATTCTATTTCCAGCCCGTCAAATAATTTTATTTTAGCTTTTATACTATTTTTATCTTTTGCCACTAAAATATCCGCTTTAATATCCAACGGGCACTCTTTATTTAATTTATCGCGCAAATCTTTTGTAAAAAAAGTTGCCTCATTCCAGTCAGAAATGAAGTTTTTAAAAACCGCCTCATTTGCCTGTTTTAAGCGGTATTTCGGCTTGTTTTCAAGTATTTTTTCCAGTTTTGTTATGTCCATTAAATTGTTTATAGCCTTTTTTCTTGTTTTATGCCTGCCTGCCGGCTGGCAGGCAAAAAAATAAGCGACAGCTGGAGACTGTCGCCTTTGGTGTGCTTCTGCCTACGACTGAGTCAAATGGCTATAGTTTTGACGGGTTGCCACCATCAGGAGAAACTCCAGTCTCCGGGCCCCGCCAATCTTAAAGTCGTTGTTACAGCCCTCCCACAGCTGACCTATTGCGGTAGATGCTGGGGACGAAAAACGAGCTTGAGCCCCGCTTGCAAGTGGGCAAAATGCAAGCGTTACTCCAGTCGTCAATTTTTTTCTGACCGGCAGAAGGACCCAAAAGCCCCACGCCAAAACCAGAACAGAAAAGAACAACGGGTTGGCTCCAATGAGCCAAACATCTTGCTGGCTCATTTTTGCCTCCCTTCAAGTTTCAGTTCAGAAACCAGATATTCTTATTATATACAAAATTAATTCTGTGTCAATATTTCATTTTCTTTTCCGGGCGTAGGAGTGCTCAATTTAAAATCCACAGAATTATCATCCGTGTCTTTATATGTTTGGCTTTCTCCATCAAATACTCTGCCAATACTCTGGCCGTCTTCCGGATTAGTTAAAAATGACGCAGTTTCAAAATCTTGCGCCAGCCCAAAACCAACTTTATCGGAAATTTCTCGGTTTGGATTTTTAAACGCGAAAGAGTTATCTGGCGTGATTGATAGTATCGTAAAAATATCATTTGAGCCTACATAATAGCTATCCCTCGAAATCATAAAGTAATCATTTGAACCTATAATTTTTCCAGCAAAATTGGGTGAAGACACGCACGAGCTCCACAAGTCATCCATGCTTGCGGATTTAGTCTTTCTTTGCAAATACCAGCCAGTTAAACTTACCTGCTTATCGGTCGGATTATATAATTCAATAAATCTTTTTCCTATCGGGCTTATCTGTATTTCAGAAATTAAAATTTTTGGATAAACAACTGGCGCGGGACTGTTGCTACCCCCGCCGCTTCCTCCACCGGTTGATGTAACGTTCGCAGTTAAGGCGGTAGCCGAAATTTCTCCGTTTGGATTTTTTAAAACTAAGGAATTACTTTCAGATAAGATTAAGTCGGGCAGTAAAATATTAGCGTTAAAATTTTCTCTGGCAATCAAAAAATAGCTATGAGCGTAAATTGTTTTATTTTCAAAATTGGTCGAAGACACGCACGAGCTCCAAGAATCCGCGTTTTGTGTTTTTCTTTGCAAATACCAGCCGGTCAGACTCACAGAAAAATCGTTTGGATTAAAAAGTTTTATGAATCTTTGACTAATGGGGCTTGCCAAAGTTTCTGAAATTAAAATTTCAGGATAAGTTACAGCCTGCTTGTTTTTGTCTTGTTCTTGTTCTTGTTCTTGTTCTTGTTCTTTTTCATCTTCTTCGTCTTCTTTTTCTTCCTCCTTCATTTCTTCATATTCTAACTGGTTTTGTTCTTCTAATAAATCGCTTATTTGCCTGTTTATAAGGTCAATTTTTTCTTTTAGGTCGTCTATTAAGTTTTGTTTTTCTTCATCTGCTAAAACCACTTTCCCTTCTTCTGTCGCAGGCGGGTCTAGAGATAATAAAGCATCAAAAATTGGGGTGTTTTGTTTTTCAAGAATATCTAACTGGTTTAAACTTGCTGTAAAACTTTTTGAGTCAAAAAATCCGGCGGAAAACAAAACAACAAAAGCCGGCAAAAATAAAAAAAGCCATCTTAAAATAACCCGCCCTAACATTTTTACATCTTTAATTATTATATTCTACCATAAAAAAAGAAGCCCGAAGCTCCCGGGCATAACTGAACAACAAAGAACAAAACGGCTAAGCACAACCGACAGCAGACAGAAGTTCATCGGGAAGCGAAGCCGATAAAATCGCGCAGGACGGCTTTCTCAACGGCGGAGGCGTGAAACTACAAACCTCTTGAACGTACTCCATTCTCTGGCAAGTCCAGACCTCAAAAAGTAACTCATGCCATGGCTCGGGCAGGAAAAGGACTCTTGAAATGCTATCGCATGGATTCGGGCTAAACTTAGGTTTTCCCTTTGCGTGCGAATTATACGCCACAGCCCTAAAGCAGTTTCTCCCCTCTGTGAGCTCGGAGAATAACCCGTCCAAGCTTTTAATTCCCGAAAACCCAATGTCGGCCCAGCTAACATGGATTTCCCTACCTTTTGGCAAAAAGGGCGTAAAAACAATTCCCCTTTTCCAAGGACTAAGCCTGACACATGTTTCAAGTTTTTTTTCAGCCCCATTAAGAGCAAACCTTGCCTTCAGAAAGACCACTGCTGTTTCAATCAACTTTGGCAGAGGTATCAGGTTTTGCCTGATTACTTCCAGTTCAGTGGCATTCATGTTTTAAACTCCGTTGGGTTGTAGTGTCCGATAGCTGTAATTAAAAAGTATTATAAAATAATAAATTATTTATTAAAAACCTATCGAGTTTTTATTTTAAGCAAAAGTTTTGATTCCCGTGCAGTTGTTAATGCTTGTTGAAATAGAAAAATTGCCCCCCTGTAATCTTTAATATCACCGCTCATTTTAATTGTTCCCTCGACTATCTTTTGTTCGGCTTTTTCTAAATTCTTCTGAACTTTTAAAACAACCTCATTCTTAATTTTTCCTTTGTCCGCTTCAATCAATTTATTAACTTCATTAATTGCATTTTGAGCCGATTGCAATCTATTTTGAGCTATTTTTTCCAGCGCAACCGACTTTTCCGGCTGATTTTCGCCTGTTGTATTGTTTTCATTTTCCACGCTGTTTACAGAGATTGCCCCCGAATTAAAGGCCTCCTTGCTTGCATTGTCAACTTCAATTATTAAAGAATCCATTTGCTCTGTGGTTTCTTCTCCGCCCAAAGCAGATCCGCCTATGGCGGACAAAACTGCGCTATGAGCTTTTAGGGTTGCTTCAAAACTGGAGGCAATTTTTGCCGCAGCGTTATACATTTTTGCGTTGTTTAACTTTTCAATGCTTTTTACCACCTTATCAACCCTTGCATTAAAATTATTGTTTATTCTTATTTGAATACCCGGCAAAAGTTTCCCTTCAACCGCCAGCTGTTCGGCTTCCTGCAATCTAACTTCGGCCAACTGTATATTCAAGTCTGTTTTTGCTTCGTCGGAAAACGCCAAAACTTGCAAAACGTTTTCATTCACCCCCACTTTTACCGGGTATAAAATGTCTCCCGGAAGAGCGGCATTGGCCTGCACACTCACAACTCCTCCGGTGCACAAAACTACTGCCAAAGCTGAAACAAAAATATAAACTGGCTTTAACCTTGGCGAGAACACGGTGCCCCAAAAAGTCCTCTTTTGCGCAGGCAGAGAGTTCTCTTTCATAAAGACCAAAACAGCCTCTTTAATAGAATTTTTCTTTTCCTTTTCCAGTTTTACTTGTTTTGCTTTCCCAAAAAGTTTTTTTATTGGATTATCAAACATTTTATTTATACTTTTCTTTTACTATTTCCCTGAATTTGCTCATACCCTGATTTAGTCTTACGGATATGGCGTTTGCTGTTTCGCCTAAAATATCGGCAATTTCAGCAGGCAACAATTCGTTTACGTATCTCATTGTTATCACCTGTCTTTGGTTTTCGGGCAATTTTTCAAGCAATTTCATGAGCTCATCTGCCTCAAACTTATTAAAAATATTGCCCTCCACACTATTAAGACGTATTGACTCCCTTGGCTCTTTTTCATTCATATCATCCAAATAAATATCTTTTCTTTTTCTGCTGTGATCAATTATCAGGTTTACGGCCACCTTATATAAGAAGGACTTCGTGTTTTTAATTTCCTGTCCTGCTACAATATACTTCCAGGTTTTAATAAAAGTTTCTTGCGTCAAATCCTCCGCCAGTTCTTTATTGTACACCCTAAAATAGCAATGGCGATAAATATCGTTTGCATATTTTTCATAGGCAGACAAAAATTCTTTTTCACGTTTATCTTTAAACATTTAACTTGATTAAAACACAAAAAAACAAAAACATAAAGGGCAAAAGAGTTGGTGTTTTGCTTCGTCTTATAGGGTGTAAGGTCGGCAAAAATAAATTTATACTATTAATTATAAAAACTATGAATACATTAATTAAAAAGTCAACAATTGCAATATTAACCTTGGCAGTGGTGGGAATAACAGCCATGCCTTTAATGGCAAGCGCCGACAGCTTTGTGCGCATTAGAAACGGAGTAAACAGCGTTGTTATTCGGTCAAATGTGGGAGAAAACGGAAATATGGTGTCAATTAACGGCGTTACGCTCAATAACACCGCCGCCCAAGACGCCCGCAAAACATATAACACAGCAGTAAAAAACGCCAATAAGACTTATACGGATGCAAGAAAATCAGCCCGCGATAAAATGAGAACCGCATTATCTTCTGCAGGAAACGACTTCTCAAAACGTATGACAGCCTACACAACATATTTGTCCGAAATTTTAGCGGCGTTTAACCAGAGGTCAACAGCCAAGGCAACCGCATTGCAGGCTTATATCAACGCCCTTAAAGCAATACAGTCTTCTACAAACCAGGCTCCAACAGCAAACAACCAAAGCGTAAGCACAAATGAAGAAACGCCAAAAGCTATTACCCTAACAGGAAGCGACCCGGAAAGTTCAGCATTAACATACTCTGTTGTTGCAAACCCAAGCCACGGAGCATTGTCTGGCACAATACCAAATCTGACTTACACTCCAGCAACAAATTATTCCGGCTCTGACAGCTTTACCTTCAAAGTTAACGATGGGACTCAAGACAGCAACACAGCGACAATTTCAATTACGGTAATTGCCGTAAATGATGCGCCGGTAGCAACAGCCCAAAGCGCTTCATTAGCTAAAAACGTCTCATCGGCAATTACCTTAACAGGAAGCGACCCCGAAAACTCAACATTATCTTACTTTGTTGTAACAAACCCGGTTCACGGAACATTATCTGGCACAGTGCCAAACTTAACCTACTTGCCCGCAACAGATTACACCGGATCAGACAGTTCACCTTTAAGGTTAATGACGGAAGCTTAGACAGCGCGGTAGCCACAGTTTCAATCACAGTAAATCCGTAAAAAATAAAAAAGTAGCAATATAATTAAAAAAAATTAATAACATGAAAAAAGTAATTATTTTACCAGTTATATCTATAATGTTTATGATTTTTCTGGCTCCTCTAAGCTATGCATCGGCAATGGTTACGGCTAACAAAACAGTTGCAAAAATAGCACCGCATACCATAGCGTCGCAAACAAAGATAACAGATTCTTATGGTAACACGGTCACTATCACAAAAACAGCCACAGCTTTTGCAACTCCCTACTACCGCGGAGTATTGGTAACCAGAACAGTGAGATAATAAGCAATAGATCAAACAAAAAACCGCCCGACGTAAAAAAGTATAGGGCGGTTTTTTTGTTTTAAAAATAATATCAATACTGCCACCCCATACTTACTCTATATACCTGCGATAGCATTTATACAGCGTAATCAGTTTATCTTGAAAAACTTCTTATATTCCCCATCCTCCCCAATATCTTCAACCACCAACATTCTTATCTCTTTATCTGATAATCCAAAGAATGATTTTAGTATTTTTACTTCTTTCGCGCAGTTATATGGAATTACCCATACGCTTTTTTGCAACATAGTAAATCCCATGCTTATCAATTTTCCCCTCAACGCTTCTCTGTGCAATCTTTTTAGCTCGGTTATGTCAAACAACAGCACCCTCCATTTTCCATCCCACCTTTTTGGCTTGTTTATTTTTAAATTATCTACCTGCATCCATCCAGCTTTTTTCTTTCCTTTTTCGGTTAGAGAAACAAAGATTTGATTATTTTTTTCGTAAAAATTTACATATCCTTGTTCTTTAAGCCTATAAAAAGTGTCATATACTTTTTTGCTTTTATACTTTTTCAAATCCTTAAAAACGCGTAATAAATTTTGTATAAAAAAGGGCGAAGTGGCTGCAATAGTTATCATTCCACCAAGCAATAATCCGGCCAGAATACATCCTGTTATTTCCGATGACTTTTTAAAACAATAATTATTTCTTTTAATATTCATAGCAAAAATTATTAAACATTATTAAGCGCAACGTTTATTAATAATACCACAACAAAACCACTTACTCTATATACCTGCGATAGCATTTATATAACGTAATCAATAAATTTTGATTGCTTGACAATTTTATTTTATTATCATAATGTATTTGTAGTACCTCCTCACCCGTTACAAGGAGCCAAAAATGGCGAAGCTAAAAATGAAAATGGCGATGTTGCTGATTCCGGCGGACGAAGTCATGAGCGACTTCTGCTACAACTTTGCCCGAACGCTCCTCAAAAAGCTAGTGCGTCTTGTCGCAGAAGACCGCGTATTCAAGGACAAAGTAGGCTCTCGCGGAAAGCTTACCGATATCGCATACGCAGTACTCCGTGCCCTTAGAAATCAGGTCAACCCTGCTACCGGGACTTCAACGATTTTTGACAGAAAGGAGTTTGACGAATTCATGGCAACTGCCGATGAATTCCTCGCCATTTTCGAGGCCTAGACCGACCAGCTCAAACACAACGCCTGGTCGTACTACGGCCTAACGCAAAAGCGTCCCAATTTTATCAGGACGCTTCTTTTTTTACATTTTTATTTTTTGGATTTTGCCAGCCTTTGGATATTTGGCGCCTTAGGAAGAATCTTTGGAGTCACAAAAGTAATTTTGCCCTCATTTGCATCAATCAAAACCCTATTACCTTCTGCAATTTCATTGGTAACAATTTTAATTGAAAGCGGGTCCAAAATTAACTTCTGGATTATTCTCTTTAAGGGGCGTGCGCCCAAATTCGGGTCAAAACCTTCTTTTACCAAAAGCTCTTTTGCCTTGTCGGAAATTTCAATCTTTATTTCTTTTGCCGCCAATCTCTTTTCAACTTTTGACAGCTCCAGGTCAACAATTTTCATTATCTGCGCTTTTTGCAGATAGTTAAAGATTACAATCTCGTCAATTCTGTTTAGAAACTCAGGCCTAAATCCTTCTTTTAAGGACTCAAAAACTTTTTCCCTCATTGATTCCCTCTGGGCAACATCTTCTGAGGTGCCAAATCCGATAGACGACATTTTGTTGATGTAGTCAGACCCCATATTTGAAGTCATAATAATTATTGTGTTTTTAAAAGAAACCATTCTGCCCTTTGAATCCGTCAGCCGGCCGTCTTCAAAAATTTGCAATAAAATATTAAAAACATCGGGGTGCGCTTTTTCAATTTCGTCCAAAAGCAAAACAGAATACGGCCTTCTTCTTACTTTTTCTGTTAGTTGCCCGGCTTCTTCATATCCAACATAGCCAGGGGGCGAGCCGATAATTTTTGAAACAGTGTGACGTTCCATATATTCAGACATATCCAGCCGTATTAGCGCTTTTTCATCGTTGAACAAAAACTCTGCCAAAGCTCTTGCTGTTTCTGTTTTTCCAACTCCTGTTGGCCCCAAAAAAAGAAAAGATCCAAGGGGCTTGTTTTCTTCTGAAATACCTGCCCTTGCCCTGCGTATTGCTCTTGAAATTGCTGAAATTCCCTCGTCCTGCCCAATTACACGCCTGTTTAAAACATCCTCCATTGCTTCTAATTTTTTTGATTCTTCGGTAACCAGTCGCATAACAGGAATTCCTGTCCAGCGCGAAACAACTTTGGCAACTTCTTCTTCTGTAACTTCTTCTTTTAAAAATCTGTCTTCTTTTTGAATTTTAATAAGTTTTTGCTCGGTTTCAGAAATTTCTTTTAGCAATTCGGGAATTTTTCCATATTTTATTTCAGCAACTTTTTCCAAATCAGCTTCCCTCTGCGCAAGTTCTGTTTGATGCGAAAGCGCCTCAAGCTTTCGCCTGGCGTCTTTTATTTTGTTAATCAATTCTTTTTCGGCTCCCCACCTTAACCTCAACGATTTTGTTTTTTCGTTTAAATCGGCCAACTCTCTAGCAATTATTTTTAACCTCCTTTCGCTTCCTTTTTCTTTTTTTAACGCCTGCTTTTCAATTTCGAGTTTTGTAATTTCTTCGTTAAATGTTTCGAGTTCCTGAGGGTCAGACTCAATTTCCAATCTTAGGGCGCTGGCGGCCTCGTCCATTAAATCAACTGCTTTATCGGGCAAAAACCTGTCGGCAATATATCGGCTTGCCAAATCAACAGCGGCTTTAATTGCGGAATCTTTTATTCTTACCCCGTGGTGAACTTCATATTTTTCCTTAATTCCGCGTAAAATTGCGGTAGCGTCGTCAATGTTGGGCTCTTGCACATAAATGGGCTGAAACCTCCTTTCCAAAGCAGGGTCTTTTTCAATATACTTTTGATATTCTTTTAAGGTTGTTGCTCCAACTGCTCTTAATTCTCCGCGGGACAAAGCCGGCTTCAACAAATTTGAAGCGTCAATTGCGCCCTCGGCAGCTCCGGCTCCCACCAGCGTGTGAAGTTCATCAATAAACAAAATGTATTTTCCCGAAGCCCTGTGCAATTCTTTCAGCAAAGCTTTAATTCTTGTTTCAAATTCCCCGCGGTATTTTGTGCCTGCAATAATTGCCCCCAAATCCAATGAAATAACCTCTTTGTCCTTTAAAAATTCAGGCACGTTTCCTCTTGCAACTCTTTGGGCAAAACCCTCAACAATTGCTGTTTTTCCAACCCCCGCTTCTCCAATCAAAACAGGATTATTTTTTGTCCTGCGGGAAATTATCTGCATCAACCTTCTTATTTCGTTATCTCTGCCAATTATGGGGTCAATTTTTCCGGCTACAGCCAAATCAGTTAAATTTCTTGTATATTTTTCAATTACCTGATATTTTGATTCGGGCTCCGGGTCTGTAATTCTCTGCCCGCCCCTTAACTTCGCCAAAACTTTTAAAACGCCGTCGTAATCCAGCCTTGAAGTTTTTAGATTATTAACTTCGCCCGACGATAAAAAAGAAATCTTCTCCAAAACATCTTTTGCTGTTGACTTTGTATCCAATAAAGCCAAAAACAAATGTTCAACAGAAATAAACTCATCGTTCATTTTTATTGCCTCCTGCCTTGCCTTGTCTAAAACCTTTGCCATATCCTGCGTAAGATAAAACTGCCCGAAGGCTTGCGGGGTTGAAACAACGGGAATTTTAGAAATTTGCGCCTCAACTTTCTTCTTTAAAACATCTGCATCAACTCCCATTTTTTGCAAAATTGTTGCAATAATGCTTTGTTCCTGGTCAATTAAAGCCAAAAGCAAATGCAGGGCGTCTATCTGCGATTGCCCTTTTTCCTGCGCCAATTGCTGTGCCTGCATTAATGCATCTTGGGCTTTGTTTGTAAAATTATTTCCTCCGTTCATGTTTATATTATTATAAATAAATATTAACTTTTTATTACTAACAATACCATATTTTTATTACATTTTCAAGATAAAAAAAGCTTTGCGGTATTACCGCAAAGCCTAGTGTACGCTGATTTGGGACTTGTCGTCGATCAAATAAAAACTATTAAAATTTATTTTCGGGTCACGACACACATGCGCAAGCTCTTCTAACTCCATTTCCCTAAACTCGCATTCGCAGATGTCTATGTCATTTGCCTCCGCGTAGCCCATAGCAAGTGCTTTAGTATCAAAAACAAAAGGAACCTGACGTTCACCTCCGCAGAGAATCTTACCATTACACAGCATTACTGTGTAAGGCTTTACATTAATTCTCGTTAAAGGCTTTACGCTACTTTTGACTCTTCTGTGCCCCATCATTTTTTGCATTTTTCTCTCCCAGTAAAGGTACTAAAATAAATATAGCACGGGTTAAATTTAGTGTCAACTATTGACATTGAGACTTGTATATGATATAATTAATATATGGGGTGAATTCTAAAATCCCCTTAAAAAATCTACAAAGGAGACCTGTAATGTACATCGCGGTTGTGGCGGTTGAGCTGGCCATCATTTGCGTTTGGCAGATCTCTGTAATCTGTCAGCTCAAATGGGAGCTGGAGGCAAAGGAAAGAGCTGTGTGCAAACCAACTCTGCCCGTTTCTCTGTCTTCTTTTCCCGACGGCACATACCAGCGGGAAGTAGATCCTTACTTAAGGGTCTACAGAGAGATCCATGACATGAGCGGGCAAGTCATGGTTGGGCAAGCCAATCCTGGAGAGCTCCTATTCCAAAAAATTCTGGTCGAAAAAGGCCAGGTAATAGGAATTGAGGTTCTTCCCCGCCGACGGAGCCGGCGATAAACACAACTCCAATATATCCAGCGCGATTCGCCTAAAAAACGGACGCGCTGGAATCCTTTTTTCAAATCATTAGTCGAATAACGAATAACTATCAATTTTCTTTAGTGATTTGAAAAAAGGATTTTGCCGGATCCTAAAAATTTTACAAAAAAAGACTGCTTCGGCAAAAGCAGTCATGGAGCCAACGCGGAGGATATCGCAATGGCAATCGTTTTCGAGCGTGTTGACGGTCGGCTGGTGACGGTTCCGCAGATTCTCGCGCAAGTCGTTGCGCAGACCGACGAGATCGTCAAGAAGCCCAAACACCATGTTAAGGTCGCCCCGGAGCACGCTCCCATGGGAACGCGGTATGGCAACCGCGGGGCGGAGAAGAAGCGGATGCTTCAACTCGCCTAGGCCCAGCGACCCACGACGAACAACTACAAGAGAGCCCACCACTAACAATGGTGGGCTAAATTTTTACCCTTCGACAGGCTCAGGGCAGGCAAAAAAAGTGGCCAGGAAAACTGACCGCATAAGAGGCTTAATAGCCCCAAGAAAAAAAATCGTGCGCATCTTCAAAATCATGAATGTGCCGGCTATAAAATATATTTCCGCGCTGGCACTTTTTGACTCCGGGTTTTCTGCCAAAAACAAGAACGTCCAGCTCGTCTTCTACAACCCCCAAGGCGGCAAGAACAACCCCGTCCCCGTTATGGGTTTTTTTCACCCTAACTTCAAATCCCCGGCCAGCTAAGTCTAACGCAACATGGCTTGCTGCTTGCTTGCCTGCGTTTTTTTCCATAAGAACAATCATGTTTTCCTCCCAAATTTTCAACGAGCAAAAGAAAAAACCCTCTTCTACGAGAAGGGGGCTTGTCTTAATTTTTAATTTATAATTTTTAATTCTTAAACATTAAAACAAATCTCCTTCTCAAAGGGGCTAAAATAAAAGAAAAACCAATTATTTAATTTAAGATTGTTTTGCTTGCTCATGTTATATTTTAGTCTACCAAAACAAAAACTCTTGTCAATGGTATAATTATTGTTTGACTTTCTATATTGATATGGTATTATTATCAATTGCTGAATTTCTCGGCAACCCGCAATGCGGGGCACATTTACATCTCTAAAACCCTTAAAAAGGGAAGGAGACAGTCATGAGTAAACAGAAGGTTTTGCCGTCTGTAATGGGATTTTACCATGAGGACGGACACGTTCCTGCTTGGAAGCAGACAACAAGGTTCATTGGTAAGGATGGTAGGATTGGGGTTCTCCCGGACGTTATCGAGGCTCGTCTTGCGACAAAGCCAGGTGAAACGCCTTGGGAAACATATTTTACCACCCTCACTGCCGAGTATCTCGGGTTCAGTAAAGGGGGCACGAGAATCCTGATTGTGGCACACGGAATCGGACCGATGTCTACACTCGATGGCATTCTCAAGGTCTACAGCTACGAGTTCAAGGACAAGGAACGCAACAGGCGTGGAGGCAGGATTTCGCATCAGGAATTTCTTGATCTGGAGTCCGGCAAGTACGGAGAAGTTCAGATTGTGGACTTTGATGCTTACTGCCTTCGCTATCAGTATCCGTTTCTTCAGCATCTACGATCTTCGCAGGCGTTGGTAGATCCTGTGCTCAGGGCTCGGCTTGGTGCACAGGCAGAAAAGTACGTGCAAACGCACACTGCCTATGCACGGAAATGGCACTGTGAGCAAGCTGACATTGACCCCGAGAATCCTTACAAGCTTCCCAATCACGAGCAGTTTCTCACCAGGCGGGCTCAACAGCACGCACGGGACGGGGCGGAATACTCCGATCCATTTATTGTCGAGGTCGGAGGACCGGCTAACTGTTGCTATACCTTCGGCCCCGAACACGGACATCGGCCGATCGAAGAAGGTATGGCGTTTGCGCATCTGATTTCCATCGGTGGCCTCTGCAACATGCATCACGAGGGCAATGAAAGCCTCGTGTGTGATGTGGGTTGCCACGAGTGGTGGAATGGCGTTCGGCTACTGGGCATTCGGAAGAACGCCAAGCTGGATGGAATTCACCAAGGCGCTCGAGCGTACGATCTCCTTCGGAAACACTGGAAGTTTCTCATGAAGCCGGTGAAAGAAGTCCAAGTTCACAATGGCTTCTGCCACATTCTTTCAGTGGGAGATTCTTGGTTCACGGACTATCCAAAGCAAGGGGCTTCAATGGATAACTGGGAGCCGGAATTCCTTGTGGAGTCTGTCGAGAACGTGGGAACCCCCGTGCTTTTCAAAACGACCATCGGAGGCTACCACGGATTCTTCCGATACGACATCAGGGAAATCAAAAGGATTGCTCCGCTGGAAGCGAATGCTTACAGCTTCACGGATGAACCTCAATGCATCTGGGAAGGTGGCAATCCGAAGTATCACACAAGGACTGTTCAGTTCCACCGGATCGTCTTCGATCCTTCCCAACGTCTGATTCGGGTCTCGGAACTCGTCAACGATTACGAGACGCTGATGGCGCTCGTCGCTAAAGGCTAAAAAAGGTTTTCAAACATGGGCTATGCTCTCCGGAGCACAGCCCATTTTTATTTACTGCGACAATATTTATTTACGAGCTTCTTTCGCCAAGCGTAACGTCAACGCTTATTTCTTTGCTATCTCGTAAAACTTTTAAAGTAATTTTTTCTCCCGGGCTGTATTTTTGGATTATTTTTGCCATTGAATTATTTTTTGTAATTTTTTCTCCATTTATTTCTAGAATAACGTCATTTTCTTTAATTCCTGATTTTTCAGCGGCAGACCCCGCAGTAATAGCCGATTCTCCATTTGATCCCCTAACCACAAAAGCGCCTGTATCCGCTAAAAGGTTGTATTTTTGTTTTACCGCCTCATCAACCAAAACATATCTCACTCCCAAAAATGGGTAAACAATTTTATTTAAGGAAGAAACCTGCTCTATATCTTTTTTTGCGGCATTTATGGGGATTGCGAAACCTATGCTTTGGGCTCCCTGCGCCATAGCCGTATTAATTCCAATAACCTCCCCCCTTAAATTTACCAGCGGGCCTCCGGAATTTCCCGAGTTTATTGCCGCATCTGTTTGTATTATCCCCTCCAGCGTTTCCGAAAAAGAACCTGCCTGGTCAGAAGCCGAAATTGTTCTGCCAAGCCCGGAGACTATGCCCACAGAAACCGTGTTGGTAAATTGTCCCAGCGCGTTTCCAATTGCAACAACCGTCTGGCCTGTTTGTATGCCCGAAGAATCGCCCAGCACAACCGGCTTAAATACGCCTTGCGCGGTTAATCCTGCTTGCGCGGGCAGTTTGGCTTGTATTCTAATAACAGCCAAATCTTGCACGGGATCTAGCGCCAAAACTTTAGCTGTATATTTTTCTCCTTCATTTGTATAAACCGTATATTCGGCTTTTTTGTCAGAAACAACGTGCTTATTTGTTAAAATCAGGCCGTCGGCCGAAACAATAAATCCCGACCCCGCCCCAACCTCCTGTAATTCAGTGCCTTTTTGCACATACTGAGGAATCTGCAAATCAAAAGGGGAATTTTCGCCAAAAGGATTTGTAAATTGCTGTTCATAAATTGGCACATTTTTTGAAATAACAATGCTGACAACCGACGGCGATATTTTTTTTGCCGCATCTATTATTGCCTGCTCATAAGAAATGTCAGATTTATATTCGCCAACGGGAGCTTGGTTTATATTGTTTGGCGAAGCCTGGCGGGCAATATTTGTTTTTTCCAGAAAAGAATTTATTTGTAAAGGAAAAAACTGCAGAGCAATAACGCTGGCCACTGCAATAATTATGCAGCCCGCAACAAACAAAGAAAACCTCCGCCAGCCGGCGGACCAAAAAATTCGGCTCTTAAAAAATTTTAAAATTTTTTTGAGGCTGTCCTTTATATCCAACAAATTTGATTCTGGTAACTCGTACATAGTGGAATTTTTTAATTTTTAATTGTCTTTATAATGATTAAACTTATAATTAAATATATCCGACCTTACCGGGCCTATAAAAAAGGTGTAAAGCTCCGACAAAAGGTATTTAATTGTTGTTGTCGCCCATCCGTCTTTTTTAAACCTTCTGTCCGAAATAAATACTTGCGCCGATCTTATAATGCCAAACTTGCCGTGCTCTGCCGCTCTCGCCCCAAAATCTCTGTCTTCAGATAATTTTAAGGTTTCGTCGTAGCCCTTTGTTTTATCAAAAAAATCCTTTTTTATTAAAACCCCAATAATGGAATATGGGGTTATCTTTTCCAGCATAACCACCATTTTATTGTAAAAGTCCAACATAAAGTGGAATGCGTTTTCTTTTGAAGGGGAATCAAAACAAAAACTTGCAAAATCCAGCTTTCTCAAATTAAATTCTTCCAAAGATTTCTTCAAAAAATCATCCGGCAAAACAGTGTCGGCGTCCAAAAAAAACATTATTTCTCCTTTTGCAATTTTTGCCCCTGCGTTTCTGCCTCGCGCGGGCGCTCCGCCCCGTGTTGTTACGCACCCGTACTTTTTTGCAATTTCCAAAGTTTTATCTTTTGAACCTGCGTCAGCCACAATTATCTCGTAATCTTTAAAATCCTGTTTTTTTATGGACTTCAAAAGCATGGGCAGATAATCTTCTTCGTTTAAGGTTGGAATAATGATACTTAACATATTAAAGTTGTAATTTAATTTCAAACTTCATCTTGCCCGTTAATTTTTAAAATAATGGCATACAGTAATATTACGAATAGAAAAGAGGTAATATTTCCCAATAAGTTATTAAAAAAATCCGGCATAAAATAATTTAAATTCAGGATATTAAAATAATTAAGGATATTTACGTTTTTAGACACTATCGCAAAAATAAAAAGAATTACCATGTGAACTATAGCCGAAAAGAGCATTAACAAAAACAGCGCGTTAAGATATTTATTTTTTACAATTTTTATTTTCATTATAAAAATATTTTTAATTTAAAAATGAATATTTATAAAATTTCATTACCGGCCCCGGGAGATAGGCACCAAACACAAAAATTAAAAACAGCGCAATATCTATGCTGTACCACGCAAGATAAGCGGGGTAGTCTAAAATTAAAACAAAAATAGTAAGGCTAAGTGTTACAAATTGAAGCGCTGCCAGCTTTGATGCTGTGTAATGTTTTAATATGCTCCGCGCCTCCCATCCGGGCGCTTTTATTTCAATAATCCTGCGGGAGCACGCAACCGCAAACGCAAAAAATAATACTGCCAAAAGCAAAAAAAATGGTATTCTGGTTGTTACCAGCATAGCGCCAAGCAAAAATCGCATTGGATGGGTCAGACTGTTGGCGATAATCTCCAAATAAGGCATTTTTTTTGCAATATGGGTATATATTTGATTAACCAAAATAAAAAACACGTACAATAAAAATATACTTTTGCCAAAATATAAATAAGCTGCAGCCAGCCCGATAGATATGAGCGTAAAAGCAAAAAAATACGCGGATTGAACGCTTACCTTTCCTGACGGCAAAGGCCTGTTTTTTTTCTTCGGATGCCTGCGGTCAGATTCAATGTCCGCGATATCGTTTAAAGTGTAAAGTCCGCCGTACAAACATATGTTGAAGGAAAGGTAAACAATCAATAACGGGCTTATTATTGTATAAACCGGGCCGTCGGCCAATATCAGAGCGCCCAAAATTACAAAAATAAACGATATGTGGTATCTAAATTTGATTAAACGGATGTAATGGGCAAAATTCATTTTATTATATAAAAAACAATTAAAGCTGTTGCCGCGCCTATTAAAAATCCTGCCAACACGTCTATTGGATGGTGGCGCTTAAGATATATCCTTGAATAACCCACGCAAAGAACAACAAGGACGCAGGCAATAATGGTGGGGGCATCTTTATAAAATAAGCTAAACATAACCGCTATTAGCGAAATTCTTGCGCTATGTATGCTGGGGAAGCTGTTTGCGTCTATTTTATTATAAATATTATCCCTTGCTTGTTCAACCGGCCTTTCCTTGCGGTAGATAATCTTGATAATAACGCAAAACAACTCAACAAATATAAGCGCCCCCAACAGCGGCATGGCAAGCGAGACATTAAATTTTAATAAAACTAAAATAATTAAAATATAAAAAACCGGCGAGCCAAAAGAGGTTATTGCGCCGAGTGTGTCGTCCAAAAGATTTTTGTATGGGCTCATATGCATTTAATAATTATTAAAAAGCCAGCACAGCCAGCCCCAAAACAATTAAAATTATAGAAATTATTTTCTTTATAATTAAGCTTGTTGATATTTTTTCTTTCAAAATTTTAGGATAAAAAAATGAAAGAAACAAGGTCATAAAAAAAATAAAAATATACTGAATTCCCCGCAAAGAATTTATAACCGGCAAAAAAACCATCGGCGCCAAAAATATTGAAAAGCTCTGAAGCACGTTTGCTGCGCCCCCAGACGCCTGGCCGCCAAAAAATATAATTCCTGTTTTTTTATTTAATAGATTCTGTTTTTTAAAAATTTCTTTTCTAAAGCCCGCCCTGAAAAGGAACGATAAAACCAAAATAAAACTAAATATTCTCATCCAAATCAGCCCCTGCCAAAACGGCTGGTTTAAAAAAACCATTTTAGAAAAAATATAATCCAGAGAAAACATAAAAGCCGAAAAAAGGATAATTCTTAAATAATCTCCAGATATTTTGATATTTTTTTCAAAAGAAATAATGCTACTGCCTGCCAATAATATAATAAAAGCCAAAATATCCGTTGCCCTCATTGGCTGGGATCCCCAAAACAAAAATATCAAAACAAAAATAAATATTGGCTGAATGGCTCCAATGGTCGGCATAACGCGGGAAACGTCAAATTTCTCTAAAGCAACAAACATAAAGTATAGCCCCAATACAGAGGCAAAAGATGCCATAATCATCCATGGTATCGAGGCAATATCAGGCAGGCCAAATTGGACAAACGGTATTAATAAAACCGCCAGTATGTTTAGTGCCCCAATATAAAAAGTATACGATTTTGGCTCTGGGGGCCCTTCTAAAATCAGCTTATCTGCCAAAGAAGATATGCTAAAAAATAAATAAGCTAAAATTATAATTAAAAGCCAATATATCATAAATTTTTTATCTCTGCTTAGGGCTTTCGCCGTTTAAAAAATTCTTGATTAAATCTGATATGTCAACGTTAGCTTCTTTAAGCCTTATGGTGTTTGCCAGAAATAACTCATCATAAGCATTCTTTATTTTATCTATGCCGCCTTGAAGCACTCCATGGGTAATTATTGCTATTGCCTTGTGCGCGCCGAGTTCTCTGCATTTTTTATTAACACAAGCCATTGTGCCGCCCGTTTCAATCATATCGTCAATCACGCCGACTATTTTCCCTCTAATATTTTTTTCAAGATTTTCATCGCAAAACATTTCTATCTCGTATGAATTTTTTCTTTTTTTCGTAAATCCTGGCAAATTATTTCTTCTGACCGACCCGGCATCCGGGGCAATAAAATATATTTCCGGATATTTTTTTAAAACCTCGGCTTTAAGAATACTTGTGCTGGGTATATCTTCTATCGGGTACTTTTTAACCCACTCTCTGCCTATAAAATGGGCGTCAATAATATATATTTTTTTAACTCCATAAAAATTTGTCCATTTTTTGATTAAGGCCTCTGCAGCATTTATTTCGCCGTCCTGAAAAATTAAATCCTGTTTTCCATATGGAAAATAAGTGATAAAAAGTTCAATAAAATTTATTTGCCGATCCTTTAATATATTAAGAGCAAACTCTAATTCCACAAGGCCGTCGTTTGGATTGGGAGCGCCCGAATGAAGCACAACCGCCCTTTCTCCGCTCAGCTTGCCAAGGTTTACATACACTTCTCCGTCTGGAAAATATCTTTTGCCGTCTTTATTCTTTCCTATGTAATGAACATCAAAATCAGACTTTTTTGATAAAATTTCAGCAAGATGCTCCGCGCTTGAAGTTGCAATAATATCAATTTTCATTTTTTATCTTTCAATTGCCGTTTCTTTATAATAACCTCTTTGGCTTTCAGGCAACATTCCCGCCACATGAGCCATACACCAATCAGTGTCGTTAAGCCTGCTATCGTTTTCGGATAACCTTACAGGATCTTTGATCACAAGTTTTTTCTTGCCCGTGGTCCGGTCTTCTACAAATGCGGTCGGTATTATGGACAATTCTTCGCCGGTTAATTTTTTATATTGGCCCGCAACTAATTCTATCCCGCGATATCCTTGCTTCATTTCTTGTTTTTCCCTGATTTTTGGCAACTCGGGGTTTAACCAAAGGCCTTCAGGAAAAATACCCACAGTATCTCCTCTTGAAAGCGCCGCAACGGCCTGTCTGACAAATTCAGCGTTCATCGCTGTTCCGCCCTGTTTTTCCCTGTCGATTATTTTTCTAAAAGCTCTTTTCCCTTCTTTGCCTTGCCGTTTTAGAGAAGCTTCTTTATCTTCTTCTGAAATATTTGCCAAGCTTTCTTCAATTGGAATTGTTTTTAATTTTTTAAGAACCCACCTAATCACCGGATTGCTATTCCACCAAACTTCTTTGGCAACCACCAAGTGCAAATCATAATCCTTAAAAGTTTTTGCAAGCGCGTCGCCCTCCAATCCAAAATGATTGCAAACCACAAGAAAAGGCCCTTTTTCCGGCAGGTTTTCCCTCCCTTCGATTTCAAATTTTAAACCCCTTGTCCAAAAATAGGTTATGGCTTCCCCAATAATTCCCTTCTTTCTGTCGCAAAGATAATCTGGTAAATATTTATCCTGATATGCTTTAACTTTTCCTATTCTTTGCTGAGCATCTTCCAGCGGTTCCGGCGTTAGTTTTTTTTCGTCAACTGCCCGCCCTATGCCTTGTTTCAACTTCTTTATTTTTTGTTCTATTTCTTCCGGTCTTTCTTGCGCCGTTTTTTCTCCAGTTTTTTCTGGTTTATTTCCAGAAAAAATTTCCTGCCCAGCCTCTATCTCCGATTTTTTAAATCCTTCTTCTAAAAAATGTTCTTCTGATTCCATGATTTTAAAAAAGTTTTTTTGCTTCGTTCCATATTTGAGGCTGATTTTGCACTGTTTTCATCCAATACCACCATTCTACTCCCCAAAAATAAAAGGTATCAAGCCCTGTTGCTTTTGCATATTCAACATTTTTTTTAAATAATTCCAGACTCATTGTTTTTGCCTGCTCTTCTAAGGGGACATCATAAAACGGTTCTGACGCCCAGGGTTCTGCTTGGAGCTCTATACATATTACTTTTTTACCAAATATTTTTTTAATTAGCAACGCTTTTCTCCAGTAAGTGACGGGTGATAAAAATGAGTTAAGATTAAATCCAAATTCATCTGTTATGTGCGCCCAAACTTTTCTGTACATAGTAATTCCAACGATATCAGATATTTTTGCGGCTTCAAACCAATTTGACTGTTCTCCGGAATCAGAAATAATAATTTGCCTTGAATTATCCAATAACTTTACCAACTCCACCTCTTTTTTTAAAAAATCTTTATCATACCAAGGGCATTCGCCAAAATCAAAAAGAGGTTCATTTTCCACCTGCCAATAAATAATTGAGTTACTTTTTTTATATCTTTTTACCACCTCTGTTATATACTTTAAAATTTTGTCTTGTTGCTGTTGTTTTGTTAAGTTGACGGCCCATGCAGGAATATGGCATTCCGGCCAGCGCCCACTTTTCATTCCAAGCACGTAAATAATGTTTACCCCGCTTTGCTCTGCTTGGTTAATTTGCCAGTCTGTATCGGCAAAATAATATTTATCTTTTTTGCCTTCAATCCAGTCCCATTGATTATGCAATTTAATATTTTTTGCCCCCAAATCATTAATTATAGCCAAATAAATTTTTTTCCAGTCCAATTTTAAGTTTTCCGCCTGCATTTGCGAAAAATCAATTCCCCAGATTATGTTTTCCTCGCGAGGAGCCGAACCTGCAAAAAAGTATAAAAATGCTGCAAAACTCGCTATTATTATAATTACTGCGACTAAAATACATATTTTAATTATTTTTTTCATTTAAACTTTAACCAAATTATCAATAAAATAATCTGCTGACTTCTCCCAAGAAAATTTTAAAGCTTTTTCCCGGCATTTATCTCGGGATATACCAAGGCAGGCCAGAGCCGCTTTTTCAAGATTTTCATCTAAAATTCCATCGACTCCGCTTGTAATAATGTCTTTGGGCCCCATAACGTTATGGGCTGCAACCGGCACGCCACACGCCATAGCTTCTAATATTACCAAGCCAAATGTTTCTGTTCTGGAAGGAAAAACGAAAACATCACAAACAGAAAGCCAATCAACCAAATCCTGTCCACTTTTGTATCCTAAAAATTTTGTACCTTTTTTGTATTTATTTTCAAACTTTTTTCTGAGAGGTCCGTCGCCTATAACAAGCTTTGTCCCCGGCAAATTACATTCAAAAAATTCTTCAACACTTTTTTCTTTCGCAATTCTTCCAAAATATGCAAAAACCGGTTTTTTAAAATTATTTTTTTGTTGTGGAGAATTAGGATTCCTGCGGAACAAATCCGAATCCACGCCCATCGGGCAAATTGTCAGGTTTGAAAAACCATGATCTTCCAATTCTTCTTTTAGGCTATCAGAACAAACCATATTTAATGCTGCCGGTTTATGAAACTTACGAAAACGGTCATAAACAAAATTAAAAAGCAACCTGCTTTTTATCCCGGCGTAAAATTCTGCGTATTTGGAAATATTGCCGTGATACGAGGCTGTAAATTTCAGATTTTTTTGCAGACAGACAGACCTTACAGCTGTCCCGACCGTCCACTCTGTAACTATATGAATAAAGTCGGGCTTAAAATCCTCAATTATTTTTTTTATTTTTCTTTTGGTAAAAAAAGAAATTCTCATTTCCGGATAAAGAAAAAGGGGAACGGATAAAAAAAGACCGGGGTGGATTATTTTAACTTCAAATCCCTGTTTTTCCAAATATGGCAATATCATTTCAGTTGCCCTTACCACTCCGTTAACTTCAGGGTACCACATATCAGTAGCTATAATAATTTTTTTCATTTAATTCTTTCCGCAGATATTATTTTTTCAATATTATAGGCGCCCATTTTTTCAATTTCTATAAACCCTTGCATTGCCATTTCTGCAAAGTCTCCCGCATTTAGCAAATCAAAAAACCACTGGTCTGTGTATTTTGGGTTTTCTTGGGGAACGCCGGCGCCAACATGCAAAAGCCATTTTTTGTTAAAATCTTCCTGCGAGCCTATTGGGGGCGCTATTATTATGGGCATACCAAGCCCGGCGTAAAAAGAAAGCTCAGAAGGTTTTGTCCACAAGACATCCGTTTCTCTTAGCGCTTCATTAAAAATTTGAAAATACTCATTGGTTGTTATAGCAGAAATTATCTGTACCCATCCGTCTAAGCGCAAATTTTTTAAATTTTCTGAAAAATATTTCCTCAATTCCTCCCTTATTCCAATTGCGACAATAAATCTTAATTTTTTGTTTTTAATGTGTCCAGAAAGGCTTTTTATGGCATCCAAGCATATTTCTTTTTGGGCTCCCGCTCCGCCAATAGAAAACATTATTGTAAGCGGATGGTCGGACCGTTCTGGCAATTTTTCCAGCTCTCCTTTTATTAACGGCTCATACGTTTTTCTGTACCTTTTTTGTGGATCAAGATTTATCAACCTACGCTTTAGGTCTTCTTTTACAACTTCCATATTTTTGCCAATATTTTCTTTTGGCAACGGATAGCCAGTTAATACTATATCTTCTTTATTTACCCCATAAAGCTTCAGGCGATCGCGAGTCCACGTATTAGACGCAAAATATTTTATTTTGCTTTTCTTGGGGTCTAAACTTACCCATGACCTGTTGATATCGGCGTCGCAAACTGCGCAGTAAACATGACCGGGATATTTAAATTCTTCGGCCATAAAAGCCGGCGTAAAAAATGTTGTCACAAGAGGAATGGGATTTTTTTTTAATCTTTCTATCATATCTTCTCCCCAGCCTTTTTTAATAAAATAAAAAATATTTTTTAAATTAAAATCCGCATTCGATAAATCCCTTTTTGGATAATATGCCAAAATTCTTTGGAATTTGTCCATAATTAAAAAAGCGGTGCTGCCAAAAAAAGGGATATTTTTAATTCGGGAAATAAACTCGTATATTGCCCTGGTCTGCTGCCAAAATCTTCTGTCTTTTCTCGGTATGCCTTCATAACTATTGGCATTAATAACTCTGCCACCAAAGGCAATGTCCCTTAGTGCATAGGCTGTTCGCTGATGCCCATAGCCCATATCAACCGCCACAACCCAGGCCTTTTTATTTTCTCTTTTTGAAATCATTAATCTATTATACATTATTTAGCAAAAATATTTAAATCTTGATATATTAGAAAATACGTGCTATGATATTATTGTTTGCGCTACACGGAGTAGCACAAAAAGACGGACCTTTGAAATCAAGGAGTTGCTATCGTGAGACTATTTGTTTACTGCTCTGATCCGAGGGAAGCAGCCGATTTGGAACGAAAAATCAATCAGAAGCTTCTGAAACCCGGCGAAAAAATCACCCGCCTTACTCTCTATGGCGGTCCGATTCCCTTTGCGCATCCGCGCGACTTAAGGGCAGGAGCCGAATCATTCCTGGAACAAATCCGTTTCGGGATGAAAATGCCGGGAGAGTTTCAAATTACCGAGGTGGTTTTGGTTTTTCACGACTGCGGATTCTACGCCAATGTGCCGTTTTCTGTAACCAGGCAAACAAAACTGCACGACGTGGTCCGAGCCATCCGCTTTCTGAGAAAGCACATCCACAGAATCAAGATTCGGGCGTATTATGACAGTAGCGTCGGCGATAAGATTTCTTTTATCAGATATCGCGCGCGCCGACTTGCTTGCGCTAACTAACCCAAACTATGGCCGAAAGGTTTCGTGTCTCCCCGCTTGCGAGGAGATTTTTTTTCTACCTGTAATCGTAGATTAAAAAATGCGGGAATATTTTTTGCGCAACAGATGGTTTGCGCACCCAATAACCAAATAAGAAATTAAAAGCCAAACCCAATGGACATTTTCTATAATTTTATATGCCCAGGGTTTTGAAAAAAAGTTCACAACCCCCATAAAATATGCCATTAAAAAATAACACGGCACGGACAAAATCCATCCCAGCGGGCTAAAAACTGCGCCAAATAATGCGGATAAAAATCCAAAAAACATTAAATAATAAACTATTGGCAAAATTAAAATGTTGGCTATAAGTGAAACAAAAGAAATGTTTCCAAAATTATAAACTATCACTGGCAAAGTAAAAATCTGGGCGGAAATAGTTGCGGAAAGCATCATCAAGCCACCTTCATATTTTTCTTCAATTTTATAATTTAAAAATTTCTTTATTAAAAATTTAAAAAACATTCTTATAAAAGGCTCAAAATGGATTAGCGCCAGCACAGCCAAAAATGAAAGTTGAAATCCAATATCATAAATTAATAACAACGGATTTTGCAAAAGCATCAGGCTTCCCGCCAAAACAATAATTTGTGATCCGGCGCTTTGCCTTCCAATTTTTTGTCCAAATAAATATAAAATTCCCATAATTCCGGCTCTTATTCCAGAGGCTGGCAGGCCCACTAAAACAATATAAAAACAAATAAAAATTATTGAAAAATAAAACGCTTGTCCGCGATAAAACCCGGCTGCAAGCAAAAGAGCCATTAAAATTTCAATTAAAATGACCATATGCTGGCCGGAAACAGCCACAACGTGGCTTATGCCGGTTATGCTTAGTTTATTTTTTACATCTTGCGGTATTGATGTTTTGTCGCCCAAAATTATCCCCTGCATTATTAGCCCCTCAGGCGGAAAAAAATTCTTTTTTATGCTTTCTCTCAACTTTTGTTTTAGCGACAAAATCCCCGTATAAATCGCGGAAACCGAGCTTCCGCGGACTTTACCTGTAGCTTCAATTTTTGGGAAACCCATAACAGAATAAATCCTGTCTTTCATAAGATATTTTTTATAGCTGAACTCTTCGGTTTCTGTTGGCGTTTCCAATTTTCCTGTGATTTTTAATTGGTCTAAATATTTGTATTCAGGATACCTGCTCGTCGTAACCAAAACAACGCTATCGCTAATTTTTACTTTAATTCTTTGCGAAGTGTCGCGCACGTCCGGCTCATCTATAATTGCACCGCTCAAGACAACAGGGTCCTTCCCGTTAAATTTGCTTAACTTATTATTTTCAATATTAAACTCTGAAATCTGCATTCTCAAAAGCCCCAAAACTAAAAACAAAACACAAAACCCAATCGCGGGGTTTATTTTTTTTATAAAAACAGAAATAATAATAAATAAAACTGCGGCAAATAAAATTCCCCAAACAAAAATTTGGGCTATTTTGGCCATAGATTCCAAAAATATCCCAAAAATAAATGACAGAGATAAAAAAAATAATACTTTAGATGGCGTCATTTGTTGTATTATACAACAAAAAAACAGGGATGGATTCCCTGTTTTTGCATTCTGTATTAAGTTAGAACTACCAGCCGCAACCTCCGCCCGGAACAGGAACCATAAACCATCCGCATGAACATGGTGTCCAGACATATGCCTGCGGAGCCCCCCATTGGTAAGCAACCGCTCCGTTAGGGCCGGCTGCGACAATGCCATTTTGGTTTGCTGCAACAAAACGGTTTTGCCCCGCTGCTACAAAAGCCGCTGACGCAAACATTGGAGCTACAACAAAAGATAACAGCATCATTGATGCTAGCGCAAAAGTAATTACTTTTTTCATATTACATATTAAAATTAATTTATTTAATCTCCGACTTCGACCTTTGTTCTCGCATTACATTATAATTTTAAGCTATTAAATATCTGTTAAAACAAAAAACCATTTTTAAATGGTTTTTTAATCTTTAGAAAAGCTGTTTTATCCGCGGAACATGCAGGTTTTAAAATACGGGGAAATCTCTTCTACAACCTCGCCAAAAAATTCTTTTTTATACGGCTGTACTTTCTCAAATTCCGGGTCAATTGTTTTTGCGGGCACAAAATTTTGCAAATAATATGTCACATTTTTACCTCCAATCCATTTTGCAATTTCAACAAAATCTTCTTTTTTATGCACGCCATTTACCACAGTGGTTCTAAACTCAAAATCCACACTGCCCTGCTTTAAAAATTTTACAGACTCTTCAATATCAGCCATTTTTATTCCCTCTCCCATAATTTTTTCGTAAACTCCCAACCCTTTTATGTCCATTGCAACATAATCAACTAATTTCCTGTTTACCAAATCTTTTAACATTTTTGGATTTGAGCCGTTTGTGTCCAATTTTACCAAAAACCCCCCGTTTTTTATTTTTTCCAAAAATTGCGGCAAATCTTTGTTTATTGTGGGCTCGCCCCCACAAATTACAACCCCGTCAAGCAAACCCTTGCGCGTGCGCAAAAAATCCAAAACTTCTTTTTCTGAAATTCTTGGCTGTGTTGCAATTTTCAACGGCAAAACAAGTTCTGCAGAATAACACCATGGGCAACGAAAATTGCATCCTGCCAAAAAAACTATGCAGGCAATTTTGTCCTGAAAATCTATCAATGTGGTTTTTTGCAACCCCGCAATTATCATAATTCAATTTTAAAAAGTTATTTCTTCAACCTTTTCATATAAATCTTCTAGTTTATTCTCAAAAACACGAAATCCCGTTCCATGATTTCGTGCCATCGTTCCTTTATCATGAAGTCTCAAGTCTACGAGCAAATGTTCATTTTCAAACTGATTTTTGAGAATAGATTGACTTGTTCCATGAGAAAGTAATCTTGCCCTATCGAATAAAAAGTATTCTACCCCGTCGCGTTCTTCAACTTTTGCCTTAACTAGTAAAACATTTTTAACCTTAGCTTCAAACCGCTTTTCAACCTCTGCCAATTGCCATACCGCAATAATGGTGCCATCAATATGTCTTACGGATATTGATTTACTATCAACAGATAAAAATAATCCCGCGCTATTGGGTTTCATTCCCATAGTATAATATAGCCCCATTCTACCGTCTTTATCTAAACTGCCATATTTCCTTACAGCTTCAAGGGGGTCCATTTTCCACGCCTTATTATTAAATGTAAAAAGCGTCGTCATCCCAGTATGCTTTTCTCTTTGAGATTTTAGTTCAATTTCTCCTAAATCAGGAGAAGAGATATTATTTTCTTTGATTTTTAATAAAGTTTCTAGAGTATATCCAACGCCAGTCGGACCGCTTCTTAAGCTTTTTACATACCCTAATTTTTTAATTTTAAAAAGATTTTGTTTTATTTTTTTTAATGTAATTTTAGCCATAATTAATTTTTGTGGAAAACCACAATATATTCGTTAGTCATTGTTTGTAATTTTGCCCCGACTATATTAGTTGGAGAATTTTGAGAAGGCATTATTTTATTTAAAATATTTCTAACAAAAATATCTTCAAACTGCAAACCCATGCTTTCGAGAAAGAATGATGTTATTTGATCCATTGGTATCTGTTGGCCCTTAACCGTCCTATTACCGACAACAAAACAAGCCCTGCCATCTTTATTAAGATTTTTTACAATATTTTTAATAGCATTATAATAACCATTAAAAAAATAAAAAACTTCGCTTGCTCTTTTTTTATCAACATCTTCAATTTTACTTATCACATCAAGTAAAATTTTACAACTTCTAATATTTTTATTTATAAATCCTGCTTTGCCCATGCTTTCTTTATCAACTTTGTATTTGACACCACCATAAGTATTTATATCGTCCGTCCAATCAGAACCAAAACTTGAATATTCTCCATAGGCTACCGTTGTCCGGCTATCTCCGTATGGCGGAGAAGTAATAACTAAATCGTATTTTATTTCTGGAAATTTGTTTTCTGAATTTGATAACATGGGATAACTTTTACTTTTTGGCTTTTCAGTTTTATCGATAATTTCAATCATTGATTCAATATGCAAAAATAATTTTTCAAAAACCTTATTTTCAGATTTTTTTATTTTTTCTTCTTTAACTCTATATCTTTTAAATTCGCCGTTTCTTGTCAAGGATTGATTTCTACAAATAAAAGCAAAACAAGCTACAAAAAAATCATGATATTCATACTTTTTCGTCTTAAAAACAGCTTTTATCTTCCCCAAATCTTGAATAACATCATCTTTATACCAGTATTCTATATGATTTATATGCGGAACATCAATAATCTGACTATTAAGCACTGATTTTTTAAAATCGGCAAACTCTTGCCTCAATTTCTCAGTGTCATATTTCGCTATTTTTGCGTTTGCGATTAATAAGGCCAATGGGTTTATATCAAAACCAATTGACTTGTGATTATTTATGCTCGATTGCAATAAAGTCACTCCGCTACCGCAAAAAGGGTCAAAAATAATATCATCTTTTTTTGAATATTTTTTTAAAATAAAATCTACCAACAATGGATGGAGCATCGCAGGATAAGGATGTATTTTATGTCGTCCTCTAATCAACTTTTCACCCGCAAAAGATAGTTCATCTCTTAATGTCCTTTTGTAACAAGATTGTTTCGTGCTGTCATTTTCTGAAAAAAATCCTACATTTTTGGGCAATAATTGTTTTTGCTGTTTTGTTTCCATTCTTTTGGTTGTTCTTTACTCCAATATAACAAAAAAACTCCTGATTTAACAGGAGCTTTTTAGATTTTATGTTGTTTGGTTTTTTTGGCTAATTGCAACTGCGGGCTGTTCTAAAATTTCTTTTATTGTTTCGCCTGGCGCAATAAATTCCTTTCTCTCGCCATATTCTTGTTGTTTGCCTTTGTGCCATTGCTGAACAGGCCTGATATAGCCCACAACACGCGAATAAACCTCGCAGGGCTGCTCTATGGTGCACTGGGGGCATTTAAAATGCTCGCCAGACAAATAACCGTGGGTGGGGCAAATTGAAAATGTTGGAGTCAGAGTAATATAGGGCAGGCTGTAATTTTCGCAAATCTTTTTAACCAGATTTTTTGCGGAATTTGGGTCAGAAATTTTTTCTCCCAAAAATATGTGTAAAACAGTTCCTCCCGTGTATTTTGTCTGTAATTCGTTTTGCAAATCAAGGGCTTGAAAAACGTCATCGGTAAAACCAACCGGCAATTGTGTAGAATTTGTATAATAAGGAGCTTCTTTTGTGCCGGCTGTGATAATGTCGGGATATTTTTCCCTGTCTGTTTTTGCTTGCCTGTAGCTTGTGCCTTCTGCCGGAGTTGCTTCAAGATTATATAAATTTCCAGTTTCTTCCTGAAAGCTTATCATTGTGTCTCTCATAAAATCCAAAATTTCTAAAGCAAATTTTCTGCCTTTTTCTGTTGTTATGTCTTCGCCTAAAAAATTGAGTAACGCTTCGTTCATTCCGCAAATTCCAATTGTGGAAAAATGGTTTCCAAAATAAGTATTCCTCATTTTTTTCATTTCCTGCAAATAAAACCTTGAATAAGGATAAAGCCCTTTTTCCATAAAAGAGTCCAAGGCCTTTCTTTTGATTTCCAGGCTTTCTTTTGCCAAAACCATGAGACGCGACAATCTGTCCAAAAATTCTGTTTTGGTTTTTGACAAATATCCAATCCTTGGCAAATCAATTGTTACAACTCCAATGCTCCCTGTTTTTGGAGAAGAGCCAAACAATCCCCCCCCTCTTTTATACAATTCTCTGTTATCCAGCCTTAACCTGCAACACATTGACCTTGCGTCGTCCGGGCTCATGTCTGAATGTATAAAGTTTGAAAAATAATTTATTCCGTATTTTGCCGTAGCATCCCACATTGTTGACAAATTTGGGTTGTCCCAGTCAAAATCTTTTGTAATTGAAACTGTCGGAATGGGGAAAGTAAACGGCCTGCCAGAAGCATCCCCCTCCATTAAGCCCTCATAAAAAGCTTTAATAAACATATTCATTTCTTCTTGGAATTCTCCGTAAGTTTCGTTTTGAGGCTCGCCCCCAATAATAACCGGCTGTTTTGCCAAATACGAGGCGGGCTTAATGTCCAAAGAAACGTTTAAAAACGGTGTTTGGAAGCCAACGCGCGTGGGCACCATGCAATTAAACAAAAATTCCTGCACTATTTGCTTTACCTGTTTATAATCCAAATGGTCATACCTGATAAAAGGCGCCAAAAGCGTGTCAAAATTTGAAACAGCATTTGCCCCAGCTGTTTCTCCCTGCAGAGTATATAAAACATTCACCAGCTGGCCCATAGCTGTTCTTAAATGCTTTGGAGGTTTGCATTCTATTTTTCCCGGGACTCCGCCAAATCCTTTTATTAAAAAGTCATACAAATCCCAGCCGGCGCAATATGGGGCCAGCAGTTGCAAATCATGAATATGAAAATCTTCATTGGCAGCCGCGTCGCGGATTTCTTTTGGATAAATTTTATTCAACCAATATTTTTTTGAAATATACGAGCCCACATATTCGTTTAATCCCTGCAAAGAAAAAGTCATATTGGCGTTTTCTTTTACCTGCCAGTCAAGCTCGCCCAAATAGCTGTCAACCTTTTCCGAAGAATCGTCAGCTACTTTTGAAGCCTCCCTTATTTGCCTTCTTTGCTCTCTGTATAAAATGTATGCTTTTGCGGTATCAACCAGGTCCTCCAAAATCAAAGCCTCTTCAACAATATCCTGAATTTGTTCAATGGTGGGCACTTCACCTTTTTTAAACCTTCGGTTTACCAGGCTAACAACTTTTTCGGCAACTTTTTTTGATTCTTTGCCGTCCCCTTGGTTTGCGGCCACAATTGCCTTGTGCACTGCCTGTTCAATTTTTTCCTGCTCAAAACTAACAACCCTTCCGTCTCTTTTTCGGACCTTCTCAATATGATTCTCTATTTTCTTCTCCTCTACTTTTTCTTCTGCCATGTTTTTAATGGGGACAAAAAAAGGCATTGCCTTTAATTAAGCTGGTTGCTTAAAAATTTTTTCGGTAAAAAGTTTTTAAGCAGTAAGCCTACTTAAAATGCCTTTATTAATTAATATTTTAATGTCGATTACTACATTTTACTCCGCCCAATAATCCTGTCAAATATTAATTTAAAGCTACATCTGTGGATAACTTTGAGTTTTTTTATTTTTCCAGTTTTGTGGCAATTACCGTAATTTTTATTTCCCCTTTTTTGAGAGTGTTATCTTTTACGGCCCCAAAAATTATTTGAGCCTTTGGGTCAACATTTTTTGTGATAACTTTTGCGGCTTCCTGAATTTCGCTTAAAGTTGTATCTTGTCCTGAAACAGAAAACAAAACTCCTTTTGACCCTTTAATTGAAAAGTCCAGCAAAGGCGAGGCAATTGCAATTTCTGCTGCTTTTACAGCCCGGTTTTCTCCGCTGGCTTTACCAACTCCAAACATTGCCCTGCCTGAATTTTTCATTACAGATAAAACAGAAGCAAAATCAATGTTTATGATTCCGGGATTTAAAATTAAATCCGTAATTCCTGAAACAGCTTCGTGCAAAACGCTGTCGCAAATTTCAAAAGCGTTTGAAACTGTTGTTTTTTCATTAATAATCTTTAAAAGATTATCGTTTGAAATAATTAAGAGAGAATCCATCTTGCCTTCCAAATTTTTTAAAGCCGCGTCTGCAACTTTTTTTCTTTGCTCTCCCTCAAAAGAAAACGGCGTTGTTACAACTGCAATGGTTAAAATGCCAAGGCTTTTTGCAATTTCGCAAACAACAGGGGTTGCTCCGCTGCCCGTGCCACCTCCCAATCCGCAAGTTACAAAAACCATATCAGCCTCTTTTAGGTTTTCTGAAATTTCTTGGTTATTTTCTTCTGCCGCTTGTTTTCCCAAATCAGCGTCCATTCCCGTGCCAAGCCCTTTGGTGACATTTTTTCCAATAAGGATTTTTTTGTCCGCCTTTGAGAAATGCAAAGCCTGCGCGTCTGTGTTTAAAGAAATCAGTTCAATTCCCTGTATTTCAAATTTAGCCATGCGCGACACAGTATTTGACCCCGACCCTCCCGCTCCTACAACTTTTATAATCGGTTGCATATTTGTAAAAAAAATTAGTAATAAGTGATATTACCAAAATTGCTTTAAACCTGCAAATATTTAAATTATGGTTTGAATGCTCTGAAAATTTTCTTAAATACAGAACCGATTTTTACGACATTCAGCATTGTTCCTTCATCGCTGTCAAAATCCACTCCACCCAAGGCCAATCCCGCAACAGTTGCCAAGGCTGGGTCATCCTCTAAGCCCACAATGCCTTTGGGTTCGCCAATTACGCAGTTTAGTTTTAAAGTTTCTTTTGTAAGCTCTTTTATCCGCGGTATTTTTGCCCCCCCTCCGGTTATCACAACTCCACCGGGTAACAATTCCTGCCTGCCTATTTTTTTTAATTCTTTTTGCGCTAAATCCAGAATCTCCGACACCCTGGGTTCAATAATATCCACCAGCATTTTTTTTGTAAAGTTAAGCGACGAGGATTTATCAAAAACTTCTATTTTTTTCTGGTCGACTGGCTGGCGGAGGTTTTTTTTATCTTTCTCTGCTTTAACAAACACACATGTTCCGTGTTGTTTTTTAATTGATTCGGCAATTGCCACATCGGTTTTTAATCCAATGGCAATGTCGTTTGTAATATTTGCAGAGCCAATTGGGAATATCGCCAAATGCATAAGCTCGCCCTCTTCAAAAACCGCCAATGAAGTTGTTGCGGCCCCAATGTCAATTAAAGCAACTCCCAGTTCTTTTTGCTGGGGGGTCAAAACCGCTTTTGCAGCGGCCAAAGGAGAGGGTATTACGTCATTAATCTGCAACCTTGAATTTAAAACAGCCTGCGTTAAATTTGTGAAATAAGGCGCAAAATAGCAAAGCAATAAAACTTTTGCTTCAAGCCTTATCCCTTCCAGCCCCTCGGGAGATTTTATCCCTTTTTGGTCGTCAATAATAAATTCTTTTGGAAAAACATCCAAAACCTCTTCGTTATGGGGAATATTTATTGCTTTTGTTGCCTGCAAAACCCTTTCGACGTCTTCTCTTGAAATTCTGTTGTCTGCCCTTGAAACAGAAATTATTCCATCAGAAGGGATAACATACAAATGACTTCCGCCAATATTTACAAAAACAGAATTAATTTTTCTTCCGCAGTCTTTTTCAACTCCCGCCATTATCATTTGGATATTTTTTGAAGTTTCTTCAATGCTCACAACCGCTCCCTTTCTTAACCCAAAAGAGGGAATCTCAGCAAAACTCAAAACATCGCAAGAACTTCCCTTCTTTTGAACAGCCAGCGCCTTTATGCTATATGTGCCAATATCTAAACCAGTTATTATGTTTCCGCGCGACATAAGTTATTTAATGCTTGATAAATATAAATTTTGTTTTGCCTCCATTATATTTGCTTGGGCATCTTTTTCGTGGTCATACCCCAATAAATGCAAAATCCCGTGAATAAAAACTTTCATTGTTTCGCTTTTTGCAGATACGCCGATTTTCCTAGCGTTTTCTTTTACAACATCCGGACAAATCACAATTTCACCTAGATGTTTGGGTTCGTTTAAATTGAATGACAAAACATCCGTTGCTCTATTTTTCTTCCGGAATTTTTTATTAAGTTTTTTTATCTCCTCTCTGCTGACAAAAACCAGAGATAGCGTTTCCGTTTCTCTATTTTCACCCAATAATACTTTTTTTGCAACCTGTGCAAAACTTTTTTTATCCACAATAAACTTGGTAATGTTGTTTATTTCAATCATTCTTATTATTTTACATCATTTTTGCAAAACAAACAAAAAAAAGAGGCGTATGCCTCCATGTGTTTTCAGGTTGTGTCATGCTCGTGGCCGCAATCTTGGCACTTATTCACGTGCACGCGGTCTTGGCCAAAAAGCTCCATGCGATTGTGCTTCATTGGGCCTCCGCATTTAAAGCAAACTTGCCATGGGTGGCCCCTTTTTCTCTGCCTGAAAAAATTGCACTTTGCGCATTTTTCTCCAACAAAAACTTCCTCCTCTCCTCTTCCTCTGCCGTCCAATCTGCTACAGTAATGTTCGTCGAGCACCATAATTCTTTTGAAATCATGGTCGCAATCGCTTTGAACTTTTTTTGCCTCCTCAACCAATTCCTGCCTTGCATCGTTAAGGCGCTTGCACAAGTCAAACACCCGTTGGAGCAACTCCAAAACCTCCGGAGTTTGCGGAAAATCTTCTCTTTTTTCCATCGGCACGATAGCTTGAAACATGATTATCTCCCTGTCTTTGTAAAAGGCCTATTATGAATTTATATCAAAAATCCACAAAAGTCAATGAATGCCTCAGGCAGATTTGGAGTGTTTATTTTTTATTTATTTTTTCGGTTTTTTTGATTCCACAAAACTGACGCACTCGCCCTGATTTTTAAATTTACCCCCAAAATTCTTCCATCCGTCTTTTTTACACTGGTCCTTAGATGTTGGCAAATTTATAATCTCAAAATTAATTGTTTGTTTGGGGCTGTTATTGCCGGCCATGTCTGACGCAAAAAAAGTTATTACGTGCCTTCCTTCGCCTTCAACATTTATTTCAGCCATGCCTCCGGGAACTTTTTTAATACTGGCTTCATCCAAACTATATTCAATATCCAAAACTCCCGACTCCGTATCATTTGCGTTAATTTTTACAAACGCAAAATTTACATAAAGCCCATCTTTATTTTTTTCACCGGTTAGGGTTGCTGTTGCAGTTGGCGGCAGTAAATCTTCCAGATCTTCGCCGATTAGGGTTGCTGACGGTAAAACTGTTTCTATCTCGCTTTCTGATGTTTGTTTTATTAAAAGAACCACCTGCCCTGAGCCTGTCAAAGGGTCCGCATTTAAATTCATTTTACCTGTGAGCTGGGTTGTTGCCGCTAAGTTGCTAAAAACTTCGGTTGTTACCGCTTGTCCGGCAACAATGTCTTGGCTTTTTATTGTGTAAGTTCCCGTGCCAATTCCCTGCAAACTAATATCATAAACCTGTCCATCGTCGTCCGGGAGGTAAACAAATTTATGCTCGCCCCAAATTTCAAAGTCGGCGTTTGGAATTTCGTTTATAACACTCCTGTCTTCGGCTAAGCCCAGCCTATTACCAAACTGGTCTGTCACAAAAATATCAATTGGGCTAAAAACAGAAATTGCTTTTCCGTTTAAATTGCACCTGTTTATATCTTGCGTAATTACATTATTTGAAATTTCCAAACTGCTCCCCGAAATCAAATTTACAATTTTCTGCCTGCTTCCGTTGGCGCTCAACATTTTGCTGTGACTGCCCGACAAAGAATAAAATTTGTTTTCTTGGCTTATTGGCAAATTGGTTGCGCTTTCCAGGGGAACAGTGCCATCTCCCGGAGTAAATTTTGGCGCATCGTATTCTGTAATATTGTTGCCCAGAAAATCAACTCGCCTTCTCTCAATAACTTTTCCCAGAGTGCCTGCTTTGCATCCGTCAATTGCATAAAGTTCAACTCCTGCCGTTCTTAAGTCGTAATTATCAAAATTTTCCGTGTGCAAAATTTGCGCATTATCAAATCCCACGGAATTTAAATTATGGTCTTCTGTTAAAAAACCTTCCACCTCCTGATAATTTAAATCTTTTATCACATTTTGTACATTGGGGTTTTCTGTTGTTGGAATAGCCTCGTCTATGGTTTTTATAAAACTCCCGTTAACATCATAATATTGCTGGCTCGGGAGCAAATCATAAGAAGCTGGCATATTTTCAGAAATCTTTTTTATTTCGCTTTCAGCCAGCCACGGAATTCCAAAACTATCTCCCTGCAATAAAACCTTAACCGATTTTGGCGCGCCTGTATTTGGCACGCCCACAAAAACCGCTTTTCCAATGTGATGGCTTGCGGGATTATCCATCACATATTTTTTAACAATCAATCCGCCCAGGCTGTGAGCTACAACATCAACTTTATCACCTCCGGTTTGCTGTAAAATTACATTTATTTTCTCTCCCAACAAATCCGAATTAGTTTTATTATCGGCATATTTTCCACTCGCCCCATACCTCCAATCGTACGGAAACGTAAATAAATTATCATTTTCTACATATCCCTGATTTTTAAATTCATTGATTAAACCGTCCGCATAGTCAAGAAATGGTTGTTTTTTAATAATATTGTTTTTATATATTTCGTTATTTATCGGAGTTAAATTCTCATTAAATTCTAACGGGTCAATAAAACTATCTCCCACATCAGTAGCCATCCTGACCAAATCAGCCCACAATAGTTCGTCACCATTTTTCATTTCTGTCCCTAATAGTCCCGGCACAATTAAAACCGGTATTTTTTCATTTATTTGTGTGTTGTTAAAAACACAAATAATATTTTCGGCAACAGTTGAGTTGACTTCCATGATTACGCCATCGGGCAAATATGAAAAATTATCGCTTTGGCTTTCGCTGGCGCAATGAATAATATCAATTTCAAAACCCTCCGTGTTTTCTTGAGACAGCAAATACTGCCCTCCCCAGGCAGAGACCGCTGTTGCAACCGATGCGGTTAAGTTTTGAGTTTGCAAATTAAAATTTTGATAGTCATGCCAAACAAGGATATAGTCATCGAGTTCTTCGTCGTATTCGTAATAGCCCGCTTTTAAACTAAAATTAAAAGGGGCTTCCCGCCCCTGCGTGTTTACAACTATATTTAAATTGGCATCCGGTATAATAATTCCCGCATCCGAAACTGCGGGCGTAAGAACTGCAATTAACGCAAAAAGTATAATTATTTTATTTTTCATACAATTTTATTACTTATTTATTATTTTTTAAAAAATTTCCATACTAAGGGTCATTGCTGAATATAGGGCGAAGCCAGTAATAATTAAAGTGACCGACAATAACGCTATTAATAAATATTTTATTATTTTTTTTCTACAATATTTATTCTTAACGAGGAAAATTAGCGCCAACAATAAACCAATAAATTGCAATGCAATTACAAATTTTAAATAGCTTAAATTATCTGAATTTTGTAAAAAATTATCTCGTATGGGGTGGACGTTACTTGTTCTACTAGATTGAAAAAATTCATAATAAAAATTTACCACTGGGCTCCATAATATTTCCGGGACAATGAACATCGCGCCGGAAACCCATAACCAAATTTTTTGCGTTTTAGATAACATATTTTTACGTTTTTAATAATATTTTATTATTATACCCCTCTTTCTTAAAATAAAAAACCCCGGGTGATGCTTTTGCGAGTTCAACGCGGGGTATATGACTGCAGAAGTTAAAGGTTCTATCGTTTGCCCGATTGGCCTTCCAATTCTATGGCCATTTGAGCCAATTTGGCCTGTTCTGTCTCCAGAACTTTCAGCGCGCGTTGTCGATCCGCTTCTTTTTGTTCTTTGCATGACTTTTCGTACAGTGCTTTTATACGCTTCCGTTCTCTTTCCCTGACTCTGTGCAGAAGAACAACTTGAGCAGCAACCGAACCGCCGAGCACTGCTTCCTGTAAACTGGCTGGCTTCCTATAGTTTGAAGAGGAAAAAGCCCTCTCGTGAGGAAAGCTGTAACTCTTGCCCATGGCCAGCTCGACCAGCTTCTTCAAAGATGCCTCATCCAGTTCCTGAGTGTTCAACCAATTAAGCTCCTTTAATTGGTCTAGAATCTCAATGAACTGCGGTCTAGTAGCAACCAGCCGGTTCCTAACCGACTCGTCGGTTGTTTCGTTATAGCATCGCTCAGACATTGAACTAAATTTCCATCCGAGCCGGGTAAATTCTCTCATAAACTCTCGCAACATTTCCTGCTGGTGCCGGATGTTGGCATCTGAGTAAAAAGAGCTGTCGAAGTAATTTTTCCTGTCCGGCCGTAGAAACCACAGGACTTTTTGAAACAGAACATCGTGCTCCAGTATCCACCACCACAAAGGGTGGCCTCCGTCCCTTGCCCCGCCATTAAAAAACTTCGCGCAGAGAACGCCAAACGCCTTTTCCGAGATTTTCTGGCGGTTCCTGGCAATCTCATTATTGTAATCATATTCCTGCCTGTCGTGAAAATCATAACCGCCATCGTAGCCGTTGGCGATATCCAAAAGAAGCGACACTAATTCCGCTTCCTTCCACCACCACTGCGCCTCCCCGGTCGTCAACAAATGCAACAGTCCGAGCAGGTCGCCAAGCTTTTTGGTTTCCTTCCATTTTGCCATCCACTCCTCGAGCGAATAAGCGGTTGGCACAAATGTCATCAACGGATGCTTGGCCTTAACAACTCGCGGATCTTGAGACATGACACGCTCCTCTCATTATTATGCCCAGTTACTTAGGGCGTTTTCAAAAAACAACTCATTTAAAAGTTTATTCCATTCCGCCAAATTGTCAAGCAAACAAAAAAGCGAAGACCCGTTCTCCGATTTTTTACTTTGATAAGATTTCTTTTATAACTTTTGAAATTTCGCTTCCTTCGGCTTTGCCCTTAACTTTTGGCATTAAATCGGCCATTATTTTGCCCGTTTCCTTAATCTCTTTGGCGCCGGTTTTAGCAATAGACTCTTCAACCAGTTTTTTTAAATCTTCGGAGGATAATTGTTCTGGCAAGTATTTTTGCAAAACTTCAATTTCTTTTCTTTCTTTTTCTGCAAGCTCTAGCCGTTTGCCTTGCTCATAAAGCGCAATAGCGTCCCTTCTTTTTTTAATTTCAGAAGAAACCACGGCCTGTACCTCTTCATCTGTAAATTCCGGATCTTTTTCCAGAGACAATTTATATCTCTTTTCTTTTTCTTTTGAGGCAACAGATGCCAGCAACAAACGCAAAGTCGTTGTAGTTAAATTATCTCCTGCTTTCAGGGAATCAGTGGCGTCTTTGTGTATTTGTTGTTTAAGCATAAGCGAGGTCGAGTGTAAACTAAGCCTTTGGTTTTGCCAATTTTTCGGCTTTTCTTTTTTCGAGCCGCAACTCCACTCTTCTCAACGCGCCCCTCTTTTTTGCCAAAGCGGATTTTGATCTTTTGTGGAACTGATGTCCCCTTAACTGAAGCAAAACCCCCGATTGCCTTACGACCTTGGTAAATCGGTGCACCAAATTTTGCGAAGTTTCTTTGTCTTTTTTTGTAACCTGTAATGCCATATGCGCAAATTTTAATTTTTTAATGATTTAATTTTTTCTTTCATCTCTTCTACGACCTTGTCTAATTTTATTTCTTTTTGGGTTCCTGTTTCCATATCCCTCAAAGTAATAAAATCTTCCAATGCTTCTTTTTGCCCAAAAATTAAAACCCATTTTGCCCCCATTTTGTCTGCAGATCTTAATTGGGCTTTTAAAGAATCCTTTGAAAACGACTCTGCCACAGGAATTTTTGCCGCCCTGAATTCTTCAAACAACTTCATTCCCTTTCTTTTTGCCATCTGCCCAAGCTGGGCCAAAAATATTTTTGCTTCCTCGGGCTTTTTGCTTTTGACAACCGCCTTATCTTCTCTGCTTCCCAGCAAATTTATTATTCTCTCCATTCCTCCCGCAACCCCACAGGCAGGAGTGTCCCTGCCTCCTAAAATCTTTGACAAACCGTCATACCTTCCGCCTCCCATTAATGTGCCCTGCGCTTTTCCGTCTTCAGAATTTTCAATAATTTCAAAAACTGTTTTTGTGTAATAATCCAGCCCGCGCACCAAATATGGGTTTAATGTGTAAGGAAGTTCAAGCTCGTCTAAAAATTCCAAAACATCCTTAAAATGGGCGTGGCAGTTTTCGCAAAGGTGGTCAATTATTTGAGGCGCTCCGGCTTTTACCCTTTGGCATTTTTCCTCTTTGCAGTCCAAAATTCTTAATGGATTTTCTTTTAGCCTTCTCTGGCAATCCGGGCACAATGCGGCCCTGCGCGACTTAAAATAGCTTATCAATATCTTTTTAAAATATGGCCTACATTCTGAGTCGCCAATTGAATTTACTTCAATTGAAATATTTTTAAACCCCAGCTCCTTCATTACGTCATAGCTCATTTGGATAATCTGGCTGTCCAAAGAAGCGTTTTGCTCTCCTAAAACTTCAAAGCCAAACTGGTTAAACTGCCTGTACCTTCCTGCCTGAGGCCTTTCGTGCCTAAAACACGGCCCCAAATACCACAGCTTTATTGGCTGGGGCTGGTTGTGCATTCCGTGTTCAATATAGCTTCTCATTATTACGGGAGTATATTCGGGCCTTAGCGCAACCAAGTCGCCACCTTTTGTGCGAAATGTGTACATTTCTTTTTCAACAATATCTGTACCGCTTCCGGTGCCTTTTGAAAAAACTTCCGCAAACTCTAAAACAGGAGTTTCAATTCTTGAAAATCCGTGATATTTTGCCACGCTTTCAACCGTTTTTTGAACCTTGTTAAAATAAACAAAGTCCTCGGGCAGAATATCGTGCACTCCTGACAAGGTTTGATACTTCATTATTATGTGTTTTAATAACTGGGCCTTGGTATCACAAATAATTCTGTGACAGGGAAAAGCCTTAAAAATGCTTTGCCGACTAAATCTTTTTGCGGGACAACTCCCCACGCCCTTGAGTCGTAAGAATAATCTCGGTTGTCTCCCAACACAAAATATTCTTTTTCTTTTAAAGTTATTTTTATTTCACCAATTGTTTTCAAATTATCTGGAAGATATTTTTCTTCCAAAATAGTTATTTTGCCGTCTTTTATTATTTCCACTTTTCCTCCGACAACATTAACCGTCTCTCCCGGAAGCCCAATAACTCTCTTTATAAATCTTTGCGACGTGTCTTTGGGAAAATCAAAAACAACAACGTCACCCCTTTGAGGGTTTGAAAGCCTGTAAGAAATTTCGTCAACAATTAAATAGTCTCCCGACTCAAAATTGGGCGCCATTGATTCTCCTTTTACAATAAACGGCTGGAATAAAAAATACCTTATTGGCAAAACTATTACCAGGGCAATTAAAGCTATTTTAAAAAGTTCCCAGGCAAAAGACAAATATTTTTTATACCCCACAATTTCTTTTTCAGGATCCTTTTCTTCAACGATATTATTAGTTTGATTGTTCTCCATAATTTACATATTTTATCATACTTTTTATAGTATTGCAATACCCTTAAAAACAATAAAAAAGGGTCGCAAGCAAACGCCATGTTTGCTGCGACCCCCGTGGGAAACCGCGAAGGCGAAGAAAGGGTTATCGGTTAAAGCAGGGCCGATGCCTCTTCAGCCAGCGACGGCGGCGCGGACGCCGCCTCCTTTGAGAGCGCTCTTTGCGCTTCAGTGTCGGGGCGACAAGGTCGGTTCTGCCAGCCAACAGCTCCACGAGCTCAAAATGGATTCCGACGTGGAACTTCTGCGAAAACCTCCACTTGATACTATGGATAGGCTCGGAAGGATCCGCATAGGCGAGAAACTCGCGCTGAGCGGAATCCATGCTACTCACGTGGCGAAGCACCGCTTTTCTTCGAAACGGCATACAAGATTCCTTCTTGCAAGAAACAGATCGGACAGAAAAGTGCCTCTTCTCTGTCCCGCCAAAACGACAAAAAACTAGGATCACCCCCTTTCCCATTTCTTTGCCTTGTTGACAACGAACATATAACACCTCCCCTCTTTTGCCAAAGGAATGTATTATTAAAAAATTATAGCTCTTGAAAAAGCCAAAGTCAATGTGTAGAATGATTAAATATGATAATAATAATTGGCCTGGGAAACCCGGGCAAAAAATTTGAAAACACCCGCCATAACGTTGGCTTTATGGCAATTGATGAATTTGCAAAAAAAAATAATTTTCCTGATTTTGTTTTAAATAAAAAAGCTAATGCATTAATTTCGGAAAACAATAAAATTATTTTGGCAAAGCCCCAGACTTTTATGAACGAGTCAGGCAAGGCCGTCCGCGTTTTAACTAAACCCTACATCCTAAACCCTAAACCCTTGCTTGTTATTGTCCACGACGATATAGACCTAAAAGTCGGCAAAATAAAAATAGTAAAAGAGCGCGGTTCTGCCGGACATAAAGGCGTAGAGTCTATAATTAAAAATATCGGCAATGAAGGATTAATTAGAATAAGAATTGGAATAGGCGGACAAAATGATGTAAAGGCAATGAAAGTTGTTTTAAAAAAATTCTCAAAAAACGAGCAAAAAATAATTAACGGAGTTATTTTCAAAACCACCGATGCGATAGATTCTCTAATAAAAAATGGCCATGAAAAAGCCACGAACGAGTTTAATTAATTGACAATTAATCTTCTTGGTGGCAATATTAATCTAGCGGTATAAATAGCACCTTAAAATAAGATGCGCGACTTAGGCAATTGAATCCATCTGAAAAAATTATGGGTGCAGTTGCGTGGGTCGCGTGTCAATCATCCAAAACATGGAGAGTCGTTATGATCAAGCGCATTTTACTGATGGCGTTGATTATCGCGGCCATGACGGCTGTGATGGCATGCTCCTCGGCGGTCGCGCAGGCAAAAAGACCAGCGCAACCATTTGTGGATACCGGGCCAATTTGGCAGGCTATTGCGCAACAGGAATTGCGGGAACAGCAAGAGTTCAGACTCTGGCAGCAACGCGGAATGACAACTCCCCAGATTTACTCCCAAACGCCAGCGAATCCGGCAAGAATGGCTGCCCAACTTCAGGCGGCGCGAGTGTGGGCATGGCAGCACAATCTGCCGCCCCCTTCCTCGTTTTCCCAGCAACAGCCAATGGTTGTTTACGACAATCAGCCCCAGCAAATGGCCCCGCAACAACGAACCCGACCCCAACCGAACGTTGTCCGCTCCGGCCCAAACGCAATGCCGGCAATGGGCTCTTTCATCTACGGCGCAAACCGACCTGTGCAGACGTCTGCAAACAGAAATTGGCGGACGCCAACGGGACAGTCCGACCTACGCAAAAAATGACCGCGCCGACGCGTCGATATTGATTCTCCAGCTTCCATGTCCTTTCCTTGCCAACCGGCAGGACAGGACTTTTTTTGCTATTTTTCAATTTTCTAAGTATCATTATCATATAAATATGGATAGTTTGAATCAACTTTTAATAGTTGGAATACACCCCTACTTTTTGGAAAAGGAGGGGTCTTGGTATGCAGAAAATTTGGAAAAATTGCTTGATTCTCGCAATACTCAAACTTTTTTTGAGGATAACATAATTTTTTTGGAAAAAGACCATAGTTTTAATTTTTCGAGCTTCTTAAGAAAACTGGACGAAATGGGCTATGAAAAAGTTTTTAAGGTTACAGATCCCGGCGAATTTTCTCAGAAAGGCGGAATAATTGACGTATTCCCCATTAACACAAAAAATGCCGTGAGGCTGGATTTTTTAGGAAACGAGATTGATGAAATAAAAGTTTTAGATATTTTTGTTGCTGATGAGCAAAAATATAAAAATATTCTATTAAAAAAATTAAAGTCTCAAAAAATATTTTCTGAATTAAAAGGTCTAAAATCCGGAGACTATCTTGTTCATTTAGACCACGGCATAGGACGATTCTGCGGAATCGAGAAATTCGAAATCCATAATTCAAAATCAAAAACCGAATATTATGTGCTTGAATACGACAAAGAAGACAAGCTTTATGTCCCTTTGGGTTTGGAAAAAAAATTGTCGCGATACGTTGGTTTTACCGATCCAAAAATTTCACGGCTTGGTTCGTCACTTTGGCAAAAAACAAAATATAAAATAAAAGAAGGGGTTGAAAAACTGGCAAAAGATCTTTTAGATCTTTACGCAAAAAAAGAAATTGTAAAACGCCCCATATATACAGAAGACAAAGAAATTGAGAGCCAATTGAGGGCGGGTTTTATATACGAGGAAACCCCCGACCAAATGCAGGCGATTGAGGATATTAAAAATGATTTGAGCAAAGAAACTCCAATGGACCGCATTGTTTGCGGAGACGTGGGCTTTGGAAAAACAGAGGTTGCCCTTCGCGCCGCCCTATTGGTAGCCGTCAATAGCAAACAAACAGCTTTAATTTGCCCAACAACAATTTTGGCAAACCAACATTTTAATAATTTTAAAAAAAGGTTTGAGAAGCTTCCCGTAAAAATTGCGATGATAACAAGGTTGCAAAACAAAAAAGAGCAGGAAAAAATAGCCGAAGAATTAAAGCAAGGGAAAATAGACATTATCATTGGCACGCACAGGCTTTTGTCTCGAGATATAGAATTCAATAATTTACAGCTCTTAATAATTGATGATGAACAAAGATTTGGCGTGAAACAAAAAGAAAAATTAAGACAGATGAAGGTCAGTCTAGATGTTTTAAGCTTGTCGGCAACCCCTATTCCCCGCACAATTTATTTGGCGATGTCATCTTTCAAATCCATCAGTTTGATGCAAACTCCCCCAAAAGGCAGGCTGGCTGTTAAAACAAAAGTTTTAGCATATGACAAAAAAGCAATTAAAAAAGCAATAAATTTAGAGCTTAAAAGAAAAGGGCAAATCTATTATTTGCACAACAGAATACAAACTATAGAAAAAACTGGGCACGAAATAAAAAAACTTTGCCGTAAAGCAAAAATTAGCTTAATCCACGGCAGGATGCCAGAAATCAAATTGATAAAAATAATGGACGACTTCCAAAAAGGAAAAACAAATGTTTTACTGGCAACCACAATAATTGAAAACGGATTGGATATGCCAAACGTAAATACGATTATTATAGAAGACTCCACACGGCTTGGGCTTTCACAGGCGCATCAGATAAGGGGAAGAGTTGGCAGAAGCGACAGAGAAAGCTTTGCATATTTTTTCTATGATAAAAAATCCTTAACGCCCATGGCAAACGAAAGATTAAAAGCTCTCCAAGACAGCCAAGAATTGGGAGCCGGCTACAGAATTGCAATCCGCGACTTGGAGCTCCGTGGAGCAGGAAATATTTTGGGCAGAGAGCAATCTGGCGCCATAAACAAAATCGGGCTTAATTTATATTCTCAAATTTTAAGCGAGGCAGTTGAGAAGATGCGAGCATAAAAAAAGCGAAGGTGTTTCCTTCGCGCTTTGCCGGATTTCTTCGGCTATCGTTGAGAGTCGCGCGCCCTCGCTTCGTCAAGCAATTTCCACCTTTGGCCCAAATTGCGATCTGGCACGCCAAATAGGATATTGACTTTGCGAACCAAATCTCGACCTTCTTTCTCGGCTCCTTCCACTGATGCGATTTGTTCAGCACACCACTGTCGCAACTTTCCAAATGTGTCGATGTTAATCGGCACTCGCTTTCCAACGGCAACGCCAGACTTTATGGAAAGGACGTAGTGCGTCTTTGACACCATTGTTGCGTACACAAGTTGCAACGTCCCGTCTAAGTGACCTAAGTGCGCTTCGCAATCGGCACGAGGAAAATTAACCGGGATTTTGTCGCTGTCAGAAAAAGAATCCGCGACAACAAGCGTTTCACCATACATGCTCAGCCGGATCGATTCAACCGACATGGCTTTTCTCCTTGACAATGACCTGTGGTTTAGACCGGTTTTTATATTACTCCAAAACCTAAAAATTGCAAACATACGTATATTTCTGTTATAGTGAACAAAAATAATAGTAAAAAATAAAACGAGATGAAAAGCTTGGTTATAGTTGAGTCACCCGTGAAGGCAAAAACAATCCAAAAGTTTTTGGGAAAAGATTTTGTAATAAAGTCGTCTTTTGGACATGTACGAGATTTGCCTAAAAGGGAATTGGGA
>MHPP01000025.1 GCA_001822095.1 Candidatus Staskawiczbacteria bacterium RIFOXYC1_FULL_38_18
AAAAACCGACGTAGCGGAAGCCGACAGAATCTTTTCTGTTGTTACGGAAGATTTTGGCAGGCTGGAAATACGTGGAAAAGCAATAAGAAAAATAAACTCAAAATTAAGAGCGGGCGTAGATTTATTCTGTTTTTCGGAAATTGAATTTATCCAGGGTAAAAACAACAAAACTCTTACAGATTCAGCAAAAATTGATAAATTTGGCAATAAGGGCAAGGATATGGAAAAAGTAAAAATTGCCTGCCAAATTTCCGATGCTTTAGATAATTTTATTAAAGGGCAGGAAAAAGATGAAAGCATTTGGAATCTGCTGATTGAGACGTTTGAAAAGCTGAATAACAGCAGTATAAAGCCCAAAAAATTAAATATGATTTACTATTATTTTCTTTGGAATTTTTATTCCTTGTTAGGATATCGGCCCGAGGTTCAAAAATGCATTGCCTGTAAAAACAAACTGAATCCGTGCGCTGTTTATTTTTCAAACAAAGAGGGAGGGGTTATATGCGCCAATTGCGCAAAACACGGCAACGGTTCGCAAAAAATAAATTCAGATATTGTTAAAGTTTTAAGACTGATTTTGAAAAAAGACTGGCAGACTATAAGTAGGCTAAAAACTGAGCCGCCTTTGGCCGATATGTTAAAAGAGACTTCAGCGCATTACGGCCTTTATCTTTTATCCAGCCACTCTTTTAAGAGCGGTTTGAGAAACCCTGCAGGAGTGGTAGAATAAAGTAAAATTAATTAAATTTTTTATATGGTTAATTTAGAAGATAAAAAGTTATCCAAAAACAAGGTTTATTTATTTGATTATGATGCCGAAAATTTAGAGGAAAGGGCAGTATCAGACATTAATGAATGCATACCCTATAAAGCAACCAAAACCGTGACATGGATAGATATTGACCAAGTACCCCCAATATCTTTTTTGAACGAGCTTCAATTAGGATTTGACTTGCATCCCGTAGTGGTGGAGGATATTTTAAACATTAACCAGAGGCCTAAAGTTGAGGAACTTTCAGACTATATCTTTTTGGCTCTCAAAATGTTTAGTTTTGACAAAAAAACAAACAAAGCTGTTCCGGAACAAGTAAGCATTATATTGGCCGATAACTTTGTTATCACGTTTCAGCAGGGCGTAAAGGGGGACAATTTTGAAAATATAAGAAAATTATTGCGCCAAAATAAATCGCGTGTTCGGTCTTTTGGCACAGATTACCTGTGTTATGAACTTGTAAACTCTATAATTTCAAATTATTTTAATGTATTGGAAGAGTTTAGCAGTTATATCGAAAAATTAGAAAAAGAAATGATCCAAAAACCCACACCCCTTACACTAAACAAGATATATCATTTTAAACGTCAAATTTTAGAGTTAAGAAAATCGGTTTGGCCATTAAGGGAAACAATTCATATATTAGAGAGAAGCGAATCTAAATTAATAAAAGATTCTACAAAAATATATCTTCGCGACATTTATGAAAGCCTTATTCAAATAGTTGACGTGATTGAAACTTACAGAGACATTCTGACGGGGATGTTAGATGTTTATCTTTCCAGCATAAGCAACAAAACAAATTCTGTTATGAAGGTTTTAACAATTATCACTACAATTTTTATGCCAATATCATTTTTAGCCGGATTTTTTGGCATGAACTTTAAATATTTGCCGGGTATGGAATCTCTATTTGCGCCGCTATACATTTTTTTATTAATGGTGATAATATTTTTAACAATGCTGGTATTTTTTAAAATAAAAAAATGGATTTAATTTTATAGAAAAAATAATTAAATGATAAAAAATAAAAATATATGAATATTTTTAGAAACAGGTTTGTTAATATAGCAATTTTAGTTTTAGTTGCGCTGGTTTTGAGATTTTATTTTGAAGAATTTTTAGGCGAAGAAAATGCCACTTGGATAAGGGTAACAAGCATTATTGTTATTCTGGGCGTTGGGGCGGTTTTTGTTTTGCGGGGCATAGCTAATATAATAGAGGAAACAACGGAGATTTTGAGCGAAAGGACAAAAATTGCCAGTGGACTTTTGCAGTCATTGGGAACAGCTTTCCCGGATATGATATTGGGAATAGTGGCAGCCATTATGAGCTTGAGGCTGGTAAGCTCAGACTATGCTTTGGCCATAAATTTTGCCATAATAGCCGCGGCAACCACTTTTGGTTCTAATATTTATAATATTGGCCACGCCGCATGGTGCGTTTTTAGGCAAAATATTTCAAATAAAAAAGAAAAGCCTGTGTTAATGATGCCGGGAATAAAAGGGCTGGGAACCGTTATTCCAATGAAAGACCACACAACAAAGCCGTCTTTGATGGAAATAGACGAATCTGTGGATATTTTGAATGTTTTAACAATTTTAACAGCAGTGGTGGCAATTTCAATGGTGGTTTTTGGGCAAGTGGCAAATCCGCCCGAAAATGTTTCAGGAGATTTATATCAATTGGTAAAACCGGCAGGTTTTGTTATTTTGGCCTTATGTATTCTAACGATGTATATTTTTAGAAAAACAAAAAGGCAGCATATTTTGGTCCAAGAGATTGCGAAGGAAGAAAGGTATTACGCAAAAAAATCAACTTTTGCAATATTGTTTATTTTAGCCCTATCGGGAGCAGCTATTTTGTTCGCGGCCGAAAGCATGGTTTCGGCTGTTCAGGTTTTTTGCGATATTACCGGAATGCCGTTTGTGATAGCAGGAGTTTTGGCTGGAGTTATTGGATGCATGGGGGAAATGATTGTGGTGCACAATTTTACGATAAACCCAAAGGGCAGAATTGGAGATGCTTTAGTTGGAGTGGGGATGGATAATATTGTAACAACAATGGGCGCTTCTATTGTGGCAGTAATGGGCGGAATATTTTTGGGAGGAAATGCCTTAATTTTAATTTTTGTCATAATTCTTGCCTTAAACACTGTTTTAATATGGCAAATATCAAAAATGAAAAACTATTTTCTTTTACACTAAAATGACAAAGAAAACATTTTTAATTATATTTGGGTCAATATTGGCAATTTCTGTTGCTTTTTGGTTTTGGAGGGAAAGCATGTTTTCAAAAGAAATTTTAAGAGTAGATATTTTAGGGACAGATGCGGCCAAAGTCGGCGAGGAAATAGAATATACCGTTAAATACAAAAATAACGGAAATTTTGTTTTGGAAAACCCAAAACTTATTTTTGTAATGCCCGATAATTCACTCACCGAAGACGGTAAAACAATAATCACACAAGATTTAAAAGATATTTATCCTGGAGACGAGGAGCTTGTTAAAATAAAAACCAGGCTTTTGGGAAAAGAAGGGGATTTGAAAACCGCAAAAGCTTCTATTTCATATACTCCAAAAAATTTAACAGCAAAATACGAGTCAAAAACAACTTTTACCACCAAAATTGACAAGGTTCCGATTACTCTGGATTTTGATATTCCTTCAAAAATTGAAAAAGGGAAAGATTTACAATATTCCATAAATTATTTTTCAAATATAGACTATCCTTTGGAAAATTTAAGCCTGAAAATTGACCAGACCGACGGGTTTAGTTTTACTTCCTCTGACCCGTCGTCCTTAGACCATGCAGAGTGGAAGCTTAAAACTTTAAACAAGGCGCAAGGCGGAAGAATAACTATTAAGGGAAGCATAAACGCTGACACAAATAAGACCTTAACTTTTTCAGCAAATCTTGGCATGTGGCAAAACGGGAATTTTATTGTAATTAAGCAGGCAACACAGGACGTGCAGATTATACAACCGTTGTTGTTTATTTCCCAGCAAGTAAATAATTCTTCAAGCTACATTGCTTCTGCCGGAGAAATATTACACTACCAAATTTCTTTTACAAACATTGGGTCTGATTCTTTTGATAATTTATTTGCTATTGTAAGATTAGACGGGCAGGCTCTGGACATGTCCACAATACAGGCGCAGGGCGGGCAGGTTCAGCCTAACGACAATATGATTGTTTTTGATTCAAATTCGGCTCCTCAATTAAGGCGATTGGAAAAACAGCAATCCGCGCAGATAAGTTTTGACGTAAGAGTAAAAAATAATTGGATGCCTAATTCTTCTGATCCCGCCAGCTCAACAATTACAGACGAGATAAATGTTTCACAAATTGTGCAAAAATTCAGCATAAAAGTAAATTCAGGATTAGTTATATCCCAATCGGGGTATTATCAGTCTTCGGAAATTCCAAATTCAGGATTGACTCCGCCAAAAGTCGGGCAGGCGACAACCTATACAATAACATGGAATATCAAAAATTATTCCAGCGACGAAAAAAACGTTAAAGTAAAGGCAACTATTCCCCAAGGAGTCAGCCTAACGGGCAGAATTCGACCCGAAGATGAATATCCTAATTTCTCTTTTGATTCAGTCAGCCGGGAAATTGTTTGGTCGGTGGGCGATATTTTATCTGGTACAGGAGTCAATGGCGACCCGGTTTCCCTTTCTTTTCAGATATCCTTAACTCCAACTCAAAGTCAGAAAGGCTCAATTGCCCAGCTGATCGGCCAAGCGCAAATTTCGGGGGAAAACCAGTTTACAAACACAACTATCACGGCCACGGATTCTGCTGTAACCACCGCCTTGCCCGATGACTTTTCGCACTCTGGCGGAGGAATCGTGCAATAAAACATTTTTATGTTTGACAATTTTTTCTGCTGATATATTATAAACAAATCTGTAACTTGAAATAATAAACACCGTATACGCAAAGGAGAAGCACCTTGGAAGTTTTAATTAAAAAAATCCAGAATGCGGTGAGAGATGTCTGCATCGGCAGCAAATTTTATCGGCACACCATTTGGCCACATGCATTGGGCGTGGCAAAATCTGCAAAGGATTTTGCAGAAACGCTGGGGGCAGACCTGTTTGTTGCGCAAGTCGGCGGATTGCTTCACGACATTGGAGCGGCGAAGTTCGGCAAAGATGACCATCATATTACCGGAGTTCAGCTGGCCTCGCCGATTCTTTTGCAATGCGCCTGCCCGTTGGAGTTTATCGGCGTAATTTTGTCCTGCATTTATTCTCACAGGGGAAGCCAAAACATACCGTTTCAAACACAAGAGGCAATGTGTGTGGCGGCGGCTGATGCCAAAGATCATTTTGACTACGTTGATGAATTGTGGCTGAGCCATATGAGAGATCTAAATACGCCGACGTTGTTCATTTTTCAGGAGCTTTCGGACAAGCTGGAAAGGGATTGGAAAAAAACCGATCCCCAAATCAAAGTAATGCTTGACGGCATTTACGACAGGGCCAAGCAAAGGCTCGTCGGAATTGCCGATGGGTGCATAAAACCTCGAGAGAGGTTTTATGAGTAGCCATTTGGTCGTACCAGTGGCTTTTTTTATTGCATTGAATTTATTTTTTAAAAAAGTTAAAATTAAAAAATGGAAAAAATTAAATTTGATAATAATATTTTAATTATAGGATATGGAGCGGTATCGCAGTGTACGCTTCCTGTTATTTTGGAGCATATAGATGTTCCGAGAAACAAAATTACTATAATAGACATTGAAGATAAATCAGAAAAATTAAAACCGTTTACGGATACGGGTATTAAATTTTTTCAGGAAAAAATAACTCCGGAAAATTTAGGTTTTGTTTTGCAAAAATATGTCCCGCCCAAGCGGGATCCCGCCCAAGGCGGGACAGGTCCCAATGGCATGGTTATTGATTTAGCTTGGAATATTGGGGCTTGCGATATTTTAAAATGGTGCCATGACCACAATACTTTATATGCTAATACTTCCGTTGAACTTTGGGATCCCGACGCGCCAAAAAAGATTTTTGAGAAAACTCTTTATTGGAGGCAGATGAAACTAAGAGATATGGCAAAAAAATGGTCAAAAGATTCTGTAACAGCCGTTGTAGACCACGGAGCAAATCCAGGGTTAATTTCACACTTTGTAAAACAAGGACTGTTGGATATTGCGGGAAAAGTTTTGACCGCCAAAAAAGATACAGCAAAAAATTTAGAAAAAATTAAAGAATATAAAAATAATAAAGACTTTGCACGCTTGGCGCAAATTCTTGGAGTAAAAGTAATTCATTGTTCAGAAAGAGATACCCAAATAACCAACAGGCCAAAAGAAGTTGATGAGTTTGTGAATACATGGAGCATTGAAGGGTTTCGTGAAGAGGGGGTAGCTCCTTCTGAAATGGGCTGGGGA
>MHPP01000026.1 GCA_001822095.1 Candidatus Staskawiczbacteria bacterium RIFOXYC1_FULL_38_18
TGAGGAGAATAAAAGCAACACTAGAATAAAAAATTATAATTAATTTTTTAATATAAATGGCACGAAGAAAAATTTACGACGTAAAGCCCCCAAAAGCGGTTAAAAAGGCAGAAAACAGCATAAAAGAATTTTTTGCTGAAGATTTACCCGCGCAACACGGGAAAACACCCTCGGCTAGGACTATGGCGGAGAAAAAAAATCAGGGTAGGAGAAAAAAAGAAGCCAAGCCTTTTTTAAAGCCTGTTGCAATAGGTTCTGCGGCTATTTTACTTTTACTTTGCGTGTTTTTATATTTTAAACTGCAAAAAGTTGATGTGAAAATCTGGCCAAAGGTAGAAACGTTAAGCTTTGAGCAGGCAATAATTGCCGACAAATCGGCCGTGGAAGTGGATACGGCAAAATTTGTCATACCTGCAAAATATTTTGAAACAGAAAAGAGCGCGTCAGAAGACTTTTTGGCAACCGGCAATGCAGACAATGCGGGCAAGGCATCCGGAACCATAACCGTGTCCAACAAATATAATCCTCCGTCTCCTTTTACTTTAAAGTCAGGAACTCATTTTATGTCTGATTCCGGAAAGCTTTTTGTATCCCTGCAAAAAATTGTTATTCCGGCCGCCAAGAAATCTGGAAGTAAAATTATCGCAGGAACAGTTGATATAACTGTCCAGGCGGTTGAGGGTGGAGAGAGTTATAATATTGCTCCGTCAAATTTTTCAATTCCGGGATTAAAGGGCACGGCGTATTATTTTAGCGTTTCCGCTTCGTCAAGCAAAGCAATGACAGGGGGGCAGGAGGGCAAAATTAAAAAAGTTACAGCCGACGATATTCAAACAGCAAAAGACACTGTTTCTAAAAAAATTATTGCCGATGCAATATCCGACCTGAATGGCCAAGTTTCTGAGGATTATGTTTTGCTTGATAACGCAATTTTCACCGAAATAACAAGTGCCTCAGCCTTAGTAAAAGCCGGAACAGTTGTTCCAAATTTTACCTACAAGGCAACGGTTAAGGCAAAAGCCATGGTATTTAAAAAGTCTGACCTTGACGATTTTTCAAAACAATTTATTATTTCCCAGCTTCCCGATGGCAAGACCCTGCTTGATAACAGCCTAAAAACAGATTATACGGCAAAAACAGTTGATATTTTTGGAGGAAAAATTTCTTTAAATTCCAGCTTTTCATCGGGAATACATCAAAACGTTGATAAAAACTCGCTTGGGCTTTCCTTGCTTGGGCAAAATTCAAGCCAAATTGCTCAGACCATAAACAATGTGCTGGGAGAAAACGCCTCAAAAACCGAAGTAAAGTTTTGGCCTTTTTGGACCTCAAAAGCCCCAAATAACCAAAAAGCAATAAATATTTATCTCCAATTTGAGTAGGACCATTGACGAGTTCCGTATAATTTGCTAAGATATTACTATTACACAATGAGTCCAAGCGGAGCAAAAAATGATCAAATTATAAAGAAAGACGGAAGGGTTATAGAGGCTTTACCAAACGCCTTTTTTAAGATAGTATTAGAAGACAACAGAGAAATTATGGGTTTCCTTTCCGGAAAGATGAGAATGAACAGAATTACCATTTTGCCGGGTGACAGGGTTTCGGTTGAGATGACTCCCTACGACGAAAAAAAGGGAAGGATAGTTTACAGACTTAAATAATTTTTTTTTGCAAAATGAAAATAAGGCCGTCATTAAAAAAAATTTGTAACGACTGCAAGTTTGTCAGAAGACAAGGCAGGCTTTACGTTATCTGTAAAAAAAATCCTAAACATAAACAAAGACAAGGATAAAGCATTATGCCAAGAATAGCCGGGGTAACTATCCCAGAAAACAAAAGAATAGAGATTGCATTGACCTATATTTACGGAATAGGCAGGGTTTTGTCTAAGAAAATTTTGGACGAGTTAAAGATTGATTTTAATAAAAGGGCGTCGACTTTGACCGCAAAGGAAGTCAACGATTTAAAAGACTACATTGAAAAAAACTATAAAATTGAGGGCGACTTAAGAAGGCAGGTTATGATTAATGTTAAAAGATTAAAAGATATTGGGGCCTGGAGAGGATTGAGGCATATAAAGGGTTTGCCGGTAAGAGGCCAAAGAACAAAAACAAACAACAGAACTGTTAGGGGAAATGTTAGAAAAACAATGGGAAGCGGAAGAAAACCGACCGCAACTCCTACATAAAAAGCTATGGGAAAAAAACACGTTATAGAGACAAATCAAGAAGAACTGATTAAAAATCAGGAGAAAATAGACAAATCTGTCGGAAAGGAAGTTAAAGTAAAATCTTCGACCGCCGGAGTTCAGGAAGGAAAGGTTTACGTTTCTTCTTCTTACAATAACACAATTGTAACTCTTACAAATTTAAGAGGAAATGTTTTGGCGTGGAAATCGGCAGGTTCAGTTGGATTTAAGGGAGCCAAAAAGGCAACGTCATTTGCCGCTTCCAGAGTTGCAGAAGCAATTGCAAATATTTGTAAAAAAATTGGAATTGAAAAAATAGAAGTTCTAATAAAAGGTATTGGGGCGGGCAGGGAATCAGCCGTGAGAACTTTGGTGGCGCAAGGGTTAAACGTGGTTTCAATTAAAGACGTGACTCCAATTCCGCATAACGGATGCAGACAAAGAAAAACCAGGCGTGTTTAAAAATTGAAAATTAAAAATTAAAAATTCGTCATGATATACGACCAATGTAAAACTTGCAGGAGATTAGGACAGAAACTCTTTTTGAAGGGGGATCGTTGTTTTTCAGCTAAATGCGCAATATCCAGAAGAGCCTATGCTCCCGGACCCCAGAGAAAAAGAAGAGGGGGCGCTCCTTCAGAATATAAAAAATCCTTAACCGAAAAGCAAACATTGAAGAAATGGTATGGGCTTTCTGAAAAGCAGTTTAAAAGATATGTTGGAGAAACTTTGGCGAAAATGGGAAAAGTTGAAGATGTATCGGCCGAACTTATCAGAAAACTTGAAACCAGGCTTGATAATTTTGTTTTTAGGGCGGGATTTGCAAAAACCAGAATTCAGGCAAGGCAAATGGTGTCGCACGGATTTTTTTCTGTAAACGGAAAAAACGTAAACATCCCTTCATTTATTGTTGAAAAAGATGACATTGTTGCTATTAAGGAAAACAAAAAGAAAAAGGGAATTTTCAATGAAATACAGGCCCAGTTGAAAGCCAGGGAAGTCCCGGCATGGGTTGCTTTAAACAAAGAAAAATTGCAGGCAACTGCCGTAGGTGCGCCAAGCTTAGACGACGTAAAGCCCCCTGCAGAAATTTCATTAATATTTGAGTTTTATTCACGTTAATAAAAATTTTAAATATATGATATCGCTTCCATTACCGCCAAAAGTAATTCAAAAAAAGAAAAATCAGGCTGTTTTTGAAATAGAAGCATTATACCCAGGATATGGAGTTACTATTGGAAATGCGTTAAGAAGAACTTTGCTTTCTTCATTGCAGGGAGCAGCTGTTACGGAAGTTAAAATAAAAGGAGCTCCGCACGAATTTTCAACAATGCCCGGAATTTTGGAAGACACAATAATGATAATGTTAAACATTAAGAATTTGAGGTTCAAAATTTTTGAGGGCGAATCGCAGAAAATTGAGCTGCACAAAAAGGGGGAGGGAGCAGTTACAGGAGCTGATTTTAAGGTTCCGTCGCAAATAAAGCTTGTAAATCCGGAAATTCATTTGGCAACGATAACAGATAAAAAAACAGAATTTAACCTAGAAGTTACAATTGAAAAAGGAATAGGATATGTTCCAAGAGACCAAGTTAAAACAAAAAAAGGGGAAATTGGGGCAATAGCAATTGATGCAATTTATACGCCTATTAAAAACGTCAATTTCCAGGTGGAAAATATGAGAGTAGGCGACAGAACGGATTTTGATAAATTATCCCTTGAAATAGAAACCGATGGAACAATCACGCCAGAAGAAGCTTTTTTTGAGGCCTGCGATATTTTAATAAAACATTTTAATTTAATATTCCAAGGAAAAGCCGGAGAATCGGAAGAAAAGCCGGAGAAAACAGAAAAAACCGAAGAAGCAGAAAAAGAGGGTGAACAAGACGTAACAAAGCTTTTAGTTGAAGATATGAAATTAACCGGAAGAACGCTTAATGCTTTGGTAAACAACGGAATAAAAACAGCTGGCGGAATTATAAGAAAGTCGGAAAAAGGTTTACTGGAATTGGAAGGAATGGGAGACAAAGCGGTTTCTGAAATAAAGAGAAAAATTAAAAAATTAGGGTTGGAATTAAGGCAGGAATAAATTATCATGCGAAAGTTAAACAAGGGCAGAAAATTATCAATGAAAATTGGGCCAAGAAAGGCGTTAATCAGAACGCTAGTTAATAGTTTTTTCTTGCACGGAAAAATAAAAACAACAGAGGCAAAAGCAAAAGAATTAAGGCCTGTTGCTGAAAAAATGATAACAAGGGCAAAAATTAATACAATTGCAAACCAAAGATTGCTGGCGCAAAAATTAACTCCTGCAATGGTTAAAAAAATATTTGCTGAAATAGCTCCGCAATATAAAGACAGGCAGGGCGGATATACAAGAATTACAAAACTTGGGCCAAGAAATTCCGACAGCGCAAGAATGGCAATAATTGAGCTGGTGAAATAATATGGAAAAGACAACTAGACAAATAATTACAATAGACGCAGATAATAAATCATTGGGCAGATTGGCTGTTGAGGTTGCTATTGCGTTGCGCGGAAAAAACAAGCCAAACTTTGTTCCTTATATGGATATGGGAGACGTTGTTGTTGTAAAAAATATTGATAAAATGAAATTTACCGGAAACAAGCTGGAAGGCAAAAATTATTTTAAGTTTACCGGATATTTGGGAAACTTAAAAAAAGCAACATTAAAAGAATTTTTAATAAAAAAAGGCCCGAAAGAAGTTTTGAGAAAAGCAGTAATGGGAATGCTTACAAAAAATACTTTAAGGGACAGGCAAATTAAAAGATTAAGGTTTGAATAAAATGCCAACAAAAATTATAACTAAAAAGGTTGCTGATAAAATAGAAGAAAAAGAGATTGTTGCACCTCCTGTTTTTATTGCTTCAGAAGACATTGCCGACGACGAAGAAATTTCAAAGGAAATTGCGCAGTCTATAAAAGAGTCAGCCGGCAAGGCAGACAGATATTTTGAGGCAATTGGAAGAAGAAAAACAGCTGTTGCCAGAATAAGGCTTTACACAAAGGGTGAAAAAGAATTTTTAGTAAACAATAAATCCTACCAGAAATATTTTCAACTGATTGAAGACCAGGAATCTGCGGTTGCTTCAATGAAAAAAATGAAATGCTTGGATAAGTTCAGGGTTACAGTCGTAGTAAGGGGGGGTGGTCATCATGCGCAGGCTGAAGCTATAAGGCATGGAACAGCTCGCGTGCTGGTTGATTTTAATAATAATTTTAGAAAAAGATTAAGAAAGGCAGGATTTTTAACAAGAGATCCAAGAATGAGAGAAAGAAAGAAATTTGGAAAGAAAAGAGCCAGAAAGGGACCTCAGTGGGCGAAGAGATAATAGAACCCG
>MHPP01000027.1 GCA_001822095.1 Candidatus Staskawiczbacteria bacterium RIFOXYC1_FULL_38_18
CGTGCCCGAGGAGGCGCCAATGGCTTTGCAGGGTATAGAAATTTTAAGCGTAAATTCTCTAAACAAGCTTAAATTATTTCAATTGGATTCGGGAATTGCCTTCTTTGCCAACAAAATTCCGCAACTAAAAAATGCGCTTGATGGCTTGTCAATTGACAGCGCAGAACCAGATGATATTAAAAAACTGGCCGGAACACAATTAAAATTGCCTGGCCTAACCCAGGCGGTGCTTGCCGGACCGAGCGTGGAAATGAGCGTGGAAACACGGGGGATTCCTTTGGCTAATTTAAGTTTTAACGCCCTTGGAAAAATTCCAAGTGATATTGTTTTTGCCAGAACAGCAGGAGAGCTTATTGATTTGGGTTCTGTTATTAGCGTTGACAAGCAGGGATATGTACAGCAGAAAATTTCAACAATTTCGGGAAAGCCAATGCAGTTTGTCATAAAGCCCGACAAGCCTGCCAACAGAATTACGGGGCTTGTGTTTTTGGATAAATTAAACACAGCCCAAAATAGCAAAAATGGTTTTGCAAGATTTTTTTCTGCCGCCTTGGCAATAGCGGTTCCGCAAGTTCCGGCGGAAAATTCTGCGTCAAACGCTTTGCTTATCCAAAAATTTAATTATTTGGAAGAACAGCCCGGAGTTTTTAAAGCAGAAATCAATGCGCCCATAAAAGACGGAAAATATAAAATAGTTACGGTTATAGAATATAAAGACGCGCTTTTGGCTCCTGCTCAAACCCAGCTTTTTGTAGAAGTTGACCCGGAGGGTTATGTTTACAGCGAAACTTTAGACGGAAGAGTTAGAATTAAAAACGCAGAAGTTTCTCTTTACCAGCTGAACCAAAAAACAGAGAAATACGAACTTTGGGACGCTGGAAAGTTTTTGCAAAAAAACCCTGTTTATACAAACGAAACCGGAAAATATTCTTTTTTGGTTCCGGAAGGAAAATATTATCTTTCAGTTAAAGCAAAAAATTATATAGATTATAAAAGCGATGTTTTCGCCGTGCAGGGCCAAAATGGCGTAAATGTTGAAGTTGCTATGCGCAAAAAAACGCTTTTACCACAATGGCTTAATTGGCAGATGACAATTTCGGTTTTGCTTGGAGCCATATTTTTGGTTTTGTGCATTCTGCTTATATTTATTATTAAAACAAAGCAAAAATTTAAATGACGGTTATGAGTAAAAAAATATTTTTTATTTTAATTTTAAGCGCTTTTTCGGCGATATCGCTGGCGTTGAACATTTTTTTGGTTTTCAAAATTGGGGAAATTACGACCATTCGCCAAGAAAACCAAGTAAACACAAAGGTTTTGGCTTTTAGAGATATGTTTTCTGAAAAAGTTTTGTTGGCCTCCAAAGATATTGATTTTGACACAAGGCTGGAATTGGAAAATTCTGTGAGGAGTTTAAATGACACAGAGATTTTTGAACAATGGAAAAGATTTGTAGACTCAGAAACCAAAGAGCAGGCAACCTATGAAGCCAAAAATTTGCTTAGTTTGCTTATTGTAAAAACATCGCAGTGACAAATTGATCTTACGGGCTTGACACTTTTTAAAAAAAGGAATAAGATATAGATATTAAAAAAGAAGTGGCCACTTTACTCTAAGGAAAATCAAATACCCTAATTTTCGGTTGTTTTAAATACCGAAATTTTTTGTTTTAGAAACTAATTATTATTCTTAATAGCGGGGCAAGAGCTATCCCCGCGAAAATTATAAATGGCTGAAATTATAAGAAAAGTTAAGAATTTTTCAAAATCAAAACTTCAATATTCAACCCCGCATCTTTTGACAATGCAAAAGGAAACCTGGGATGACTTTTGGGATGTGAGAGTCAAAGAACTTTTGGAGGAAATTTCTCCCATTAAAGACTATACCGGCAAAGAACTGGAACTTTGGTTCCAAGATTATAAGCTGGGCAAGCCAAACTATAAAAATGGCTTGGACGCCAAAAAGAATAACGATTCTTTGGAAGCCCCGTTGAGGGTAAAAATGAAATTGGTAAACCTTAAGACAAAAGAGGTAAAAGAGCAAGAGGTTTATTTGGCTGATTTTCCGGTTATGACAGAAAGGGGAACATTTGTTGTAAACGGGGTTGAAAGGGTTGTTGTTTCGCAGTTAATAAGAAGCCCGGGTGCGTTTTTTACAAACAGGACATTTAGAGGCAGAAATTATTTTGGCGCAAAAATTATTCCAAACAGGGGCGCATGGCTTGAATTTGAAACAGAGGATTCGGGATTTATTGGGGTAAAAATAAACAGAAAAAGAAAAGTGCCGGCAACAACCTTACTCATGGCTTTGGGTTTGGACGGAATTGAAAAAGTTGAAGAGGCTTTTAAAGATACAGATACCGGAGAAACAAGGTATATAAAAGAAACATTAAGGCGGGACACCTGTAAAGACCAAAAAGAAGCCTTGGTTGAGGTTTACAGAAGGTTAAGGCCGGGTGATTTGGTAACACCGGACACAGCCCAGGATTTGATTTTTAATATGTTTTTTAATTTTGACAGGTATGACCTGTCAAAAGTTGGAAGATGGAAAACGTGGCTGAGGCTACCCAATACGGCGCCTAAAAATGTTGACAGAGAGATTACAAAAGAAGACAGAATTTTGTCTATTGAAGACATTGTTGAAGTTGTAAAAGAAGTTATAAGGTTGAACAACGACCCGCTGGCAAAAGCAGATCAGGTTGACCACTTGGGAAACAGAAGGGTGAGGACGTTGTCTGAGCTTTTGCAAAACAGATTGAGAGTGGGTTTAATGAGAATGGAAAGGATTATCAGGGACAAAATGTCCACGTTGGAAGTTGCCACAATAACTCCAATGCAATTGATAAACCCAAGGCCATTAATGGCGGTTGTAAAAGAGTTTTATACTTCTTCGCAGTTTTCCCAGTTTATGGACAACGAAAACCCGTTAGCAGAGCTTGAACATAAAAGAAGATTGACTACAACAGGGCCCGGAGGCTTAACAAGGGAAAGAGCCGGTTTTGAGGTGAGAGATGTGCAACCTTCGCACTATGGAAGAATTTGCCCGATTGAAACTCCCGAAGGCCCGAATGTTGGACTGGTGGGGCATTTGGCATCTTTTGCAAAAATAAATCCTTATGGCTTTATAGAAGCTCCATATTTTAAAGTTAAAAACGGAAAAGTTACCGACGAAATCCATTATTTATCGGCCCAGGAAGAAGAAAGATTTGTTATTGCTCCCGCTTCTGTGCCCTTAACAGAATCAGGGAAAATTTTGGCTGATATTCCACCGGATAAAATTGAAGCCAGGGTAAAAGGAGAGCCGGAAGAAGTTGATATTTCAAAAGTTGATTATGTGGATGTTTCCTCAAAGCAGTTTATTTCTGTTGCCACTTCGCTTATCCCATTTTTGCAAAATGACGATGCGTCACGTGCGCTTATGGGTTCAAACATGCAAAGGCAGGCAGTACCCTTAATAAGGCCCGAAGCCCCATTGGTTGGAACCGGAGTTGAAAGAAATGTTGCCCGTGACTCGGGTCAAGGAATTCTTGCAACCGCAAACGGAAAAATAAAAGAGGTTGATGCCCGCCATATTTTGGTTGAGTACGAAGAAAAGGGCAAAAAACGCGAGGAAGATTATGAATTGCAGACATTTGTAAAAACAAACCAATATTCTTGTTTCCACCAAAAACCAATTGTTGAAAAAGGTGAAATAATCAAAAAAGGGGATGTTTTAGCTGATGGCGCGGCAATCTCGCACGGCAGGCTGGCCTTGGGAAGAAACATTTTGGTTTGCTTTTTGCCATTAAGGGGAGGAGGATTTGAAGATTCTATTACAATTTCACAAAAATTGGCAAAAGAAGACGAATTTACGTCAATTCACATTGAAGATTTTACTTGCGATGTGAGAGAAACAAAGCTTGGGCCCGAAGTTATAACTTCGGACATTCCAAATGTTGGGGAAGAAAAATTGAAGGATTTGGATGAAGAAGGAATTGTAAGGGTGGGAGCCGAAGTGGGTCCGAACGACATTTTGGTTGGAAAAATTTCGCCAAAAGGAGAAGCCGAATTAACTCCTGAAGAAAGATTGCTGAGAGCTATTTTTGGAGAAAAAGCAAAAGACGTGAAAGATTCTTCTTTAAGAATGGAACACGGAAAGAAAGGAAAAGTTACAAATGTAAAAATATTTTCAAGAGATCTGGGCCATAAATTAGAACCCGGAGTTATTAAGAGAATACAAGTTGAAATTGCTGAAACCAGAAAAGCAAAAGTTGGAGACAAGCTTGTAGGAAGGCACGGAAATAAAGGAGTTGTTTCAAGGATTTTGCCAGAGCACGAAATGCCGTTTTTAGTCGACGGAACTCCAATTGACTTGGTTGTTTCCCCATTATCTGTTCCTTCCAGAATGAACCTGGGGCAGATTTTGGAAACTCACTTGGGCTGGGCTGCTCACAAATTGAATTATTTGGCAATCTCTCCGGCATTATTGGGGGCAAACAAAGCTGATGTAAAAGCCGAGTTACGTGAAGCCGGGCTTCCCGAATCCGGACAGGTTACTGTTTACGATGGTAGAACGGGTTTGCCGTTTCCAAAACCAATTACAGTGGGATATATGTATATAATGAAGTTGATTCACATGGTTGACGACAAAGTTCACGCCAGATCAATTGGGCCTTACTCTTTAATTACTCAACAGCCGTTGGGAGGAAAAGCGCAGTTTGGAGGACAAAGATTTGGAGAAATGGAAGTTTGGGCTTTGGAAGGTTATGGAGTTGCCCACACTTTGCAGGAAATGCTGACAATAAAATCTGACGATGTGCAAGGAAGAGCGGCAGCTTATGAATCTATATTAAAAGGAGAACCAATTAGAAATCCGAATATTCCGGCTTCTTTTAACTTGCTTGTTGCTGAATTAAAATCGCTTGGGATGTCGGTTGAGGTAAAAGAAAAAGCGCGAGACCTTAGAGAAGATCGGCGCGAAGAAAGAGAAAAAAAGTAACAAAAAATCCGCTAATTAAAGCAGATTCTTTGGTGCGGAGGTCGGTGGAGTCGGACCACATTCTAAATTAATAGAACCTATTGTGTATCGGACAAAGACCATAACCGTATGGTTTCAACCTCCCATGAACCTCCGCAAATAAATTATAACACAAAAAAAACAGCACTTCCAAAGATTGAAAATGCTATTTCTTGGTCCTATTCTTATAGAATGTGACTTCGTCCGATACGATTTAAGTATAGCAGATTATGACCCCGTGTCAAGGGGCAAAGCAAAAATTATTAATACGGACATTCCAATATTCTTGAGAATGTGAGAATGTCACAAAAATCATGCAAAAGAAAATATCAACTTTAACCGGCATAATAATTATAGTTGTTATCGCAGTCGTTCTCTTCGCCGGAGTTTTTGTTTTTGAAAAATATACAAGAACAGTAAGGTTAAGCGCCGAATCGCAGACTAAAGGAAACAATCAGAATCAACGGGGGATTAATCAGGAAGAAGTTGCTATTCAGGGAGCCGAGCAGGTTACAACTGTTAAAAATTGTGGAACATCAAAAAAAGATGTTTTCAACGGCGGAGATCCGACAAAAGACCTAGCATTAAATTGTTTGGGTGAGGCAGTAATTAGTTGCAACTCTGCCAGCGGTATTGTCTCAGATGTAAATGTGGGTAATATAAAATTTGAAATTGTTCCTTCGTCAGCATCTTGCAAAATTAAAATTACTCTTGGTACAGAGGAATTTATCACAGAAAGTTCCCGAAAATGGGCAGCAAATAGATGGATAGAATGTCCAAAGGAAGCTGTTAAGAATTTAACAGAAAAATCGGGCGGAAAAATTGATGAATCGGTTAAAATATCTTGGATAGGAACGTCTTATTTTAATATGTTGATGCCCCTGGCAGATAAAAGTAATGCAGCAATACTAAAAAACGAAGGATGCTCCGGTACTTTATTACAATAAAATTTAAATTTACAAAATAGCAATATAAACTAAACCCACCCGACAAAAGCCCAAAAGGCATTTTGACGGGTAAAAAACCAAAATGCGAGTATTAGACCTAGAATCAATTAGAATCAAAATTGCCGAAATTACTAAGCGGATTGTGGAAGAATATGATCCGGAAAAAGTTATACTTTTTGGTTCTTTTGCTTGGGGCGAACCAGGGCCGGATAGCGACGTTGATTTGTTAATTGTAAAAAATACCACAGATGATTTTTTTGAAAGAGGCATAGCCGTAAGAAGGATTATTGACGGAGTTTTGCCTGTGGATATTTTAGTAAGAACGCCGGAAGAAATAAAAAGAAGACTAATGTTAGGAGATAGTTTTTACGTGAATATAATTAAAAATGGCAAGCAACTTTATGGAAAATAATAAAAGCAATTTAAAGGAATTGGCAGGTGAGTGGTTTTCTAAAGCGCATGACGATGAATTGTCATCTAAAAATATCCTGGACGATAGGAGGGGCGCCCCAAGCACAGTTTGTTTTTTGTCTCAACAAATGGCAGAAAAGTTTTTGAAAGGATATTTGGTGTACAACGAAAAAGAGCTTTTAAAAATTCATGATTTAGATAAATTAATAAAATTGTGCGAAGAAATTGACGGCTCTTTTGTTGAAGTTGAAGAGCAAACAAAAAGTTTAAGCGATTTTTACATTTCTACACGCTATCCCGGCGATTACCCTGAGTTTACATGGGCAATGGCGGAAAAAGCTTTTGAGTCAGCCGATAAAATAAAGAAGTTAGTTTTAGAAAAAATAAAATAATCCGTCGTTGCGAGCCAGCAGGCGACGTGGCAATCTATAATTTGTGTCATTCCCAACTTGATTGGG
>MHPP01000028.1 GCA_001822095.1 Candidatus Staskawiczbacteria bacterium RIFOXYC1_FULL_38_18
GCGTAACATTAAACCCATTTTTGTCGTAATCTATTTTAAGTTTTTGTAAGGTTTTCTCAATTTCAGGCAAACTTGCTTCGTTAATATTTACTCCTGTATATTTTGCAATTGTTGAAGTATAGTCATATTTTTCCCATTTTTTACTAAAATCAATATCAAATCCGCGGATTTTAAACTTTAATGTTCCAAATGTTTTCTTGATTATAAATTTATACATTTCTTCCACAAATTCCATACCTTGTTCGTAGTCGGCATAGGCCCAGTAAAATTCAAACTGTGCATAATCCTGCAAATGTTCTGAATCCATTCCTTCATTTCTGAATTGTCTGCCGATTTCAAATGTTTTTTCAAATCCCGCAACCATTAATCTTTTTTGCCATAATTCGCCCATTGAAATTCTCAAAAAAATATCCAAATCCAAAGCATTATGATGGGTTATGAACGGCCTTGCGTCAGCTCCACCGGGAGTAGTTTCCAAAACAGGCGTTTCAACCTCCAAAAAATTATTTTTTATTAAATGCTCTCGTATAGAATTCCAAAACACCGCACGCTTTTCAACCATTTCTTTTACTTCAGGATTAAAAATTATATCCAAATATCTTTTTCTTAGCCTTTCTTCAACATCCTGAATTCCGTGCCATTTTTCAGGCAAAGGCAAGAGTGCCTTTGAAAGCATTTTATAATCCTCAACTTCAATTGTTTTTTCGCCCCTTTGGGTTGTAAAAAGCGTGCCTTTTATTTCCACAAAATCTCCAATATCAAAAACATCAAGAAAAAAATCGTACCCTTTCTCGCCAAGTTTTTCTTTTTTTAACAAAACCTGCATTTTGCCCGAGCCACCTGTGGTGAGCGAAGTCGAACCATCATTTACATCCAAAAATGTTAATCCGCCCTGCCCCCTCTTTGCCATTATTCTACCCGCAATAACAATTGATTTTTTACCCAAAATTCCACCGGACAATTTCTTAAAATTTCCCAAAACGTCAGCAATTCTGTGAGTTCTTTTTGTTTTCGCCGGGTATGCCAAAAGCCCCGCATCCTGCAGTTTTTTTAATTTCTCAATTCTAATTTTACGAAGCTCGTCAATTGTAGCCATTTTTTTAATATTAATTAATCTATAATAACAAAATCAAAGAGCCACGTAAACTATTGACATTATCTGGATTTCTCATCAAAATACCATTGTAGCACATCATGCGCTACGGGGAGGGTTACGGCGCCTAGGGCCTGAACCTCCTCGGCTGTTACCACCAAAACGATTTCAGGGTTTTCATAGGGAGCAAAAACCGCAGACCAAAGATTGAATTTTGTTTGATATCCAATTTCAGCAGTACCGGTTTTGGCAGCAACCGATACTGGTAAATTATTTAAAGAACGCGAAAGCCCATAAGACTCTGTTACGCCGTCGCGCATTCCTTGCCGAACAATATCAAGGTTTTCTTTATCAATAAAATTGCTTCTTATAACCTCTGGATTGTATTGTTGTATTGTTTCCTGCGAATTCCCGGTATTCGCGACAATCTTGTTTACAATTTGCGGTTTATATAAAATTCCGCCATTGGCAATTGCCGAATATGCCATTGCCACCTGCAAAGGAGTTGTTTGCAAATCAGACTGACCGATTGAAAGGTTATATGTGTCTCCGTCTGTCCATGAGGCTCCTTTTGCTGATTTTTTCCATGCGGGATCTGGAATAAATCCAGAAAATTCTCCGGGCAAATCAATTCCAGTTTTTTGGTCCCAGCCAAAAAGCGAGAGATATTTCTTTATTCTGGTTGGCCCCAAGCCTTGCTGGTCTCCGTACCCTCCGCCAATTGTATAAAAATAAATGTTTGAAGAAACCGCAATTGCTTCCTTCATATCAACCCAGCCGTGGGGTGTGACGCCCCCGTACCTGTAAACCACGCTTGGGTCATATTGGGATGGAACTAAAATGTAGCCGATATCGTTTATTTTTTTATCGGGAGAAATTATTTTTTCCTGTAGAGCGGCGGCCGCCTCAAAAGGCTTTATAGTTGAACCTGTAGGATACTTTGCAGATATTGCCCTGTTGAAAAATGGTTGAGACGGGTCGTTGATTATTTTATTATAATTGTCTTGAGAAATTCCGCCAGAGAATAAATTATCATCATAAGAGGGGTAAGAAACCAGTGCCAAAACAGCGCCCGTGCGGGGATCCATGGCAACCGCCGCGCCCTTTTTTGCCCCAATGTCTTTTAGTCTTTCCTCAAGGGCATTGTAAATTCTGGATTGCAGTTCGGCGTCAACGTTTAAAACCAAATTATTTCCTGCAATAGGCGCTAAAAGAATTTCCGGTTTTACCACCTCGCCTTTAGACGAGGTGAGCCTCGCCCCTTTGGGGCGGGACTGGCCGGGCGTTCCGCGCAGATACGCCTCATAATGCTTTTCAAGGCCGGTTTTTCCAATGTAGCCATTAATGGAATATCCCGCCAAACCCGAATATTCGTCGGCGTTTATCCTGCCCGTATACCCAAGTATTTGCGAAAAAACAGGCCCGTGCGCGTACCCTCTAAAAGTATTTTGCAGTATTTTGCACTCCTCAAAATCCCCTATCCTCGCCTCTAAAACTAGCAAATTTTGCTGGCTTATATTTTCAGCAACCAAAACCTGCGAAGAGCTTTCACTTTGTATTTTATTTGCCAAATCATCCGGATTTACGGCAATTATTTCTGCGATATTTCTAATCTCGGCGGAAATTTCCTCGGAAGAGGCCGAAAACCTCGCCCTGCTACAAACAAGGTCGTAGGCAGGCGAATTTGTGACAAGTTGCTTCATATTCTTATCGTAAATTATCCCTCTATCTGGCATAATGATGTTTACGGCGCCCCTATTATTTTCCGCCTGCGTTTGCAGTTTTTCCCCGTTTACTGCCTGAAAATAAAAAACCTTTGCAAACAGCCCTGTCGCAACAATCAAAAAAACTCCAAGAATTAGGTACGCCATTTTTGCTTTTATAGCCACCTCAAACTTTATTTCAGACAGCCCAAATTCTTCTTCTTTTTCATGGGCAAGCTTATCTAAAAAGACCTCGTGAGGCTCTATGTCAAAATTTGAATTTTTTACCTTGTATTGCTTAAACATCATCTGAAAAGCTTTAACTGCCGCGTATTAACTCCTGAAAATATAAATTTTTTATAAATAAAAAAAATAATTACGGCGATTGTTAAATTATAAATCATCCCCGCTAGACTCACGGCACCCAAAAGAAAATCATAAACTATCAGGGCAACAAAGAAAAGGGGTAAAAAATAAATTAACGGGTAATTATCGTCTTGCCGGCTTTTTAAAATTTCTTGCGCTTTTTTCGTTAAGGAGGCAATGATTAGAAATAAAATAAGCGATATTGTAAAATTTACATCGGAAAATATATAAGCAAAAATTCCCGCTAGTAAATAATAAAAAACAATCTCGTAAAAATTTTTGTTTTCAGTAAAAAAAATAAACGTAAAAAATAAAACAAAGATCAGGTCCGGAATAGCGCCAAAAAAACTAAACTGCGTAAAAAAGCTATTTTGCAAAATAGCAAAAAAGTAAAACGAGATGATTGTAGTTATGTATTTAAGCCACACAAGAATCAAAAATTACCGTTTATAATTTGTTATTACAAACAAATTATCAAGCCCCTTAAGATCAAAAAACGGCTGGATTTCCGCCTGTTGAAAAGGTTTTTGGTCGTTTTTTTGGATTTTGGTTATCTTTCCTATCAGCAGATTCTTTGGGAAAACTTCCTCTAGGGAAGATGTTATTAAAATATCGCCCTCATTTATGTTCTTATCAACCGGGATAAGGTCAAGACTAACTCCTGAATTTCCACTCCCCCTGATAACTCCGTCAATCTCTGTTTCTGTATCGGGCATTATCTCCCCGCCTTTGTTTTGTCTCACCTTTACGTTAACAACACTGTTTTTATTAGAAATAAGCATCACCGATGAAAAATTTTTATACACCTTGTTTATTTTTCCAAGAACCACGTTTTGCTGGCTAATAACCGGCATCCCCTCTTCGATGCCGTCATCTGAACCCTTGTTAACAGAAACAACGTCTTGCCCAGCCAGACCGATTATCCCCGCCATTAATAATTTTAAATCTGCGTTTTGGATGCCTAGGGAAATATCGCTTTGCGCCTGGTTTGCGTTATTTACCGCCTGCAAAAGAACAACCTGGGCAATAAGTTTTTCGTTTTCGCCCTTTAGATTGTCGTTTTCTTTAGCTATTGCGCCTGCCCAAAAAAACGAACTCAAAAAACCCGATGAACTCTCCCCCGCTGACCAAAAAACTTTTTCCACCGGAGAAGACACAACATAAAAAGAATTTTTGATCTGAGAACCAAAAAAGTTGAATATTATTATAAAAAAAATAAGCGTAATTATAACACCAAAATATTTTAAAATATTATTATTTTTTTTGTTTATCGAAAAATTTTCAGAAAGTGTGTTCATTATCCCAGATTTGTTTACATCATTTTACACTGGCGTTTATTTTAATGCAAATTTTATTATCCACACGAGAATTTTGTTACAAAAAAAGAGCCCTATTTTGGGCTCGCTCACGGCTGGTCGTTTACCTGTTTGCGCCACTGGCGCACGGCGTGAAATGTCAGAAATGACATAACCACAAAACCAACCGAGAAAAGTGTCGTAAATGCTATCGCAGGAGGGTTGGCTTCCTGGCAGAGAAAAAAAATCGACTCCGCCAAAAGAAGCACATCTACGAACAAAACGACCGAGCAATAAAAAACGATATCTCCGTCGCAATCGTCATGACGCCAGTTGCGAAACATATCGCACCTCGTATTGTAAAGTTGCGGGCTATAAACAAGCTTATATTAACATTTCATATTTTTTATGCAACCTTGTTACATAACCGATTAGTGAGTTTTTTGCCGTACGGCAAAAACTCGTATCTGCCAAATAATATAAATCTAAATAAAAA
>MHPP01000029.1:0-577 GCA_001822095.1 Candidatus Staskawiczbacteria bacterium RIFOXYC1_FULL_38_18
AAAGAATATGGTGAATTTTTTCCGCCCAGCATTGCGCCCTTTGCCTATAACGAAACAGTAGCTCAGGAATATTTTCAAACTACAAAAGAAAAAGCGCTTGCCAACGGTTTTAATTGGCGCGACCCCGAAGAAAAACAATATAAAATTACAAGACAGGCTGATAATCTTCCAGAAAATATTAAAGATGTTAGTGACGAAATTATGAATGATGTTATTGGTTGTGTTCATAAGGGAAAGTGCAATGAGCAATGTGCCGCAGCGTTTAAGATAATTCCGCTAGAGCTTCAATTTTATAGGCAGTTTGGTGTTCCTTTACCACGGCTATGTCCAAGTTGCCGTCATGGCCAACGTTTGGCGTTAAAGAATCCTATTAAACTTTGGCACGGGAAATGCCAATGTTCTGGGCAAAAGTCAGAAAACAGAGTTTATAAGAATACCGCCAAGCATTTTCATGGCGACAATCCTTGTCCAAATGAATTTGAGACGTCTTATTCTCCAGACCGACCAGAGATGGTTTATTGTGAAAGTTGCTACAACAACGAAGTAGCATAATTATTAAAATTAAAATAAATTTATG
>MHPP01000029.1:611-26901 GCA_001822095.1 Candidatus Staskawiczbacteria bacterium RIFOXYC1_FULL_38_18
GCTACAACAACGAAGTAGCATAATTATTAAAATTAAAATAAATTTATGGATTCAGAAACCAAACAGTGCCAAAATTGTAAGAAGGACTTTACCATTGAGCCGGATGATTTTGCGTTTTATGAAAAAATTAAAGTCCCTTCGCCAACATGGTGTCCGGATTGCAGAATGATGCGTCGTTTTATTTGGGCAAGCAATAGAATTTTGTACCGCCAAAAATTTGATTCTGGGGAAGAGGGAATAACATTTTATCCCCTCGGAAACCAGCATAAGATTTATTCTCAAGAAAAATGGTGGTCGGATGATTGGGATCCAAAGTCATACGGTAAAGAATATGATTTCTCAAAATCATTTTTTGAACAGTGGCTCGATCTTTTCCGCGAGGTGCCGCATCCAACCCTTTATACCGCTCACGCGACCATGATTGATAGTCCTTACTGTAACGGCGCATCAGAACTGAAAAATTGTTATCTTTGTTTTAGAAGCGACTATAGCGAAAATTGCGCATACACAAACACAATGTCGAGGCTTAAGGATTGTTTTGATGTTGCTTTTATAAACGACAGTGAACTTTGCTATGAAGTTGTAAATTCAAATAAGTGCTATCGTGCATTTTGGTCGCAAGACTGCGATGACTCACATGATATTTGGTTTTCAAAGGATCTTACAGGATGTTTTGATTGCATGGGTTGTATCAATTTGCGAAATAAACAATATCACATATTGAATCAGCCTTATACAAAAGAAGAATACGCAATAAAAGTTAAAGAATTAAATTTTGGTTCATTAGAAAAAATAAATGATTTTAGAAAAAAAGTACAAGAATTGTTTCTTACACAACCTCGTAGACAATTTCATGGACGTAAGAATGTGAATGTAGTTGGGGATTATATTTTTAATTCAAAGAATGTTCATGACACTTATATGGGGGGAAATTTGGAGGATGTCAGATATAGTCAGTTGTTAAAATCAGGACCGGCAAGAGATGCGTATGACTATACAATGTTTGGAATGACTTCTGAATTAGTATATGAATCGGTTTGGGTTGGTCTTACTATCCGTAATATAAAGTTTGGTTTTTGGAATTATGGCGCACATGATTTAGAATATAGTTTTGGCTGTCATGGATCGGGAAACCTTTTTGGCTGCGTTGGAATTAGAAACTCGGAATATTGCATCCTAAACAAACAATACACAAAAGAGGAATATTTAGATTTAGTGGAAAAGATAAAGAAGCAAATGATGGATGTGCCCTACGTTGATTTAAAAAAGAATGAATACCGTTATGGAGAATTTTTTCCGGCCGAATTTTCTCCTTGGGCATACAACGAAACCAGCGCATACGAATTTTTTCCTATTTCCAAAGAAGAAGTTGTTAATAGGGGTTTTGTTTGGCGGGACGATGATTCGCGCGGATATGAATCGGCAACGGTTTCTGTTCCGGATGATATTAAAGACGTTACTGATGAGATTTTGAGCGGTATATTAAAATGCGATATTTGTGGTAAAAACTATAAGTTAATAAAAATGGAACTGGAATTTTATAGAAGAATGAATGTTTTAATCCCTAGGCAGTGTCCTCTTTGTCGTGATAGGGCGCGTATTGGACAGCTAAATCCAATAAAGATATTTTTACGTAATTGCGCAAAGTGCAACAAGGAAATTGAAACCTCTTATGCCCCCGACCGCCCGGAGATAGTTTACTGCGAGCAGTGTTATCAACAAGAAGTGGCGTAACACCTAAAAATATTCTATAATTAGCAAATTAGCGTAGAGATATAATATTAATATATGAGAAGCATAAAAGATTTTGAAGTTATAGATAAGCGCATCTTGGTAAGGTGCGATTTTAATGTGCCCTTGGACGAGAAGGGAAATATCTTGGACGATTTTAGAATTAAGCAAACAATACCCACAATTAAATATCTTATTGGAAAAAAGGCAAAAATAATTTTAATGAGCCATTTAGACCCCGAAAGCACAGGAGTTGCAGATAGAAAATACACTTTGGATAAAGTTGCAGAAAAATTATCGGATTATTTAAATATTTCCATTGAAAAAGAAACCGACTGCATCGGGCCCGAGGTTGAGACCTTGGCAAACGGTTTAAAACAAGGACAGGTTTTGCTGCTGGAAAATTTAAGATTTTATAAAGAGGAAACAGCCGGAGATATGGAATTTGCAAAAAAGCTTTCTTATCTTGGAGATATTTATGTGAATGATGCTTTTGGAGCGTCCCACAGAAACCATGCCTCTATAGCCATTGTGCCCCAGATCCTGCCTAATTGCATGGGCCTGCTGCTTGAGAAAGAAATTGATAATTTGAATAAGATAATGGGAAAATCCCTGCCTGCCGGCAGGCAGGCGGAAAAGCCGATGGTTTCAATTGTTGGAGGAACAAAAGTGGAAACAAAGTCAAAATTTATAGACAAGATATCAGAAGTGTCTGATTTTGTTATTATAAGCGGATTGTTGAAAGAAGAAGTTATTGCGAAAAATATAAAGTTTAAATACCCTGAAAAAATAATAGGACCCGAAAATAATTTGCATTCACTGGATATTGATGAAAAAACAATAAAATTATTTTCTGAAAAGATATTGCAGGCAAAAACGATTTTGTGGAACGGGCCTTTTGGGAAATTTGAAGAACAACAATATGCAAAAGGGACATTGGCAATTGCCGAGGCAATTATCCAAAGCGGGGCATTTTCTGTTGTTGGGGGAGGCGAGACTGTTGAATTTTTGGAAAAACAGGGTATTATTGATAAGTTCAGCCATGTTTCAACCGGCGGAGGCGCGATGCTAAACTATTTGTCAGGAGACAATCTTCCCGGAATCGAAGCCCTGAATTAATTATGAAGATAAAAAACATAGAAAAAGCAGCAGAAAGAATTAAGAGGGCGGTCGCCAACAACGAGCGTATTATTTTGTATGGAGATTCTGATTTAGACGGAATTTCTTCGGTTGTTATTTTGGAGGAGGCAATTAAAGGGCTGGGCGGGCGTATTGACACATCTTTTTTTCCGGACAGGGAAAACGACGGATATGGTATAAACATAAAAGCGCTTGAATTACTAAAAAATAAAGCTCCAGCGCTTTTTATAACTTTGGATTTAGGCATTGGGAATATTAAAGAGATTGAAATGGCAAACAAATTGGGGTTTGAAGTAATAATTGTTGACCACCACGAAACTCTGGCTGGAACCCCCAGCGCTTCAATTATTGTTGACCCAAAGCAGGATTCTGACGATTATCCTTTTAAGGGTCTTGCAAATGTTGGGGTGACATATAATTTGTGTTTGGAATTACTGGGAGATAAAATTTCTGAAAATTTAAAAAACAGTTTTCTAGAATTGGCCGCATTGGGAACAATTTCCGATATGGTGTCCCAAGTCCAGCAAAACCAGGAAATTATTGAACAAGGATTGAGGTCTTTAAAAAACACTTTCCGCCCAGCATTAAGGGCGTTTTTAGATATTTTGGGGAATAAAGCGGTTTTTTCTACCGCGGGCTGGGAAGGGTCTTTGCCGAAAATTATTTCCGCTTTAAACGCAGCCGAATCCCTAAATTTTGAAAACGAATCTTACGAGCTTTTAACATCCTCGTCGCCTCAAAGATGCAAGGAGTTGGCGCAAATGCTTTTGGACAAGAACTCGGGCAAACAACAGGATATAAAAAATATTGTGCAAGAAGTTGAAAGGCGTATTTCTCAAAATCCCGGGCAAACAATTATCTTTGAGGGAGACCCCGCATGGAAGCTGACCTTGGCGGGCTCTGTTTGCTCGATATTATGCAACAAGTATGAAAAACCCGTTTTTATTTTTAAAAAAATGGATAAGGAATCTTGCGGATCTGCCAGAAATCCAAAAGGCACTAATTCCGTGGACGCTATGAAAACCTGCGACGATATTTTGATTACTTACGGCGGACACGCAAACGCCTCAGGATTCAGGGTAAAAAATGAGAACCTGGAAAAATTTAAAAATCGTTTATTAGAATTTTTTAAAAAATGAAAAAGTTTATAATTTATACCGACGGAGGTTCGCGTGGAAATCCCGGCAAAGCAGCCATAGGGATTGTTTTTTGTAATGAGAAAGAACAGATAATTAAAAAATTTGGAATTTATCTTGGAGATAATTTAACTAACAACGAGGCGGAATATTCTGCCGTAATAACCGCTTTAAAAAAGTTTAAGGCCGGATTTGGCAGGGCGCTTTCTGAAACCGCTGAAATCACGATAAAATCTGACTCAGAGTTGATTGTAAAACAATTAAACGGCCAGTATAAATTATCTGACCCAAAAATACAGCAATTTTTTATAGAAGCATGGAACCTGAAATTTGATTTTAAATCTGTAAAATTTAAACACATAGCGCGGGAAAAGAATAAAGAGGCGGACGCTCTTGCAAATGAGACCCTTGACCAACAAGAAAGCATTAAAACATTATTTTAAGGGGGTCTTGCCTTTCCGGTCCCTTGATGTTTAAATAAAATATGGGTCGGCAAAAAATATAAATATAACAATATAAAATAAGAAAACACAATGAACAAAAAATTTTTAGCAGTAGCGGTTATTTGTTTAGTGGCGCTGCCGTTTATATATTTGGGAAGCGCGTATGCAAAAAATGCGGGTACTGATGAGGGTTATTTATTGCCCCAAGAAGACGGAACTTATGATGTACCAAACCATAAGGATTGGAAATTGAGAGTTATTGTGCATCGCGAAAGGCCGGTAAAAAGCAATGCCACCTCTCTTGTGTGCAATTTATCAGATCCGGAATCGCTTGCAACCATTAGCTCGGCCGGATGGCGACTGCCATCAGGGATATGGACTTACGCCCTAAACACATCCACGGTTCCAAGCTCTGTTGGTTCTGCGAATTTGTCAGTTATAGTGGAGAACGCTTTTAGTAAGTGGTCAGGCGCCACCGGCTCATCAAACAAAGTTTTTTTTGCCAAAAGTTCTTCAACCACAACAAAAACTAGGGCATCGCAAGATGGCAAAAATATTATTGCGTGGGGGACGACTCCCAGCAACGCCTTGGGGGTAACCTACACATGGTATTATAAAACTACGGGCGTGGCAGTGGAGGTAGACACAATTATGAACAGGCGAGTTTCGTGGAGCTGGTCAAATCCGGCAACATGGACAAGCCCGTTGGCCACATGCGCATCTTCTAACGCTTACGACGCTCAGGATATTTTGACTCACGAGCTGGGGCACTGGATGGGCTTGGCAGATATGTATGACACAGCAAATTACCAAAATGCAACCATGTATGGATACGGCTCAAAAGCAGAAATTAAAAAAGACACATTAAGCGCGGGAGATGTTGCAGGCATTCAGGCAATTTATCCTTAGCTTGACAAAGAGGCTTGATTTGGTATAATAAAAATGTCTCAGCAAGATGAGTGATCGCTCCCCGCGAAGCTTTCAGCGAAGTGGGGGGGAGGAAAGTCCGAACACCAACGCCCCGAAAGGGAGTTAAAAAAATAGCGGCTAACGGCCGTCCATCGTAAGATGCGAGGTGCGAACAGAAACGCCGAAACCGAAAGGTTGAGGCGCCCGTCCCGCAAGGGATTAGGGCGATTCCAATTGAAAGATTGGGCTGAAACGGCTAAATCCTTATTGGGCGCAAGAACAAACCCTTGATTATTGTTTCATCAGTAAAAGAGGTTAAAAGTAGTTCGCTTGACCCTGAGAGCAATCGAATGGGCAGACAGATGATCACATAACACAAAATTCGGCTTATAGTCTTGCTGAGGCACAAAAAAATCGTCCTGAACTTGTTGAAGGGCGGTTTTTTTGTTAAGATTAAAAAAATTATGATACAAAAATTTTTTCATTCTGAGACAAAGAGTATAAGTTCCGCTTCTTTAATTTTAGCGGTTTCTTATTTATTGAGCGCGGTTTTGGGCTTAATGAGGGACCGGCTTTTGGCGGGAACTTTTGGCGCCGGCAACGAGCTTGATGTTTATTACACGGCATTTACTGTGCCGGATTTTGTTGCTTTAATTTTAATCTTTGGAGCAATTTCTGCGGCAGTTATTCCAATTTTCAGCTCGTATTTGCTAAAGTCAAAAGAGGAGGCTTTTAGATATCTTTCAACGCTTTTGAATGTTTTTTTGGGGTTTTTGATAATAATTTGCGTAATTTTAATGGTTTTTGCCCCATTTTTAGTATCTTTAATCGCGCCCGGATTTTTAGGAGAAAAGAAGGAATTAGCGGTTTTATTAATGCGAATTATGTTTTTAAGCCCGATAATTTTGGGAGCCTCAAATATGATAAGCGGTATTTTGCAGGTTTTTCATAGATTTTTGATAACAGCCTTGTCTCCCTTGCTTTATAATCTGGGTATAATTATTGGGATTTTATTTTTTGTGCCGGCTTGGGGCCTGGCGGGTTTGGCTTGGGGGGTGGTATTGGGCGGAGTTTTACATTTATCGGTCCAGCTTCCGGCATTGTTTGTTTCAGGATTTAAATACAGGCTAAGTTTTAACCTTAAGGATCCGGGAATCTTAAAAACAATAAAACTTATGTTACCAAGATCCCTTGGTTTGGGAGCAGGCCAGCTAAACACAATTGCCACAACCGCAATTGCTTCAACATTAATGGCCGGCTCCATTGCTGTTTTTAACCTTGCAAACAATTTGTCGTCAATTTTAGTAAACGCAATCGCTGTTTCTGTCTCAACCGCTTCTTTTCCCTCAATGTCTTTGGCTTTTTTGAAGGATGATGGCGAAGATTTTTTGCGCAAGTTTTCCGGTATTCTTAGGCAGATAATTTTTTTAACTTTACCAATAAGTTTTTTGCTATTAATTCTAAGGGCGCAGATTGTCAGAGTGGTTTTGGGGGCGGGAAAATTTGATTGGGGAGACACAAAACTTACCACTGCTTGCCTTGGCATTTTGGCCTTAAACTTGATTGCCCAGGCATTTATTATTTTTTTATCAAAAACTTTTTATGCCGCCCACAACACAAAAATTCCTGCAATAATAAGCGGGTTAACGGTTGCGTTTAATATTGGTCTAAGCCTGTTTCTTGTTTGGCTTTTAAATTTTTCAGAATCATTTAATTTTTTTCTGCAAAATATTTTGAGGTTGGGGGGGGTTAAAAACATGGGCGTAATCGGGCTTGCCTTGGCATATTCTATTACAGCAATTTTAGAGGCAGGTTTACTTTTGTATATGTTTATTAAAAAATTTCCAAAATTACAAACAAAAGAGATTTCAGCCTCTTTTTATAAAACATTAATTGCAACCCTGGCAATGGCTGTTTTTACCATTTTGACAAGGCAGATATTAGGTTCTGTCTTAAGCCTGCAAACCTTTTGGGGAATATTTTTACAGCTGGCTTTATCGGGTATTGTCGCCTTAGTAACATATGTGGGAGTTTCTTTTTATTTAAAATCCGCCGAATTAAAAACCATCTCAGATTCTTTTTTAAAGAAATTTTTATATGCAGGAAAATATTAGGAATTTTTCGATAATAGCACACGTGGATCATGGAAAGTCTACGCTGGCGGACCGGCTTTTGGAATTGACAGGAACCATTGACTCAAAAAAAATGATGCCGCAGTTTTTGGATTCAATGGATTTGGAAAGAGAAAAGGGAATTACTATTAAGCTAAAAGCAATCCGGATGGAATTAGACGCATTGAAAATTGAAAATTTAAAATTGAAAATTTCAGTTCAGAACTATGTTCTGAATCTGGTGGATACTCCGGGCCATGTGGATTTTTCTTATGAAGTTTCAAGGTCTATGGCTGCTGTTGAAGGAGCTGTTTTGCTGGTGGATGCCACTCAGGGAATTCAGGCGCAAACCCTGTCAAATTTGGAAATGGCAAAAAAGCAGGGTTTAAAAATTATTCCTGTTATAAATAAAATTGATTCTGAAATTGCAAAAGTTGAAGAATCGGTTGAAGAGCTGGCAAATTTGCTGAATATTATGCCCGACGAAATTTTAAGAATATCCGCAAAAAATGGACTAAATGTTGAGAAGGTTTTGGAAGCGATTATTCGCGATATCCCCGCACCCCATTCCGCCGAGGCTTCGCGTGGTGAGAGCTTTCGAGCTCTCATTTTTGATTCGGAGTTTGATTCGTTTAAGGGGGTGATTGCATTTGTAAGAGTTATTGACGGAGAAATTTTTGATGGGGAAAAAATAAAATTAATGGCAACAAACACCCCTGCTGAAATAAAAGAGCTTGGGTATTTGAATCCTTTGTTTTCTGCAAAACAAAAAATTACGGCAGGCGACATTGGATATATCGCAACCGGAGTAAAAGAACCTGGAAAGGTGCATGCCGGAGACACAATAATAAAATTGGGCAGCGATGAATTGGCTTTGGAAGGATACCAGGAGCCTAAGCCCATGGTTTTTGCCAGCTTGTACCCTGAAAATCCCGATGACTTTGATAATTTGAAAGTTGCCTTGTCAAAATTAAAATTACAGGATCCTGCATTGGTTTTTGAGGCCGAGATGAAAGAGGCTTTGGGCAGGGGTTTTAATTGCGGATTTTTGGGCACTTTGCATATAGAAATTATTTCCGAAAGGCTGGAAAGGGAGTTTGGCTTGAAGCTTGTAATTTCAACTCCGTCTGTTGTTTACAAAATTATAGATAATAAGGGTAGGGAAGTTTCTATACATTCTGCCGCCGATTGGCCCGACCAGTCAACAATAAGAAGCTCGGAAGAGCCGTGGGTTTCCTTGGAAGTTATTTCGCCCACAAATTATATTGGCAAATTAATGGATATTTTAAAAGCCCTAAACGGGAATTATTTGGATACAAATTATTTAACTCCCGAAAGAGCGATTATTGTTTTTGAAACTCCGTTGCGCGGAATTATCGCAAATTTATACGATAAAATAAAAACAGCCAGCCAGGGCTACGCCTCAATGAATTATAAACTTTTGGGATTTAAGCAGGGCAAGCTGGTAAAAATGGAAATTTATGTTGCCGGGCAAAAAGAGGAGGCGCTTTCCCGAATTGTGGCAGAAAGTGAGGCGTATGGCGAGGGTAAAAGATTGGTTGAAAAATTAAAAGATGTTTTGCCTCCGGAACAATTTTCGGTGGCTTTGCAGGCAATGATTGGCGGGAAGGTAATAGCGCGTGAAACAATTTCTGCCCGCAGAAAAGATGTTACAGGATATTTATACGGCGGAGATGTCACCAGAAAAAATAAGCTTTTAGACAAGCAAAAAAGAGGTAAAAAATTGATGAAGCAAAAAGGCCGGGTAAACATTCCAACAAAAGCATTTTTGGAAGTTTTTAGGGCTTGATTAAGCCGGATTTTTATGGTAGAGTGTAAAGTATCATCGGGCCGTGGAGGAGTAGTACCTCGGGAGTCTCATAAGCTCCAGGCCCCCGTGCAATTCGGGGCGGCCCAACTATAATATGTGGTATGTGTATATTCTTGAATGTGAAGACAAAAGTTTGTATACTGGCTGTACAAACGATCTAGAAAAAAGGTTTGAGGCTCATAAAAACGGAAAGGGAGGCAAATATACAAGGTCGCATGTTCCTGAAAAAATTGTATTTTCCGAAAAGCACATCAAAAAAGTTTTAGCGCTAAAAAGAGAGAGGGAAATTAAGAATTGGACGAGAAAACAAAAATTGGAGCTTATATGTTTGAAATCAGCGAAGTTGTAATATTTTAGAACCTACGGTATAATTAAATAATTATATTAATCGTGGGTTCTATGGCAAAAATAATAGAAAGAGAAAAAGCTATACTTTTGAGAAAAAAAGGCAAAAGTATAAAAAGTATAGCAAAAATTTTAAGTGTTTCAAAAAGTACCGTGAGTAGCTGGTGCAAGGATGTTGAACTAACTCTGAAACAAATTGAAAATTTGCATAAGAGTATGGTCAGTGGCAGTTATGCGGGAAGAATGAAGGGTGCCATAATGCAACACGAAAAAAGAGTAAAAAGAGCGGAAGAAGCAGAAATTTTCGGAATAAAAAAAATTGGTAAATTATCTAAAAGAGATATGTTAATAGCGTTTGCCTCGCTGTATTGGGGAGAAGGGTCGAAAAAAACAAGGCGATTATTCATAATTAATTCCGATCCGGAAATGATTAGGTTTCTGTTCAGGATATTTAGAGAGTTATTCAATATCGAAGATAGTAGATTCAACTTGGCGGTGGGTATAAATGTAAGTCATAAAAGCAGAGACGAAGAGGTCAAAAACTATTGGTCAAAAATTACAGGGATACCAAAAAGCCAATTTAGGAAAACGATTTTTGCAAAAGCAAAAAATAAAAAAAAATATAAAAATTTTCCAAACTACTACGGGATGCTTAGAATTAACATCTCAAAATCAATAGATATTTATTATAAAACAATGGGATTGATTAGGGGTTTGATTGAGAGCTAAAAAGAGATAGCCGGCGTAGCTCAGTGGTAGAGCGTACGTTTCATAAGCGTATGGTCGCAAGTCCGATTCTTGCCGTCGGCACAAAATTGAAAAAATAATTAATGCGGGCGTGGTCTAGCCTGGTTTATGACGCCTCCCTGTCACGGAGGAAATCGGGGGTTCAAATCCCCCCGCCCGCGCATTGTAAAAACCGCTTATAATTAGGGCGGTTTTTGTTTAATAAAAATTTAACTCTTTATTGTTTAAGATAAATTATAAAAAAACTTAATATCGAAAAATTAATGGAGGCTTATAAAGGTAATAATAACTAAATATATATAAATCTATGAAAAAAAATAAAGAAAATTATGTAGACGGATTTTTGCTCGTTGTTCCAAAAGAAAAAGTTGAAGAATACAAAAAAATGGCAGAAGGTGCAAAAAAATTATGGTTACAGCATGGAGCTCTCGATTATAAAGAATGTATAGGAGAAGATTTGAATCCCAAACCGCCCGAGGGTGCACCAGAAATTCCCTTGCCCCGTTCTTTTATTGAAGCTGCTGGAGCAAAACCGGATGAAACAGTTTGGTTTTCGTTTATTGTGTTTGAATCAAGAAAGCACAGAGACCAAGTAAATGCTAAAGTTATGGTAGACATGGAAAAAGAAATGAAGGATTTTAAAGATAAGTCTATGCCCCTTGACATTGGACGGGTTTTTTATGGCGGATTCAAAGTAGAAGTGGGCGGTTAGATTTAAAAGACGATGCATAAAATACCATTAGATTTGAAAAGTGCGCCTGTTTCTGACTCGGATGCGCTGGCAAAATGGGAAAATATTACAGAGCTTGCTCGCAACGAGTGGATATGCTGGGTTATCTCGGTTAAAAAAGATGAGACGAGAAATGAGCATGTTAAAAGAACTGTAAATGAACTTAAAGAGGGTATGCATAGACCCTGTTGCTGGGGTGGTTGTCCCCATCGTTAAAATCCATGAATCGTCAAATGTCTAAATTTGGAACATAAAAGTAATCCATAGCTTTTTTTGGAAACCGCTTTTCAACGAGGTGGTTTTTTGTTAGGATTAGTAATCAATTAAAATATGAAAATTTATAAAAAAGTATTTCCTTTGATTTTTTTCGTAGCTATTACTGTTTTAACTTCAGGGATAGGGTTTTTTGTATTAAAAAATATAATGCCGGGCGACGACACTTTATCTGCGAGATGTTGGAAAGAAGTCGCACCGTATTTGGATCAAAACTTATCTATTCAAAAAAGAGTGGATGACTTAATAGGCAGAATGACAGAATGGGAAAAAATTGGGCAAATGGCATTGATTGAAAAAAATAGCATTCGCGATCTAGGGGAAATTACCAAATATAATTTAGGCGCGTTATTGAGCGGAGGAGGAGCCGGGCCAAAAGCAGAAACTCCATTGGCATGGCTTAAAATGGTAAATAGTTTTCAGTCTGCGACTAAAAATACTTGTTTAAAAATACCGTTGTTATATGGGATTGATGCTGTTCATGGTCACGCCAATGTATTGGGGGCTACTGTTTTTCCTCATGCAATTGGATTGGGTGCCAGCCATGATGCTGATTTAGTAAAACGCGTAGCATCCGCAACCGCGCAGGAAATGGCTGCTACCGGAATTTATTGGAGTTTTTCTCCTAACCTTGATGTGGCTCAAGACATCCGTTGGGGAAAAACCTATGAAACATTTGGATCAAACACTGAAAATGTCGCAAAATTAGGGGTTGCATATTTGCAGGGAGTCCAGGATTATTCAGAAAATTATTTTAAAGTATTAGCAACCGCTAAACATTTTATTGGCGGGGGATCTATGCAATATGGAACCGCCCGTAATAAAGATTTCAAAGTGGAAGAAGGAAATATTTCTTTAGATGAAAAATCGCTACGCCAGGTACACTTGGTTCCTTTTCAAAAAGCAGTAGAGAATGGAGCACAGGTTGTTATGGTGGGCACAGCCACATGGAATGGTAAAATGAATACCAGCAATTACTATCTTTTAACAGATGTATTAAAAACAGAACTTGGTTTTTCCGGATTTGTGGTTTCAGATTGGTATGGCGTATATCAGGTTTCTAATACAAGATATGATTCCCTGGTAAAATCCATTAATGCTGGCGTTGATATGGTAATGACTCCGTTTGAATACAAGGATTTTATGTCTAATATGCAAAAAGCATTGGCAAATGGAGACATATCAAGAGAGCGACTGGACGATGCCGTACGCAGAATTTTAACCGCAAAATTCAAGATAGGATTATTTGATCGTCCGGAAGTCGTTCAGAGTGGGTTGTCTGTTATTGGCAGTGTTCAGCACCGTGCGCTGGCCAGGGAGGCAGTTCGAAAATCTCAAGTGCTACTAAAAAACGAAAACTTGGCGTTGCCATTATCTGCGTCGCTAGAAAAAATTATAGTAGCTGGTTCGGTGGCGGATAATTTGGGGCGTCAGGCCGGAGGATGGACAACAGAATGGCAGGGAATTGATGGAAATTATGGAGTTGCAGGCACTACTGTTCTTGACGCAATAAAAAATGCCGTTGCTAAAAACACAAAGGTTGAATATAATAAGCAAGGAAATTTTTCTATGGGAAATAATCTTGCAGATGTGGGGATCGCTGTGGTGGGAGAAAAGCCTTATGCAGAAGGCTGGGGAGATGATATTAATCCTAGCTTAAGCGCCGAGGACCTGGAAACTATAAAAAAAGTGAAAGAAAAAAGTAAAAAATTAATAGTCATAATAATTTCCGGCCGGCCTCTGGATATCAAAAAATATATAAATAATTGGGATGGGGTAGTGGCAGCCTGGCTGCCGGGAAGCGAAGGAGCGGGCGTTACAGATGTATTATTTGGGGACTATAATTTCAGTGGCTGGCTCCCGGCTAAATGGCCACTATAACCAGCCTGTTTTTATTATTATTGCATTTTTTTTGGGAAAAAGGCAAAATAGAATCGTTACAATGCGGTTTATTCTGAAAATCTAAAGAAGGGGAGGTATGTAAAAGAATGGGGATTATCTTATGGACTTAATTCTATAATGTCGGGCGTTGCAGCTCTGATCGGCGGAGCAATAGTTCTTGAGTTTGGTTTTAGATATCTATTTCTAATAATGATATTTTTTTCTTTTGGGTCGTTTTTTGTTTTAGTATTTTTCTGGCATAGACCGGCTGATGTTTTAGATCCTCAGACAGTAGAGTTGGAAAATTTAAAAAATATTCGCAAGGATTCAGCGATGGCGGGAGCGGATTAAATGGTAATGGCGGGTCAGTCAAAGTGGTAGAATAAAAATATGAAAAACGAACCGACTTTTTAACTAAAGCGGTTTTTTTGATAGAAGGTGGATAATTATCAAAAAAAATGTTAAAGTATCTATTATGCCAAGCGATGAAATAGTAGTAAGATTTAGTGATGTTTCTTTTGAGTGGAAGGAAAATTTGCCTATTTTAGATGAGGTCAGTTTTTCTGTGCGTAGGGGGTCTAAAATTACTTTGATGGGTCAAAACGGAGCGGGCAAAAGCACAATTTTCCAATTAATAACTGGCGAGGCAAAACCAGATTCGGGAGCGGTTAATGTAAACAAAGATTTAACCATATCTATAGCTAAACAAGTAATTCCGCGAGAAGATTTGGAGCTTACTATTACAGAATTTTTTGCAAAATGTTTTTCTAAAAAAGTGTATGACGTTGATAAAAAAATAGATAACGTTTTGGAAATTGTAAATTTGGAAATGCCCCATACAAGAAAAGTTGGCGGACTCTCTGGCGGACAGCAGGCAAGAGTTCTTTTGGCCTCGGCCTTAATACAAGACCCAGATTTGCTTTTGCTTGACGAGCCGACTAATAATTTAGATAAAGCGGGTATCGAACACTTAACAAAGTTTATTATAAATTATCCTAAAACCTGCATTGTTATTTCCCATGATGCTGATTTTTTAAACGCCTTTACACAAGGAGTTTTGTATTTGGATATTTTTACCAAAAAAGTTGAGCAATATACTGGCGACTATTTTGCGGTTGTGGCGGAAATTCAAAACCGATTGGAAAGGGAGCGCATGAAAAATATCAGGCTTGAAAAAGATATTTCACGTAGAAAAGAGCAGGCAAACTTTTTTGCGCAAAAAGGCGGGCATTTAAGGGATGTTTCCTCAAAAATGAAAAAGAAAATTGAAGAGCTTGAGGAGGAAATTGTTGATGTTCGAAGGGAGGACAAAACAATTAAAAAATTTGATATTCCCTGCCAGAAGGATGCCGGAGGAGTAATTTTGCAATTGGATTCTGTGGCAATTGCAATTAATCATAAATTTGTGAACAGAAAAGTAAACGTGACTTTGAACAAAAAAGAAAGATTGCTTTTAACCGGGCCAAACGGAATTGGCAAAACAACACTTTTGGAAAAATTGGCTTCCGGGCACGCCAAGGGAGAACACATTAAGGCGGGGGTTAAAATTGGATACTATCGGCAGGATTTTTCAACATTAGATTTTAACGCAACGGTTTACCAGACGCTTGCAAGGGCGCAAGGAAGCGATGGCACCGAGCAGGGGCTAAGAGGCCACGCGGCAGGATTTTTGTTGGACGCAGAAATTTTAAAAACAAAAATTGGCTCTTTATCCGAAGGCCAAAAAGGCCTGGTTGCCTTTGCAGTAATTTCTTTAGAAAAGCCGGGGCTTTTGATTTTAGACGAGCCTACCAATCACATTAATTTTCGCCATATTCCCGTAATTGCAAAAGCGATTAACGAATTTGAGGGAGCAATGATTTTGATTAGCCACGCGCAGGACTTTGTGCAAAAAATAAGGTTGGATTTTACGTTGGATTTAGGGGAGTTAAAATAGATACAAAAAACCACTAAAATAAGGTGGTTTTTTTGTTGCTTATTTTTATAAAACTTTTTCTCCGCGGATTAACTTTACCAATACTAAAATTACAGCTATCACAAGTAATACGTGTATAAAGCCTCCAATGGTGTAGGAGGATACGATACCCAGCAACCATAAAACTATAAGAATTATGGCGATGGTAAAAAGTATATTCATGCTTTTAAAATTATTTATTATCTTAAATACTATTTTATTTTAAGCCTTTAGCATTAACTATATGTTAAAATTTTGTTTGAGTATTAACGCCTTTTTAATCTCTAATGTTCTATCTTTAATATACTGTTGATTAAAAAAATCTAAGAAAAGTTACAAGAAAATGTAATAAAATTTTAATAAAAATTATGGCAAAAGATAAAATAATTATTTTTGGGGGAGATGGGTATTTGGGATGGACGCTGGGGCTGGCTTTTGCAAACAGGACAAATTACGATATTGTTTTAGCTGATAACATGATTAAAAGGCAGTGGGAAAAAGAGGTGGGGGCAAAATCTTTGGTGCCCTTTCAAACTCCCTTGAAGCGCATAAAAGAATATGGGCGCATTTTTGGAAAAAACAATTTATCGTTTGAAAAAATTGATCTGCTTGACTATGAACTCGTTGTAAAAATTATAAGAAAACACAACCCGGCAATAATAATTAATGCCGCCCAGCAACCTTCGGCACCTTTTTCTATGATGAACGCGCAAAATGCGGTGGCTACATTTTCAAATAATATTGCCGGGCACATAAATGTGGCATGGGCAATAGCCGAAACAAATAAAAATATTAAATATATTAAATTAGGGTCGGCAGGGTGCTATTCGGGCATTGATACAGATTATATTCCGCTAGGCAAAGTAAATTTTAATTTTAGTTCAAAGGGTAGGGCCCGAAAAATAAAGAAAAGCTGGCTTCCTATGTATGCAACTGATTTTTACCACCAGTCAAAGATAAGCGATTTTTTAATTAACGAACTTATTAGCGACGCGTGGAAGTTAAGGGTTGTAACGACACAGCAGTCTACTATTTTTGGGGCCACAATTGACGAAAATTTTGCCGAGGATCGCCGTATTCTTTCAGCGAGGTTTAATTACGACGCGGTTTTTGGCACGGTTATAAACCGGTTTGTTTGCCAAATTAACATGGGATGGCCTCTAACAATTTATGGCGACGGCAGCCAAAAAACCGGAATTATCAGTCTGTCGGATACAGTTGATAATTTTATAAATATTGCGGAAAAAAATCTTGTACCGGGGATCCATGAGGTAGTGCATAATTTTACCCTACGCCCGTCAATAAATGAAATTGCAAATATGATTGTTGCAAAAGAGGGCACAATATCAATTTCGCACATTGAAAACCCAAGAAAAGAAATGAAAGGAAGCCTTAAAAGGGAGGTTGAGGTTCATAAGGCGATTAAGGGCTCTCACAAAAACAAGGATAAAAAAATAAAAAGCGAACTTTTTAAGCTTGGTGAATTTGTCGGGCGATATAAAAACAATATTGATGCGGCAGTTATTATGCCAAAAATTTTATGGGAAAAAAACCAGGATTTAATAAAGGAAAAAAGCCTCAAAGAAAAATATTCTTTAATTATGCAGCAATCGGCCCAATAGAGAAAAAGGCGCACAGGGCTGTGGTAGATTTTTTGGCTGAATATCTGGCCATTGGCCCTCCGGAAGTGCTTGAGAAATTTGACGCCTACTATAAAAAGCTTTCTCTTGAGGTTTCAAAAATTTTGCATTGCAGTCCCGAGGAAATTGTTTACACAAAAAACACCACCGAGGGAATGGTAATTGCAAGCGAAACCTTGCCCTTAGGGCCGGGAGACGAGGTGCTTTTGATGGAAAATGAATATCCTGCCAATATTTTGTGCTGGCTAAAAAAAAGGAAAGAAGGAATAAATGTAAAATTTATTTCCGGAAGCGATAATAAAAATGCTTTTGAAGCCCTTCTTTTAAGTGTTACAGAAAAAACAAGAGCAGTTTGCGTTTCATGGGGGCAGTATTATGACGGCTATCTCCCGGATTTAAAATTATTGTCGGAAGTTTGCAGAAAAAATAGCGCTTTTTTGGTTGTTGACGGAGTACATGGCATCGGCACCCGGCAAATAGATTTACGGGAAATTTATGTTGATATTTTGACCTGTGGAGGGCAAAAACACATAGGGTCTTTGGGCGGGATAGGGTTTATGTATATAAACAAAAATACCATAGACAAGCTCCGTGATTTCAAGCTTGGCATAAGGAGCGTAAAATATTTTAACAACACGGGCTACGTAATCAAGGATACGGCAGAGAGGTTCCAAGACGGCACGCAGAACTTGGCGGGAATAGTGTCTCTGCACGCTGCTGTTAAAGAAATTAACAGGTTGGGAATAAAAAAAATTGAGGATAAAAACATTTATTTATTAAGTGCCTATAAAAAAATTCTCTATCGTAACAAAATTCCTTATATTAATTATGAAAGCCAAACAAGCATTGTTGCGCTTAAGGTAAAAGACCCGGCAGGGCTTGCCAAATATTTACGCAAAAAAGGAGTTTATATAAAGGCAGTAAAAAGCATTGCCCGCATTTCTTTTTCGCACAGATCCAGTGTTAAGGAATTTATTATCGCCGTAAAATATATTTGTGAATGGCTGGATAAGCCTGTAAAAATTCACACCAAATTAAGGCAAACGTATTATTATAATGCATTAATATCTAAAAAATAAAATTATGGACAAGGTGGTACATTTTGAACTTCCGGCAGATAATACTGACAGGGCTAAAAAATTTTATCAGGAATCTTTTGATTGGCAAATAACAGACTATCCGGAAATGAAATATACCATAATCAGGACCGCCGAGACCGATGAAAATATGATGATTAAAGAATCCGGAGCAATAAACGGAGGACTGTTTAAAAAAGGTGAGGGAGAAAATCCGGTCGTCGCCCCAAGTTTTTCAGTTGATGTAAAAGACATTGATGAGGCAATAAAAAAAATAAAAAACGCCGGCGGACTAATTCTTAAGGATAAAACGCAAGTGGGGGAGATGGGCTATGTGGCTTATTTTAAAGACACAGAAGGAAATATACTGAGCGTATGGCAGAATATTCTTAAAAAATAATTTAGTAAATAAAAAAGCGATTCCAAAATTTGGCCGGAACCGCTGTTATTTGATTTTTGCCAGTTCGTCAGAGCAGGGAACGCCGTTTTTTACGACGCATCTTATTCTTTTTGTTTTTGGGTCGGCCACATAGATGGAACAACTTTTTGTTTTTGTTGCTCCAAGCGCGATCATTGCTTGCCTGTTCACAAATGCAACTGTTGCATTGGGGAAGCTTGCTATGAGTTTCCATAAGGAAACACCAGGACAATCAGCCACCCCGAGGTAGTCATTTTTTGGAATTTCCTCGCCAGAGGCTGTGACAAACACTTGTTTTTTGTCGTCAAACCAATCTTCCAATCCTAAAAATGGACAGCTTTTCACGGGTATGTTGCGCAGAGCGGGTGTCATTGCCAGAAAAGTTTCTGTGATTCTTGAACCGGTTCCTTTCATCACAAGCTTTGTGCCGGTTGAAACTATCAAGGATATAGTTCCTATCATCATTGAACAGGTAGCCATATTCAGGCCTTCTCGCGCAAGTTTTGGATTTGTAATCTCTTTCTCTCGAGCGTCTTTTCCGTGAGTTACAAGGTAAATCATATGGGGCCTCTCGTTGTCAAGGTTCTGATCATAACACCTTAACCATTACACAGATGAATTATTTTTTCAATAGAAGTGGCAGTTTTATTGTAAAAACAGACCCTTTGCCCAAAGCGCTTTCTGCAGATATGGAACCCCCGTGTTGTTCTGCAATCCACTTGCAAACTGCTAATCCTAGTCCAAAACCTCCCTCTCCGTGCCGTCTTGAAAGATGGGTGCGGTAAAATCTGTCAAAAACACGGGAGAGGTCTTTTTTTGCAATGCCTATGCCGTTATCTGAGACAATAATTTTAATAATATCTCTTTTTGCGTCGGATTTAAGAGAGATTTTTACCCAACCATTTTTTTTGCCGTATTTTATTGAATTTCCCATTATGTTCAAAAGCAGTTTTTCCAGCTTTATTTTATCCCCTTTTATGGCGTAGTCAGCCGAATTGTTTTCAAGGAATATTTTAATATTTCTCTTGTTTCCCATAATTTTAAGTCTTGACGCCACGCTACTGATGAGGCCCTTTACGCTGATTTTTTCTATGTTCATTTTTTCAATTGGGTTTTCGTCTATTGCCGTAAAAAAGGTAATATCCGATAAAATGTCGGCAATTCTGTCAATTTCAACGTCTATGGCATTTAATGCGCTAATAGCCTGTTTATTCTCTCCGCAAAGTTGGTTCCGAAAAAGTTCTATATTTAATTTTGCAATAGATAGCGGGGTTCGTATTTCATGAGAGGCATCGGAGATAAACTGGGATTTTAATCCCAAAGATTTTGTCAGTTTTTCGTTTGTTTCTAAAAGTTGGCGCGTTCTTTCGGCAACTGTTTTTTTTAGGTTTGCATTAACTTTTTTAAGCTCCAGCTTTGCAGATACTATTTGTGTGACATCTGTGGCCATTGATAGGGCGCCGGTGATATCGCCCCGTGTGTTTTTTAGGGGTACGGCTAAGATGTTTATATATTCTAGGCTGTTTGCCGAAACGCAATTATCTTTTTTAAATGCCTTGCCGTGCGCCAGCAATTTTTTATATCTATTAGATAAATTCTCGCGTATAAAAAAAGGCATTCTGAATATGTTTTTTCCCACAGGATTTTTTGTGGCGGATATGTTTTTGTAATATTTATTGGCAAAAGTTATTACGCCGTTTTTATTTATGACTATTATGCTTATCGGGGCGTTGTCTACAATTTGCCTGTTTAACCCGTTAAAAGCCTGCGTTTTTTGGTTTTTTTGCATATATGCTATTGTACCATTATATTAACTAATTATTAATGTTGCATTAATAATATAAAAGTAGTAAAAATAAGGCGCCGGAGGCGCGCACCAAAAATGGGCAAACGCAGGGGCCTTCTTTTTAAAATAATAAATTTTCAGGCCCCCACGGCTACCCGTTTATGTTTTTAAGCTAACATATGTTGTTAAAAACTTTATTAATATGGCCGATACAGATATTATTAAAAAGGTAAAATCAATAGAGGCCTTAAAAGAGTGGCAAAGATCTTTTGATTACATATCAGACCCTGTTTTTATACAGGACAAGGACTTTACAATCGTAAAAGCAAACAAAGCAACCTTTAATTTGTTAAAACTGGAAGAGCGGGACGTTATCGGGAAAAAATGTTTCCAGCTTTTTCACAACTCATCGGCTCCGTGGAAAAATTGTCCGTTTGAAAAAACAAAAATTGACAAGCAGCCGCACACCGAGGAAGTTTACGACCCTAATCTGGGTTTGTATTTATTGGTTACAACATCTCCCATATTCGGCGAACAAGGAGAGTTTTTAGGAAGCGTGCATGTGGCAAAAGATATAACAAACCAAAAAAGGGCGGAAGAGACGCTGAGGGAGAGCGAAGATATGTTAAAAAAGTCTCAGGAGATAGCGCATTTGGGCAGTTGGGATCTTGATTTAGTAAAAAATAAATTGACATGGTCTGATGAAGCATATCGTATATTTGGATTTAAGCCTCAAGAATTTGGCGCAACATACAAAGCTTTTTTGGAAGCTGTACACCCCGACGACCGCGAGGCTGTTGACAATGCTTATTCCAGCTCGGTTCGCGACGGAAGAGATTTTTATGAAATAGAACATCGGGTTATAAAAAAAACAACCGGGGAAATTATTACTGTATATGAAAAGTGCCACCATGTCAGAGATGATTCAGGGAAAATTGTCAGATCTGTTGGAATGGTACACGATATAACGGAGCGCAAAAGAAATGAATTAGAGCTTGCTGGGTTAGCATCTTTTCCAAGGCTTAACCCAAACCCTATTGTAGAATTAGATTTGGAAGGGCGCATAATATATCAAAATCCTTCGGCAATGGCGCTGTTTCCCGATCTTTTGGAAAAATCATTAAATCATCCGTTTATAAGCGACTGGGAGGATATTGCAAACGAATTAATAAATAAAAAAATTAAAACAACCAGTCACGAAGCGGTTGTGGGCAAAAAATATTATCACAGAACAATACATTATTTGGAAGATTTTAAAAAGATACGTATTTATGGCGCCGACATAACAGAACGGAAGGAAAAAGAAAATGATCTGCAAATATTAAACCGGACGTTAAGAACTATCTCAAGCAGCAACCAACTACTGATGAAAGCAACCGATGAAATGTCTTACTTGAACGATGTTTGTAAAACCATATTTGATGATTGCGAATATGAAATGGTTTGGATAGGGTATGTAGAAGACGATGAAAATAAAAGCGTCAGGCCCGTAGCGAGTGCAGGCTTTGAGCAAGAATATATTGAAACATTAAAGCTTACCTGGGCTGATAAAGAGCGCGGACAAGGGCCTACGGGAACAGCAATACGCACAGGGCAAATAAGCTTGTGTCAAAATATGCTTGAAGACCCGAAATTTTTGCCATGGAGGGAAGAAGCGCTAAGGCGCGGATATGCGTCTTCTATAGCCCTTCCTTTAAAAGATGCCGAAAAGACATTTGGCGCAATTGTTATTTATTCCAAGCATCCCAACCCTTTCCTGGAAAAAGAAATAGTATTGCTCAAAGAACTGGCAAGTGATGTTTCGTATGGCATTATTTCCTTAAGAACAAAACATGCCCGGGTTAAGGCCGAGGAATTGTTGCAAAAAAATGAGGTAAAACTGCACGCGGAAAAAAATGTTTTGAATACAATTATGAACAACACCCGGGCCGGGCTTGCTTATATTGATCGAAATTTTAATTTTATTGCAGTTAATTTCACATATTGCCAGAACAACGGAAGATCTGAAGAAGAATTACTGGGAAAAAATTATTTTGATTTTTTTCCAAGCGAAGAAAATAGGCTTCTGTTTGAAAAAGTCAGGGATAGCGGAAATCAAATAGAGTTTAATCAAAAGCCTTTGGTACGAAAAAACCAGCCGTGGCAGGACATAACATATTGGGATTGGACCATAACGCCGGTTAAAAACGCGGAAGATTATGTTTACGGACTTGTTATTTCTCTGGTTGATGTGTCCGAGCACGTGAAATCAATAGAAAACCTAAAAATACATGGCAAAAAATTGGAGCAAATAACGGCTGAATTAAAAAAGGTTCAAATTGCCGTGGAAAACGCTTCAGACATAATTTTTATAACAGAAGAAAAAGGAAAAATAATATATGTAAACAAGGCAGTAAAAAGCATAATGGGGCACAGGCAGAAAGAATTGATAGGGAAAAAGCCGAATTTTTGGATGGAGGATATGCCCAATAAATTTTTCGGACAGATGTGGGACTCCATATATTTTGACAAAAAACCCTTTGTGGGCGAAATTAAGGACCGAAAGAAAAATGGCGAGATATTTACGGCAGAAATAAGAATATCTCCTATTCTTGATAATAACGGTAAAATTTTGTCTTTTGTCGCAATAGAAAGAGATATTACAGAAGCCAAAAGGTTAGATACCGCAAAAACAGAATTTATATCCCTGGCCGCTCATCAGCTTCGTACCCCGATAACAACAGTTAGTCTTACTGTAGAGATGATGTTAAGCGGTCTGCAGGGGAAAATAAACAAAGAAACAGAGGAATATTTTAACGACATTATGCTTAACATCAAAAAAATGAGCGAAATGATAGAAACATTTTTAAATGTTTCAAGAATAGAAATGAAAACCTTTCAGACGTCTCCTCGCCTTGTGAATATTGCGGAAATTATTGAGGAAAACATTAAATCCGTTATGCCACAAATTACGAATAAAAACCTGTATTTGAAAAAAGATATCCCGCCCGGTTTGCCTAAGGTTATGATTGACCCAAGAATTATGGACATTGTTTTAGAAAACTTATTATCCAATGCAATAAAATATACTCAAGAAAGGGGATTGGTGGGAGTTGAAGCACAGGGCTCTAGAGACAGCGTAATAATCAGAGTTTTTGACACAGGTTGCGGAATACCCAAAAAACAGCAATCCAAAGTTTTCGAAAAATTATTCAGGGCGGACAACGTGGGTGAAAAAACAGAAGGCGTGGGGCTGGGACTTTATTTGTGTAAATCTTTAATAGAGCAGTCCGGAGGGAAAATATGGCTGAAATCAGAAAAAGACAAGGGAAGCATTTTTTATGTCTCCATACCCGTAAATAATAAAAAAACATAACCTTAAAAGTTTTGTTTTTTATTATGTCTTAATTAATGCTTATTTTGTATCCTACGCCCCGCACTGTTTTTAATATGCCGTTTTTTCGTCCCACATCTATTTTTTTTCTGAGCCTGTTTATGTATACGTCTACAATATTACTAAATGAATCAAAATCAAAATCCCAAATATTTGTTGTAATTGCCTCTCTTTCCAAAACCTTGTTGGCGTTTCTCATCAAATACTCTAAAAGCCTGAATTCGGTTAGCGTCAGCTTTACCTCCTTGTCTCTTAAAAATACAGTTTTAACAGCCGGATTTAAAACCAAGTCGCCAACGGCAAGCTCTGAGGGCAGAGAGGTTTCGGGCCTTCTTGTTAAGGCTCTTACCCTTGCCAAGAGCTCTTTAAAGCTGAATGGTTTTACTATGTAATCGTCTGCTCCGGAATCCAAAAGTGTAATTTTATCTTCTTCGCTATCTTTTGCGGTTAAAATAATTATTGGGGTTGTAATGCCCTCGGATCTAACGCTTTTACAAACTTCAAATCCGCTTTTCTTTGGAAGCATCAGGTCCAAAACTATTACATCATAATCCGAATGGTGCATTTCTATCCTTTTTTGGCCGGCTTCTCCGTCCAAAACATAATCAGCGGCATATCCCTCCTTTTCAAAACCTTTTTTTAATAGTTTTGACAAGCTTTCCTGGTCCTCAATAATTAGAACTCTCATATTTTTTGATTGTTAAATGTTAATATATTGTAATTTTATTCTTGAAAGATTAATTTCAGATTAATTCCACTTTACAACAAACATAAGCGTTTGTCTATATCATTTATTGAATAAATTTTTCCCTGATTTTCAGATTTTTCTTTTGGGCCACGTCAACCCATTTGGACGTTTTTTTAAAAATATATTTTCTGTATTTTACCAAGGCAAAAGTTATAAGTCCCGCAAAAAGAACAAGCAACGCTATTGGCCAAGGGAAAATAATAAACCAGGTCGAGTCAACAATTTTTGAATTTTGGTTTGGCGGAGGATTAGAAAGCATAACCTCTGCCCTGAATACGCCAATGCGCGGAGTGCCGTTCCACCTCCACGTGAAAAGTCGGGTTGTGCCAGGATATATTGTCAACTGGCCTATGTTGTAATTATCAATTTCTTTTCCCGCCCAATTTTTCAAAACTAGGTTTGCGTTTGCGTTAAAGTGGGTATTGCCGGTGTTTTGGAGTTTAAAGTTAAAATCCACGGGATTGCCTTGCTGTATGGCGCCGGTCCAAAAATTAACCGCCTTTGCCGTTGCAGTTGCCGCTGAATCCGGACTGGTTACAGTTAGCAAAACCAATTCGCCAAAATTATTTGTATTAAGATTAGTTGCGCTTCCCGCAGATTGCAATAATATGGCGCCATAGTGGCCTCCTGCGGAAAAATCCTTCGGCACGCTGACAACAAAACTTACATCTTTTGTCTCAAGAGGTTTTAAGCCTATTTCTAAGTATTGCGGAATAAGCCACAAAGAGGCCTGCTCTGTTTCTGCGTCATAAAATTCCAACTTTCCATCCTCAAATGATTGTTTGTAATCTTTTACGACTAATTTTAATTTCACGGTAAAATTGCTGCGATTGATTACGGAAAAAGTTCTTGCAAGTTTTTGCTCCGGGCTGGCTACAACCTCAATTCTGGGAGGCTGTATTACAATGGAGGTATCGCTTGTTGCCGCGCGGGTTAAGCCTGTGCCTGAAAAGTTGAACAAAAAAACAGCCAGTAATGAAGTTGTTAATAATTTAAGTAAATATTTTTTTTTCATATTTTTACTTTTTTATTTTTATTTATTATTTTTACAGCAATAATAACAACCAAAGCAAATGTTAGCAAAATCCATGCCCATGTGGCTATTTTAAACGGCAGGGAGTCAAACAGGGAAGCAGTAAGATTTTTTGCGAATATTTTTGTTTCAATTTGAGGCTCAAGGGCATTGTTATCAGTATTGGCGAGGGCGGTTTCTGGCCCTGCTGCCGGTTGCGCTGTTGCGGGCTGTTTTGCAATTTTTTCTGCGCCAGTAGAAGCGGGCGCATTTACGGTTGCCAACAAATTATAGGTTGCCGAGCTTTCCTGGCCGTTAAACTGGTTTTGTCCTGCGGAAAGAACCAAAGAATCCTGGTTAATACTGATTTGCGCAGAACCTTGTTTTTTTGCCTTAAATGCGATTGTTCCGAAATTGTTTGCTATTTTTGTTCCGCCGGGAATTCCTGCGCCCCAGGAAAAAGTTCCCTTTGCGTTGTCAAAGCCGTTTGCTCCCGCCTGGTAGCTGAAAATTGGGTTCATCGAGAAATTTTCAATTTCCAGAGAGTCGGGAGAAAAAGACAATTTTACTCTTACGGTATCCATTGAACCGCCGGCAGGGTCGGCATAAATTGTAACATTAAAGGTTTGCCCTGATTTATACGAACCGGTTTGCGGCACCAGGGTTAATGAAGCTGTTCCCGAAGCCAGAGATAATAACGGTAAAAGGCACAGCGCAGAGGATAATATTATTGTTGCGATTCGGGTTTTAATTTTCATAATTGTTTCATTAATTTCTATACTTTATTTATAAACGATTAAAGATTAATAATTCATTAACTGCAATTACTACGGTCCAGTTTGACATAACAATTGAAAAATCCGAATCGTTTACAACTCCTTCCCCGTTATCTTGCGTAAAGAAGCCCGTTCTAGTTTTGTTCCAATTGGCCATAAGTATTGAGAAATCCAAATCATTAACCCTTCCATCGTTATTAAAGTCTCCTTTTAACCTTCTGACGATTATG
>MHPP01000030.1 GCA_001822095.1 Candidatus Staskawiczbacteria bacterium RIFOXYC1_FULL_38_18
GGTTTCAACTATTATTGGACTTGGTATTGTCACGATTGCAGTTCCCTGATTTCCGTATGAGGCTGTTGCCGTTACCGTATAACTTCCTGCAGTGCTTGCAGCTGTAAAAAGCCCGTCGTTGTTAATTGTCCCTCCGCTTCCTGTCCACGTAAAAATTGGCTGGGGTATTAGCGCATTCCCCAACGGATCGTTTGCAACTGCTGTAAACAATTGCTGGCCTCCGGGCGAAAGAGTAACAGAAGCCGGAGTGATAACAATTGTGACTCCTGAACAAGTTAATGGCGCAGATTCTAGGCTTTGAACCGGCGTTTCTCCGCCAGCTGGCGTTGTAACGGCTTGTCCAAATTGGTTTGCAAGTTCTCCTATGGTAATATCATTATCAGAAACACTGTTGCGAACATCTAAAAATATATTTGCCCAGCTTGTGTCAACACTCCCAGGGCCGGTATTGTAATTTGATGAATTTTGTCCGCTACTGGTTGCGCCCGATAAATTATTATTTATGTCTGCGTTATTGGTGTTGCTTTGGCTAGAATTGCTATTGGCGGTTGTGTTAGAATCATTTGAGGATCCCGAGCCTGTTGTATCATTTCCTGTTGTTTGGGTTTGCGAAGAGCCTCCTGCGCCGGTTTGAGTGTTGTTGCTGTTGGCCTGGTTTGCCACCGATGAGCCGGCGTTTGCCTGGCCGGTTGAAACAGAGCCGTTGCCTGTGTTATAGTTTGCGTTATTTTGACCTGTTGTTGCCGAACCGCTGGTTGTATTGTTTAGGTTGGAGTTGTTATTGTTTGTTGCAGAATTATTATTACTTGTTGATGACGAAGAATTATTTTGCGAATTGGCTCCGGTTGTGCTGTTTGACGTGTTTGCGTTGAACGCGGAAGCGAACACAGGACATCTATCTCCGGCAATAATTCCTCCTTCAGGATTAAAAATTAAGTCTCCATCCCAGTTGCCAAATACGTTTACAACAACCACCACCCAGTTGCCGACTGTGATGTTGGCATTGGCAAAGTTCATAATATTATTTACACCCCTTACATCTCCTGTTTCAATATATCCATGCCCGCTGTTATATCGCGATTCGTTTTCTCCGCTGATGGCTCGGATATTAAGAGTGTTTGTTATATCCGCCGAATTTGTATTGCTAATGTCTGTTGTGTGATTTATGTTTGCTCCCGCTTCGCTGTTTGATTCCGGTCCGGTTGAATTATTCGCGGCATTTACTCCGCTGTTTTGAGGAGTGAAAATTGTTGAAGTCCCGTTTGTTTGTATTACAGTTGAAGTTGGCGAGCCGACGGCGCCTCCATTCCATGTGCCAAATTTATTTACAACAACAAGATACCACGAGTTTCCCGTAATATTCAGGTTTGCCACATTCATTTCGTTGGTTTCCGCGCTGGCTGATCCAATATTAACTATGCCCGACCCTCCGTTGTAAGAAGCGCCGTTGCTTCCGCTATTTGTTTTTATTGTCACATTGTTTTGAATAACAGCTGTGTTGTTGTTATCTATAGTAACAGAATTATTTGTGCTGGAATTTGCAGAATTTTCCGAGTTAGCTCCTGTGCTCGAATTAACGGCGACATTTCCCGAAGGTGAGGTTGTTGCCAGCAAATCTGGCGAAGGCAGCGCGGGAAGAGTTAAATCTCCTGTCCAATCTCCAAAAACATTCAAAGTTTTTATAAGCCCCTTGCCCGAAGTTATATTGCTGTTTAAAAAGTTAATCACGTTCACCGATGAATTGACATCGCCAGAAGAAATAGAGCCGCTTCCGGTGTTGTAGTTTGTTTTATTCTGTCCGCTTACAACTTTTGCATCTATCGCATTATTAAGTTTTCCGGTGTTTTGGTTTTCAATTGTAGTTTGGTCGTTAACATTCACAATGGCCTGATTGCTGGAGTTGGCACCCGTGCTGTTGTTGGCCGCATTAAGTAATGCGCTAGAAAGCGGAGAAGATCCGTTTGCCAATTCATTTGAAAGGTCTATGTTTCCCGTGAAGTTATTATAAATATTTTGCAGGTTGGCATAAAATTGCGAGCCAAATAAATTGGTGTTGGCAATTGAAAAAAAGTTAAGACCCAAATTGGCATCACCCGTTGCAACCATTCCGTGTCCGGTGTTAAAACTGGCATCGTTGGATCCTGACCCAATTTCAGCGCTAATTCTGTTTATAACATTTGCTTCGTTAACATTTTTTACAGTAAGCTCATTGTTTATATTTGTCTGGCTGGAATTGGTTGAATCAGCTCCCGTGTCTGTATTTGTTGCTAAATCAGGCGAGGGGACTCCATTGCCCTGCCCATTAACGCTATTTATGTTTATCACATTAATCAATTCGCCCCGGCCCTCCGCTTTTTGGGTTGCTATAATGCCGGAACCCGTATTATAATTTGCGTTGTTTTGGCCTGTGTTTGCGCTCAAAAACGAGTCATTAAAAACTTCCGCAAAATTTTGATTTATAATATCTGTTTGATTGTTTACATCTGTTGTTGAGATGTTTTCTGAACCGCTTCCGGTTGTATTATTGGATGCGCTTGGATCTGATGAATTTAAAGAATCAACAGCTGGGATTATTGTAGTAGTGTCTGCAGATGAATCTGCGGGCATAACCGGCTGTATATCCAAAGGCGCAGAAATTGGCGTAACATCTGTTTCTGCGGGCAAGGGAACTGCTGTTTCATCAGCTAGCAAAATTAACGGGGAAGACAAAAAAATACATCCGGCTATAAGCACCGACGAGATGCATTTTGAAAAAAAACGGTTTAAATCATTTTTCATATTATTTTTTTAAATTAATATTACTTTTTTAATAACCTGCCGATGCCCCTTACCTGCCACAGGCAGGCTCACGGGGCATCCGCAGATCTCCGAAAATTTTATTTGATAAAAATTTTCAGGCGATTATTGCTCAACAGTTGTTGAGTTGGCGTTGCCTGTATTGCTTACTCCAAATGTTGCTGAAGCTGATCCTGTTGAAACTGAGCCTCCTCCTGTGTTTCCGGAAACATCATTTCCTCCGCTTAAAGAATCGGAAGTAACATTGTTTACAATGACAGCCTCGTTTACATTGGAAACTACAACAGTGTCTGTAACTGTTGCCGCAGAACCGTTTACAGAACCTGCTCCTGTTGTTGAGTTGCTTGCAGAAACATCTGCCCCTCCGCCGGTTGTTATTGCTGTGGTGTTGACGTTGACATTATTTGAAATTGCCACGTCAGAACTGGCATCTCCTGTTGTAAGACTGGATGTTCCGCCTCCTCCATTATTTGAAACAGTATTGCATCCCGTGCAGGACGATACATCAACATCGTTGCTTATTGTAGATTCGTTTGTGTTGCTTGAAACAACTGCAACATTAAGGCTTGCATCTGTCTGGTTTGTTGATCCGCTTCCTGTTGTGTCGTTGGATGCAACTACCATAGCTCCCCCTGTTCCCAAATCTATTTCTGTTTCATTGGTGGAGCCGGCGTTGTCAACGGCAACCGAGTTTGAGGCGTCTCCGGTTGATACATCTGCGGTACCTGTGTTGTTGCTTACATCATTTCCTCCGCTTAAAGTTGTGGTTGCTACTGTGTTGCTTATTTCAGATGCGTTTGCATTTTCTGTTACAACCACAATAGATGCCATTGCCGCAGCGCCATTTACAGAATTCGCTCCGGTTGTGCTGTTTGAAGCCATAATTTCTGGAGTTCCGTCGGATGTAATAACGGTGCTGTTTCTGTTGACGTCATTTGCCACAACAGTTTCGCCTGTAACACTTCCTGTATCTAAGCTTGCGTTTCCTGTGTTACCCCAAACCGTGTTGCCTCCGCTTGAAAGCATTGCATATAAGTCATTGGCTATTTCAGCAAGGTTAACGTTTTCAACCGCAACAACAGCGCTGACACTTACAACAGCGTCATTTGACGAAGCAAAACCGGTTGTGTCATTTAATGCCACAATGGGATTGTCTGTTCCTGTTGCTATAATGTTCAGAAAGTTGCTGTTAACTATATTATCGGTTACCAATGTTCCCGAAACATCTCCGGTTTCCGCAGTAGCGTTTCCTGTGTTGTTGCTTATGTCGTTATTGCCCGAAATTGCATCAACGGCAATCAAATTTGCCAGAGCCGCTAAGTTTTCATTCATTCCCGCTACGCTTGTGCTTAAGTCTATAATTGCATTATTTACAGAATTGGCTCCTGTGGTGTTGTTCTCGGCAAGGGGGTCGGCCAGCAAGCTTCCTGTGTAATCTAGGGTGTTAACGTTGATGTCGTTTACAAACATTCCATCAACAGACACTTCGCCAGAAACCGCCGCGCCTGCCAGCGTGTTATTTGAATTTGTATTACCACCGCTAGAAACAGTTGCGCTCGCTAAATTTAAGAGCAATTGGCTATTTGTGTTCAACTCGGCAAATGTGTCGCTGGCGCTTATTACGGTGTCGTTTGTTGAGCCTGAGCCGGTATTTTCGTTAATTGTTTCAAAAGAAGCAAAAGCTTGCCCGCCTCCCATCATTAGTAATGTTGAAACGATAGAAGCCGTTGCGATTGCTTTTTGAATTTGTACTTTGTTCATATTTTTTATAATTTTTTTAAATTAATATTTATTACAATTTTTTCCCGGAATACTTTTTGAAAAATATTCCAGAAGTCGACCTATCAATTTGTCGCGCTTAACTAAATAAATAATTCCGCGCGGCAAATTTATTTTTGTTGTAATTTTTATGTAACACGGAAATGTTAAATCTTTTATTAAGATAAAATAAACATTTGGTTAAAAATGAATGCATAAAAAAAGCCCCATTGGCATTGCTAATGGGGCTATTTGTTTTTTCCGGCTTCCAGCCTTTGGCTGAATTTTATCAAATATTTGGGCATACTGTTGCCTTCTGCCAGATATTTGAGTTCGTAGGCAAAATGTCTGTATATGATGAGTTTTTCGCCCGCAGACAGGCTCTCAAAAGAGAAAAGCCTTCCATAAGTTTTATCCAGCTCAAGCTGCATTTCCAGCACAATCGGAAAAACATACAATATGAACATGCCATCCTGGCCTTCGCACTTTTTAGCCAGCTTTTTGATGTCCAAAGAAAAGTGCGACCAAAAGGCGTCGTGGGCGCTGTTTTCCTCGTGAGTCAATCCTTCTCTCAAAAGAATGTAAAGCGCGGAATCTTCTTTCGCCCTGCAAACCAGCTGGGCTCTTGCCCTGACAATTTTTGATTGCTCTGAGTCGGGCTTTTCTATCAGTTCTTTCCATTCTTCGTAGCTGATAATAAGGTTGTTGCGCACAGCGGTTTTTAGCTTTATGGCTTGGCCGGCTTTTATTGCCATTTCCACTTCGTGCTTCAAGAGTTCGTCTTTGGCGGAAAAATAGCCAAGGGTTAAGGCGGTTGAGAGAAGTGTAAGAAAAATAATCACAAAAGCCTGTACGCATGCAAACTTTCTCATGGCTCAAACTCCTGATTGGCCAATGTCAAAGATCGTTCCCGTTGAATTATAATAATCTTTTCTTAAAACTTGTCAAACACCTTAATGAGTTGCAAGCCCGCTTAAATAGTGAAATAATATAATAAAACAATAAAATTATTTTAAAAATATTATGCCAAGAGATGCTGTTGAGGGCGCAAGCGAACATAATGATGATTTAAGCGATAATTCTCAACAAACAAACTCAGAGCCAAAAACCAGGCAAGAAAGGCTTAATGAATTAATGTCCAGTTATTCTTCCTTGAGAAATATTCCCAAGTCTGAGCTGGAGAAGATTGGCTACGTAAAAATTGTTTATGAAGGCGGGGTGAAACTGGCAATGAAAGAAAAGCTTGAAGAGGCTGAGCAGGCCGAAAAAGAAAAGGCCGAACGGGCGCCGTTTGGAGTAATTAAAATTGAGGGAAAAACAACTTCTGTGGGAAGACGGATATCCGAGGGAGATTTGGGGGCAATTGACGAGAAAATAGCAGACTATATAGCAGGAGATTATTGGATTGATGATGATAATATTTCAGAATTATATGGCGCGAACAGTCCTGTTGTTTTTCTGTGTAAAAAGCTTTTAGAGGACGAAAATTTAGCGGGAAAGATTTGCCAAAGATTTGGCATTGAAGAGGATGATTACACGCACAAATATTTTATATCTAATATTTTTACTACTGCTGGCATTGCCTCTGCCACAGCTGAGGCAAGAACGTTTTTGGGAGAAGAATGGGATAAAATTTACCTTCCGGCAAAGGATTTTTTTTATGTCTTAAGAACCGGAGACCCTGAAGAAGTCGATGAATTTGAAAATGGCATAATGGAGGATGTTGACGGAGAAGAAAAATTACCGGGCGCCAAATCTGAAGAAATATCAAATAAGCTTGAAAATTTGCGCGGAAAACTGGCAGACCAAAATTTTTATGCCGGTGAATTTTCAAAAAGCCTGTATTCTGTTAATCATTATGCCTATGCGGAATTTGGTTTAAAGGGAAGGGAAGACGCCACTACATTTGAGATTTCAAAATTTGTTTTTTCTCAGATTCTTGGCAGTTATGACGGTATGAATCAAATTGCCCAAACAGTTGAATTGGCCAAAACTCGTGAAGAGTTAATAGCAGAGCTGGGCAAAATAAATATTACAAAAACAGAAGAGGAAAAAAGCATTACTGGCCAAATGAAAGGCGCAAGCGTGGAAAAAAAGAAAGAACTTAGCGGGCGATTAAAAGAGCTTAGAGAACAAAGGGAAGAAAAATCAAAAATATTATCGGGCATAAGAGAATATTATGGTTTGCCAAAAACAGCGGCAGAGGGATTTAGCAGGGTTATAAAGGAGGCGCAGGCAAAATTAACAAAGGGCAGTAATGAAAAAGAAGAAGAATTTTCTTTGGATGCCAGGCCAAATAAAAAACTCGACAAAAATCCGGGGAGGGTAAGCGGAGACTGCACAGAAGATAGCCCGCTTCCTTTTCATAAAACGGATATTCCTCTTTATAATGTAAAAGTTCTTCGCGAAAAAAACCATATTGGTAATGTCTATCTTTTGGAGACCGAGTCCGAAGACGGCCAGCCGGTTTGGCATCTTGACGCAATACAAATTCCCGTAAACCTTAAATGGAGTGAATTTATAGATGATTTTTTTGCCTCATTGGGCGGGGCAGCTTCAAAGAAAAAAGTATCTGGCATAACAGTCAGTGTAAATGAAAATCATGTGTCAAACTATGATTATATCCGCGAAGCGGTTGGAAAACATTGCAAGAAAATTAAAGCAAAAAATAAAAGAATAAAAATACCAAATTTTGATCATTTGGGAGAAGGTTATTCCAGATTGCAATCTGACGGAGAAGTATTTTTTATTCCAGCGTCAGAAAATTAATAAAAAAAGCTCCGTTTTACGGGAGCCTGTTTAAACTAATCTAAGGGAACCATTTCTCGCGCCAGCTTAATTGCCTCAGCCGCATTATTTTTTCGCAAATATTTTATATATTCATTCAGCAAAAAAGTCTTTCCCGAGCCCGGCGCCCCAGTCAAAAAAAACATTGTATCCGGCTTTTAAAATATCCAGCGCCTCTTTCTGTTTCATAGAGACATTATACCATAAACGCAGGTCTTAGCCGCTAATTTCCTGAAAAATCAGCAAACCAATATACCCTGCATACAAGAGAATAAAAACAAACCCCTGCCATCTTTCTATAACATGTTTTTTTCCTATAAACATAACAAAGAAAAGCGCAAGAGTTGCAATAATTGTTGCAATAACGTCCCTCATTAAAAAAGATGAAAAAGGCAGAGGATTTATGACGGCGTTGGCTCCTAAAATCCAAAAAATATTAAAAATGTTTGAGCCGACAATGTTGCCCACAGCTATATCGGACTGTTTTCGGTAAGCTGCCATAGCCGAGGTGGCAAGCTCCGGCAAAGAAGTTCCAACAGCAACAATTGTCAGCCCAATAAGGGCTTGGCTAACCCCAAAAGCCGAAGCTATTGCAACCGCCGAATCAACAATCAATTTTCCGCCAATGGTTAGGGCAACAAGCCCAAAAATAATTTTAAAAAAAGAAACCCAAGAAGATGTGGTTTTAATAGACGGCCCTTCACCGGGGTCAACCTTGCTTATGCCAAAAGTGTAATAAAGAAAAATAATAAAAAATGATATCAGTATTAAGCCGTCAATTCTGGTTATTGCCGAAAAACCGTTTTTATCAATTAACATATCATTTGCCAAAATTCCCATAACAGCTATGGCCAGCAAGCTCAAAGGAATTTCTTTCCACACAGTTCCGCTTGTTACAGACAAGGGAAAAATTACTGCCGAAATTCCAAGAATTAAAAGAATGTTTGCAATATTGCTTCCCAAAATATTTCCAATGGCAATATCTGTATTACCCTGTAAACTGGCAAAAATATTTACTATTAATTCGGGAGCCGAAGTTCCAAAGGCAACAATTGTCAGCCCAATAACAAGTGAAGAAATGCCCAGTTTTTTGGCAACAGAAGAAGCTCCGTCAACCAAAAAATCAGCCCCCTTAAGAAGCGCAAGAAACCCAACCACCAAAAAAATGTATGAAATTATCATAATTTAAAATTTAATTTATATATTATATCACGTATATCGCGCCCGCGCCACGCGCACGAAATAAAAAAAGCTCCGTTTTACGGGAGCCTGTTTAAACTAATCTAAGGGAACCATTTCTCGCGCCAGCTTAATTGCCTCAACGGCATTTTTTGCATAGGCACAGCCAAATTCTTTGGCGGTTTCTGGCGTAACAAACGCGCCCCCAATCATCACTTTGCCTCTAAAGCCAACTTGGTTGAGGAATGTCACACATTCTTCAAGTGCTTTTTGGCTCCAGGTGTTTGCGCAAGAGATTGCAATGATGTTTGGGTTGCATTCACCGGCCTTTTTGGCAAACCGTTCTTTGCACACGTCAACTCCAAGGTGCACAATCTCAAAGCCATGGCCTTCAAGCAAAAGGCCAATAATTTGAATTCCAATGTCGTGCAAATCTCCCTGAATAACCCCCGTCATCACCACGCCCTTCTTTTTTACGCTTTTGCTTTTAATTGCCGGCGTAAGTATTTCCAGTGCAAATCGGGATGCGCGGGCGCAAATTAATAGTTCGGGAATGAAATATTCATTGCACTCAAAGCGATTGCCAACTTCCTCCATGGCGGGAATAATGGCCTCAACAATCAATTGCTCCGGGTCTTGCTGACTTATCAAAGCTGTTTTTGCCAGCTTTCCAGCCAACTTGGCATCTCCAATGACCACTGCGTCAAAAATTGCTGTTTGCAACATATCCATGGCTTTCCCCTTATAAATACTTGTAAAAGATCTTCGGTAAATACCCCGCTTAATACTAATCTTTTTATCCCTTTTGTCAAATAACCATGTAAGTTATAGGCGTCCTTAGAATGTCTAAAAAATAGACATTGATTGTTTAATATCTTGACATAGAATCTGGAAGGAGTATACTTAATATATAAACAAAATATATGACTAAAAACTATTATAAATTTATTAAAGACATCAGAACTAAAAAGGGGTTATCGCAAGCCGATGTTGCAAAAAAAATAGGTATTTCTCGTTCGTCTTATGTTGCTTTTGAACAAGGTAAAAATGAATTAAGCTTATCTGAGGCTACTAATTTAGCTGACGTTTTTGGTATTTCTCTTTGTGACGTTGAAGGGGGGTTAAAGCCAAATTATCAAAAATACAAGGAAATGATTTTGGCCTATTTACGAAAAGCTACAGCCACTGATGGTAAAATATTAAAAACAAAATTAGCAAAAATACTTTATTTGGCTGATTTTGCATGGTTTTATAGTCATTTAGAAAGTATGAGTGGTATGCAATATCGCAGAATTCAATATGGTCCTGTTCCCGATTTATATTTTAGGGCAATAGACGAGCTTGAAGGTGATGGAAAAATTTCAATTGATAGAAAGGGTGATATGATTTTGATTTCAGAAAACGATGCATCTGGTAGACAGAGTCTTAACTCGTTATCAGAAAATGAAATTAATTTGATAGATAAAATTTCCGAAAAATGGAAGAGCAAAAAAACTAATGAAATAGTAGATTTTACTCATAATCAGCTGCCGTATAAAATTTGCCAACCGGATGAAATCATCCCCTATGAATTGATTACCCAGCAGGATCCAGATGACGTCTACTAATTATTCCGTATCAGTTCAGCCGTACGCTGAACGACATTTTATTAAAAATTTTAGAAAAAAATATAAGGGTGCATGGGACATAACATGGAAAGCTATTTGCCAAGAGTTTCAAAGATTTGATTCCCTATTGGAAACATCTATTGCAGAAACAATAACAGACAGAGGCAATATTAGAATTGCAAAAACTGAATTCCGTGTGCATGGCACAAATGAATCAAAAAAAACCTCCGGAAACCGTTGTATTGTGGCAGTCCACAAGGACACCTATTCGGTAAATGTCCTTTTAGTTTATCACAAAAACGATTTAGGAAACGGTAACGAAACCGCAAAATGGAAACAAATAATTAAAGATAATTATCCAATTTATCGCGGATTATTATAAAAAAATTAGAAAGGCAAAACTATTTAAAAAATGCTTATCGGGTTTTACTTACTCGTGCAAGACAAGGAATGGTTATAGTTGTTCCTCATGGAGATAACGAGGATCCAACGCGCAACCCTAATTTTTATGATACGATATTTAATTATCTAAAAAGTTTAGGATTTGAGGTGATCTAATTTTAAAAAAATTAATGGAGAAACAATAATTATGACGGGATACTATAATGCAAAGAAAAGTTGGGGGATGTATGACCCTCTTAAACATAACTCGGGGCAGGCGGGGGAGAGTTTTAAGTTGTCGCGGTCTAAAGGCTTGGAATTGGCCGAAAATGCATAGTTTTGTTGTGAAAATGGGTAGATTAGTGGATTTTTGGGTAGATTTGGGCAACTATTGTATAGTTTTGAATTATATGATACAATACAAATATGATTGATAAATTACTTATAATTAGTCAGGCTGCCGAATATCTCGGGGTTTCTTTGAATACTCTTCGTCGTTGGGATGAAAGTGGTAAATTGGTGGCTATAAGAAAAGAAGGTGGTACTCATAGATATTATAGAGAAAAAGATTTGGAGGTTTTTTCCAGTGAATTGATGGGCTTTGCCTCCGAATGGATAAAAAATGGCGCAGAATTTCCTGCTACATTTTATTGTGCTACAAGTTCTATTTTTAACGCAAGGCTGACAAAAATGGAGAATGGTTTAATACAAAAGCCGGGTTTTGAGAAACTATATTCTTTGATTGTTCTTGTTGCAGGAGAAATTGGAGATAATTCGTTTGCTCATAATATAGGAAAATGGCCGGATACTCCGGGAATCTTTTTTGGGTATAATTTAGAAGAAAGAAAAATTGTTTTGGCTGACAGGGGTTTGGGAATTTTAGAGACACTGAGCAAGGTGCGTCCAGAACTTAAAAGTCATGTGGATGCCGTAAAGGTTGCTTTTACAGAATTTGTTTCCGGTAGAGCACCCGAAAAACGGGGTAATGGATTAAAGCTTGTTCGCGAAGTTATTATTGAAGGACCAATTGATTTATTCTACACAAGTGGCGATGCCGAAGTTCGCATGAAGGGGTTGGACAAGGTGTTTCGCGTTACGCGTGGCCAAAATACGGTACGAGGATGTTTGGCAAAAATAGAGTTTTAAAAAAAATAAATAAAAATATATGAAATTACAATTAGAAAAATTTGGCACAACATTAATATCCAGGGAGCTGGGAAGCGAGGCGTTTAGGGCATTTCAGCCAACATTGCGCGAGCTTTCTAAAGACGAAGAGTTGGAAATAGATTTTACTGGTATATTAACTTTGTCGCCGTCATGGGCTGATGAATTTTTGACTCCGTTGCTTGATCAATTAAATGATAAATTAGTGCTTTTATTGAGCGACAATCTTTCAGTGCACGCAACACTTAAAATTCTTCAGGAGGCAAATAAAAAGATTTTTAAGATTAAATCATAATGTCAGAATACTATAATGCAAATAAAACCAGAGGGATATATGATCCGAAGGCGGGGGAGAGTTTTAAACTATCAAGGTCAAAAATTGATTTGTTTATTCAATGTCCTCGTTGTTTTTATTATGACCGCAGACTGGGCATTGGCCGGCCGCCCGGATTTCCTTTTTCTTTAAACTCGGCGGTGGACTATTTGTTAAAACTGGAGTTTGATATTTTTCGCGCGCATGGAGCAAAACATCCCTTAATTGAAAAATATGGGGTAGATGCCACACCCGCTCCGCATAAAGATTTAGACAAATGGCGAACAAATTTTACCGGAATACAATTTTTGCACCCGGCCACAAATTTTTTAATTACCGGCGCAATTGATGACCTTTGGATAAACTCTAAAGGAGAATATATTATTGTAGATTATAAAGCAACTTCAAAAGCAGAGGAAATAAATGAACTTGATAAAGATTGGCAAGACGGGTACAAAAGGCAAATGGAAATTTATCAGTGGCTTTTCCGCCAAAACGGGTATAGGGTTTCTGATACGGGATATTTTGTTTATTGCAACGGCGACAAAGATAAAAAAGCTTTTGACGCCAAACTGGAATTTAACATTACGCTAATTGCCTATAAGGGAAATGATTCTTGGGTGGAAAAAACCATTATTGAGGCCCACAAATGTTTGAATACCGATAAAATCCCAGAAGCTAAACCCGACTGCGACTACTGCAACTACATTTCCGCCATCAATGGCAAAAATCAATGAAACAAAGAAAATAAATAATAAAATTAAGTCAGGTTGTCGTAGGACAACCTGAAAAAGAATATGAAGGAGGGGAGTTTGTTGAGGAAAAATTTGGTTCTTGACCAGTCGTTGTGGCTTTTAGTTTTTTCTAACATTGTAACAATATATTTTGCGACAAACGAAAATTGGAGCCTTTTTGACATAATGTGGGTGTATTGGCTACAAAGCGTAATCATTGGGATTTTTAATTTTATCAGAATACTGCAGTTAAAAGAGTTTTCCACTGAAGGGTTTAGAATAAATAACAGGCCGGCTGAGCCCACAGAACATACAAAAAAATTTACAGCGTTTTTCTTTTTGTTGCACTACGGATTTTTCCATTTTGGCTACATGGCGTTCCTTTTGGCAGGCCCTCTTTCTGCTGGCACGGCAGGGGCCATGGGCTCAGGGTTTAAATATATTTTGCCCGCCGCCTTGCTTTTTTTCTTTAACCACTTTTTTTCTTATTTTTACAACAGGCCCCGCGACACCAAAAAGCAAAACATCGGCACTCTGATGTTTTACCCTTATGCAAGAATAATTCCCATGCACTTTATGATAGCTTTTTTTTCTGTTTATGGAGGGTCGCTGGTTTTGTTTCTTGGGCTAAAAACCCTGGCGGATGTTATAATGCATATTGTAGAGCATAATCTTTTAAGAAAAGGAGAGGAGAGCCCGGTTATCACGTGACAACCTGAAAAATTATTAAGCTTTTGACGCGCGTTTTAACCCCTTAGGATTATTCTGGGGGGTTTTTAATCTGTTTTTTAATTGAAAATATTACAATCCCTTATTATGCCAAAAAAAGGATACAAAGACATTAAAGAGGAGGTAATTATAAAGAGGACCAGAAGAAGTTTTAACGACTGGCGAAAAATTTTGGATAAGTTTGATGTCAAAAAAAACGGCCACAAGTCCGCGGCTATGTTTTTAAACAGAGTTTATAAGGTAAATCCTTGGTGGTCGCAGGTGATTGTTATCCGGTACGAATACGAAAACAAACTAAGAAGATAAATAAATTCATTAAGAATTTATTGAAAAAGATTAAGGTAAAATGTATGAAAATTTCTATTCTTATACCTTGCTATAATGAAGAGCTTACCATAAAAAGATGTATAAATTCTTGTCTTTACCAAACAAGGCCGGCAGACGAAATAATTGTGGTAGATGATTCAAGCTCCGACAGCACCCCGGATATATTAAAAAAATATGGCGACAAAATTAAAGTAGTAAAAACCTTAAAAAATACAGGGAACAAGAGCTATGCCCAAGAGTTCGGGCTAAAGTTTATTACGGGAGATGTTTTTATTACAACAGACGGGGATACGATGCTTTCCAAAAGTTTTGTGGAAATAATGGAGAAAGAAATGGCCGACCGCAATATTTCGGCAGTGGCAGGATACGTAAAGAGCCTGAAATTTAATTGGATTACCGCTTGCCGGGCAATAGATTATGCGGTGGGGCAGAACATAGATAAACTGGCGCAGGCATATTTAAATTTTGTCTTTGTAATACCCGGCGCCGCCGGGGCATTTAGGACAGAAATTTTTAGAAAAGAAATTTCTTTTAGCCACGATACGCTGGCAGAAGATTTGGACTTTACCTACAGATTCCATAAAACAAAAAACAAAATAAAATATAACAGGCAGGCAATTTGCTACACTCAGGACCCCTCAAGCCTGAAAACCTATATTAACCAAATGAGGCGCTGGTTTGCGGGCGGATGGCAATGTTTTATAAAGCACTTTGGCGTTCCTGACAGCCCGGGCATGGCCCTAGAGCTTTCTTTTATATATATAGAAGGGCTGGTTTATTCGTTTGTTATGTTTTTGGTACCGCTTCTAAATTTATATTTGACAGCTTATCTTTTGGTGATATATTCCTTTATTGTTTTGCTTTTGGCAGGATACGGGTCTGTAAAAGAAAAAAGATATGACACGTTAAAATACCTTCCAGCTTATATATTTTTAAAATATGTAAACGCTTATGTGTTTTTGGAACAATTTGTGAAAGAAGTGGTTTTTAGAAGAAGAAATCTTTCCTGGGTTAAACCGGAAAGAGTAAATATGTAATAATAATAAAATAAAAATATGATCAATCCGGGTTTTGGGCTATCAACAATAACGCACGTGGCAATTGTATTTGCGGTTAAGGCAGGAAATTTTATCGGTCCTAAGAAAAGAGAAAAAACTGCCTCAAAAAAAATGCGTTTAGCCAGAAAAATATTTTCCGCTTTTCTTATTGCAGGAATAGTTGAATTGGTATTTTTTTCTGTGGTGGGCACTGCTTCCTTGGCGGTTTATGCAGCGGTTGAAAGCAACAGGTCAAACTACGCAGTTGTGAAAAATGTTATTTCTAATTTAGAAAAAAATATTAAATAAAAAAATATGAAAGAAAATAATCAAAATTATTTTAAAAAAGTAAAAAGAATCATTGCTGTTCTCTCGGCTTTGGCTGTTGTTGCATCTCCGTTTTACGGAATAAGTTATGTATCGGCAGCGCCGTTTGTTTTTGTGACAATAACAAGTCCTCGCAATGCTTCAACTGTTTCGGGAACCGTTGGTGTGGGCGTGAAAACATCAGATGATTCTGCTGTGTCGCAGCTTCAGATATATATAGATAATATTCCCCTTGGCCCGCCACTAACACGCGCTCCTTACTCCGCGGTTTGGGACACATGCAGTACAACCAATAGAATGCACAAAGTTTCTGCAACAGCCAAAGATATAAGCGGGAAGAATTGGTCAACGTTTATTTTAGTTTCGGTCTCAAATAGTTCCTCTGCTTGCGCTCCGGCAACTTATTCAAACTTGATATTAAATCCCTCTTTGGAAAATGGATCAGCAACCCCAGACAATTGGTTTTCGGCAGGATGGGGGAGCAATAATGCTGTTTTTAATTACCCAATTACCGGACGTACGGGCAAGGGCGCAGGTATAACAATCAGCAATTACATCGACGGGGACGCAAAATGGCATTTTGTCGAAACGGCCGTCACCCCCGGAGCGCAATATTTATTTTCCAATTTTTATCAATCAGACACTGCAACTCAGGTGGTGGCCAGATTTACTTACGCGGATACATCAGTTTCCTATCTGCCATTGGGAGCCGGCATAGTTTCTCCGGGTTGGACTCAATTTTTAGGCTCTTTTACTGCGCCATCCAACGCAGTCTCTGTTACGGTTTTCCATTTGATAGGCTCCGCAGGATTTTTGTTTGTGGACGATTACTCTTTGTCGCAAGCTAATTCGTTAACATTTGACCAGGGAATGGTTTCCTTGAATTTTGACGACGGCCTGCCTTCATTTTATACAAACGGGGTGCCCATATTAGACAGCCACGGACTAAAAGGCACAAATTATGTCCTTAGCGGAGAGCTGGGCAATTCCAGTTCAATTACCGCAGAGCAAATGCTGGAACTGCAATCTAAGGGATATGAAATAGGGGGCCACAGCAAAACCCACAGGGACCTGACAACTCTTTCTGATGCTGATTTGAGAGAGGAAATTATTGGTTCAAAGAATTTTTTGGAATCTTTGGGGGCCAAAATTTCCACTTTTGCTTTTCCTTTTGGCACGCATAATAGCCTTGTTGATCAGATTGTAAAAGAAGCCGGATTTACAGGCAGTCGCACGGCTTTGGCGCGCAATGAAGGAGAAAATTATAAAAACAACAATCCTTACGCGTTAAGAAGCAAAACCGTTGACGCATCCACAACGTTAGCGCAAGTCCAGCAATGGATTGATGATGCGATTAAAAACAAAACATGGATTATTTTGGTTTTCCATGGAATAGATAATTCCGGTTCGCAGTTTAGCTCCACGCCCCAAACTTTAAATGCAATTTGCGATTATATTAAATCTAAAAATGTCAAAACAGTTACAAATGCGCAGGGGGTGGGCATGATGACCCAATAACAAAAAAGCCCTTTAAGGGCTTTTTTGTTATCCTTTCTGTTTTAAATTCCGTTCTTGAACGCCTGCAAAGACTGAGGATCGGAGTTTACCAGCCAATTTTGTTCCTTGTTTTGGTTAAACCATACAAATCCTGCGATGCTTGAGTCTGATTTTATTTTTGACAAAGCATCTGTTATCCAGGCGGCTTTTTGTGATCCTGCCGCTGAAGCCATTGAAGAAATCAGAATGGGTTTTCCGTAGCCTTTTAATTGTTGTATTGGAGAAGAGAATATGTCTGTGTAGGTTTCCCATGGGTTTCCAAAGTTAAATCCGTCTATTCCCACATAATCAACATAGGCGGAACCCGGATAATAATTTGCAATTGCGTTGGCTGAAGTGTTTGGCACGGAGTTGCTGTTAACAGCCCAATCCCATTTTACATTGGAAGCGCTTCCAAATACATCGTGTACGTGTTTCCATGCAGAAACAACTTTAGCCGGAGTATTGTTTCCAACTGTTCCTCCCCAAGGGTCCCAATCGCCGTTCATTTCGTGAAACGGAGCCAAAATTACCTGTCCTCCATAAGCTTTTGCATCGGCTGCAAATTGCTTAATGTATGAATCCGAATTGCCTGCGATTATTTGGTCTAGGGTTGTCCCGTACTGCTCCCAAAAAATCAGGAGAGTTCTGCTTTTGTCGCTATTTTTGGGAAACGAATCGCCCCATCCGTAGAAAAACGCCTGAATGTCCATTTTTTTGCCGACTAACGACTCAAACGTAGATGCGTTTCCGTCAGATAGGAAGGCACCCCACAATTTTCCAGAACTGGTTGTTGGCGGTTCTGGGGCGGGCGCAGGTTCTGGCGCGGGTGCCGGAGCCGGAGTTGGAGTTGGGGTTGGAGCAGGCGCCGGAGCAGTTTTTTTGCTGGGTTTTGACGCTGATTGAGCCGGCGCTGCTGCCACGGTTTTTGACGGGGCAGGTTTTGCTGCAGTTCTTGTTAAGGAAATTTTTTGCAGAAGCGCCGAATAAATATTTTGGTAGGCCTGTTTTGCCCAGGAAAGATTTTGCGAGATTCCGCTAAGGGTTGATGATGCTGTTGCGGCGGATGATGTCTGAACATTCAAGCTTGCTATTGCCAACACGGCAAATATTGCTATACTGGCAAAGAATTTAGACTTCTGTAAATTGTGCATTCAAATTAAATGTTAAGAGTATTCCTGATAATATTTAACTTAATGCTCCATAGGCAGAAATAAAATCCAAAAATTACAAACAGGTTGCGCAATCGGCCTGTAATTAAACGGACTTCGATTTTAATAATACTTTAATCTCTTTTTACCAACAGCGAGCGTTGATGTAAAGACTTTTGTAATGTTTCTTTAATAATAAAAAAACGCTCCTTTGCGCGTGAGCTTATATAATTTTATTTTATGGCGTTTTGGAAGGCTTGCAACGCTTGCTGGTCGGAATTTATCAGCCAGTTTTGCTCTTTATCTTCGTTAAACCAAATAAACCCCGTGATGCTCGGATCGGATTTTATTTTAGATAAGGCGTCTGTTATCCAGTCTGCCTTTTGTGAACCCTGCGCGCAAGCCATTGAAAAAATGTAGATAGGCTTGTTGTATTTTTTTAGCCGAGATAAAGCGGAGGAAAATATTTCATCATATGATTGCCACGGGTTTCCAAAATTAAATCCGTCCACTCCCACATAGTCAACATAGGCGTCGCCGGGATAATAGTTGGCTATTTGGTTTTGCGGAGTGTCTGGCACAGATTCATTATTTACCGCCCATCCCCACTTGACGTTGTTTGTATTAGAAAATAAATCATGAATATGCCGATAAGCTAGAATAACTTTTTCTGGCGAATTATTGCCAACAGTTCCAGACCACGGACTCCATTCGCCGTTCATTTCATGCAAGGGGACCAAAATTATTTGTCCTCCATAAGCCTTTGCGTCAGTTGCAAATCGCTTTATGTAATAATCTGAATCTCCAGCTATAATGCTGTCTAAGGTTACATTATACTGTTCCCAAAAAATAACTAAAGTTTTGTTTAGTGTAGCTATATTTGAATAATTTAAAAAAGAAAAACTATCGTTCCACCCAACAAAGATTGCCTGCATATTTGCTTGTCGCCTTATAAGGTTCTCAAAATCAGCAAAACTTCCGGCTTTTGGAGCGACATAGGCGCCCCATTCTTTTTCCGCTGGTAAGGGCATATTGGGAATAAATGTATTTTTTTCCTGCGTAAAAGAAAGCGTCATAAAAAATAAGGCGATTAAAATAACTGCTAAAAATAAAGTAAAGCTGTTTTTTTTGTTCATTTTTTTTATTATACATCTTAACAAAGTTTTAACAAACTCTATGATATCTTTAATTCACAGACCTTATTAACTATAAAATAAAAAATAATTATGGCTCCAACAAACAACGCAGTATTTAAAAAATACGCAAATGCCCGCATAAAATTTATGCCCGCGCCAAAAGAACAGCGCCAATTATTGTGGTATGGCGCATCGTTTGACTCGGGTGCGGAAAAAGGGCTTAGCCAAAAAAGGACATTGCTTAGAAGATTATTTAACCGCTAATAATATTATTAAAATAAAAAAATTATGAAAATGTATTCCCTAAGTTGTAAAAATATGGGCGTGACGTGCGATTATGTAGCTACCGCGGGAAGCAGGGAGGAAGTAATGGAAATGGCAACGGAGCACGTCAAAAAAGTTCATCCTGAAAAGGGCAAGGAAATGGCTGAAAAAATGTCAAAAGAAGAAATGGAACAAAGCATGATGGAAAAAATGGTGGAAAGTGACGACCCGGACGAAGGGGAGGATATGTAATTTAAAAATGGACGAAAATGGCTCTGGCTGAAGGCCGGGGCTATTTTTTTACCTGCGCATTGTGATATAATACAAAAACGAATTTAAAATTTTAGATTTAAAATTAAAAATTAACTACTATGTTTGGATTAAATAAAACATTGGCAAAGTTTTGTGATTTGAAAGGAAAAACAGCAATAATCACCGGAGCCGGAAGGGGGATGGGGAAGGCAGGCGCCTTGAAACTTGCTCAAGCCGGAGCAAGGGTTGTTGTTTCGGATTTAGAAGAATGCCAGCTTGTTGTTGACGAAATAAAGAAACAAAGAGGCGAGGCAATTGCAATAAGATGCGACGTAAGCAAAAAAGCGGAAATTGACAGTTTAATTTTGGAAGTCTTGAAAAAATTTTCTAAAATAGATATTCTTGTAAACAATGCAGGCATTTTTCCGTTTGAGCCTTTTTTGCAAATGCCCGAAGCAAATTTTGAAAAAGTAATTGATGTTAATTTAAAGGGGTATTTTTTAATGGCGCAAGCCTGCGCCAAAGAAATGGTAAAGCAAAAATCGGGTTCTATTGTGAATATCAGCTCAATTGCAATGGGGCAGGTGGGAGTCGGGTTTGTGGGATTAACGCATTATTGCGCCTCAAAGGGAGGGATTGTTGCAATGTCAGAAGCAATGGCCCTGGAATTGGCTCCATTTAATATTAGAGTAAATTGCATTGCCCCGGGAGCAATTGATACTCCTGGAGCCTCGGCGATAAAAATGACAGACCAACAAAGATCGGCAATGCTTGCTCCAATTCCAATGAAAAGGCAGGGTAGGTCGGAAGAAATTGCCAACGCGGTTTTATTTTTGGCGTCAGACGAGTCGTCATATATGACAGGATCAACTATGATTGTTGACGGCGGGTGGGTAGCAGGGTAAAAATAAAGAAAAATAAAATATGAAAAAAGTTTTGTTGGGAAATGACGCAGTAGTTCAAGGCGCTTTGGAAGCTGGGGTGGATTTTGTTTCCGGATATCCGGGATGCCCTTCGGCTGAAATTGGGGATAATTTAGGAAAAATTGCAAAAGAGAAAGGAATTTACGCCGAATGGTCAACAAACGAAAAAACAGGCCTGGAAGCGGCAATCGGCGCCAGTTTTTCGGGATTGAAAAGCCTGGTGAATATGAAAAGCTTTGGAATAAATGTTTGCGCAGACAGCCTGCTCCCCTTAGCCTACACCGGAACCAAGGCTCCAATGGTTATTTTTGTGGGAGATGACCCTTCGTGCCACAGCTCGGCGCAATCTGAACAAGATTCCAGAGGCTATGCATATTTGTTTCAAATACCTGTTTTAGATCCGTCAGATCCGCAGGAATGTTTGGATTTTACAAAATTAGGTTTTGAGATTTCTGAAAAATTTAATATTCCCGTAATTTTAAGATCCACCACAAGGGTTGCTCATCAAAGAATGCCGGTTGAGTTTGCTGAAGTAAAAAATAAAACAAAAAAAATCGGAGAATTCATCAAAAATCCGCGCCAATTTTCAACAATGCCCCCAAGGACAATGGAAATGAAAAAAGAGCTTTTGGAAAAACTAGAAAAGATAAGGGATTTTGCTGAAAAAAATAAAATTAATAAAATTATTGGCAAAAAAAATAATAAATTTGGAATAATAGCTTCGGGAATTTCTTATTTGCATGTTTTGGACGCGCTTGAAACAATGGGGCTGGATATCCCTGTTTTAAAATTGGGATTTTTTTATCCGTTGCCAGAAAAACTGATCTCAAGCTTTATTAAAGGTAAGAAGAAAATATTGGTCGCCGAGGAAATGAATCCATATTTGGAAAAAGAAATAACGCGCCTGGCAAAAGATTCAAAAGTAGAAATTCACGGCAAAGATTTGTTGCCGGAAGTAGGAGAGTTGAACGCAGATAAAATTGTTTTTGCTCTGTCAAAAATTCTAAAAATAAAAACTAAATTATTAAAAATTGAAAATTTTAAATTGAAAATTCCGCGCAGAACTGCGCGGTTATGTGAGGGCTGTCCATATTGGTATATATTTCCAACGCTAAAAAGAATGGCGCCAGACGCAATTTTTACGGGCGACATAGGATGTAACATGATTGCCGGGTTTTCTCCCCACAATATGCAAGACACCCTTTTTTCAATGGGCGCTTCCATCGGTATTGCCCATGGCGTTAGTAAGTCTACTAAACAGAAGACCGTCGCAATGATGGGCGACGGCACATTTTTTCATTCGGGCATTGCGGGCCTGATAAACGCGGTTTATAACAAGTCTTCGCCTTTAATGGTTATTTTGGACAACAGAATAACCGCAATGACAGGCCACCAGGCAAATCCGGGAATGGGCAAGACTTTAATAAAAGAGGAAACCGAAGAGTTGGAAATTGAGGGAATTGCCCGCTCGTGCGGAGTAAAACACATTAAGGTTTTAGATCCTATAAATATTAAAGAATTTGAGGAAACTATCAGAGAATTTTTAAACAAAGAGGAGATTTCTTTAATAGTTTGCAAGCGCATTTGCGCATTACTAGCTAAAAGGCAAAAAGCCGACAGGCATGACCAATAAAAATTTTAATATCATAATTAATGGCGTGGGCGGGCAGGGGATTATTACTTTGTTGACTTTAATTGCTGAAGCCGCATTTGTTGAAGGACTCGACGTTAAATCTTCCGAACTGCACGGGCTTTCGCAAAGAGGCGGAAGCGTGGGAACACATCTAAGATTTGGGAAAAAAATATATTCTCCGCTGGTTCCAATTGGAAAAGCTGACCTGATAATTTCCATGGAGATGCTAGAAGCCTTGCGTGAAACGGAAAAATCCGGAAAAAACACAAAATTTTTAATCAACGAATATACATCTCCGTTTCAGGGCACGCTAAGCAAAGAAGAAATTAAAAAACAGCTTGGTGCGGAAAAAAATGAAATGCACATTGTTCCGGCTTCAGAAATTTGCAAAGAAAAACTGGGCAAAGAAGTTGTGAGCGGAATTTATCTTTTGGGATGGGCTTCGGCTAAGAACTTAATCCCAATTAAAAAGGAATCATTTTTGCAGGCCATAAAAAACAGCATTCCGGAAAAATATTTGGAATTAAATATTAAGGCGTTTAACTTGGCGTATGATGTTTAAAAAAAATATTAAAATTCCAATTGAGGTTTCGGCAAGGCACTGTCATCTGTCGCAGGATATTTTAGAAAAACTTTTTGGCAAAGTATATAAGCTTAAGGAATTAAAACAGCTTTCCCAGCCGTCTGATTTTGCTTGTCAGGAAACAGTGGATATTAAATTTGGTTCAAGAGAAATTAAAAATATCAGAGTGGTGGGGCCGATAAGAGAAAAAACTCAAATTGAAATATCCTTATCAGATGTCGCCAGCTCGGGAATAATGCCTCCAATAAAATTATCAGGAGACTTAAGCGGATCTGCCGGTGCTATTCTAAAGGGTCCGGCCGGGCAGATTGAAATAACCGAGGGGCTAATTATTGCTCAACGCCATCTTCACTGCGGAACAGATGAAGCCCAAAAATATAAGCTTAAAAACGGAGAGATTATTTCTGTAAGAGTTGCCGGTTCTCGCCCAGTAGTATTTGAAGAAATAGTTGTGAGAGTAAAGGATAATTACAAGTTATGCATGCATATAGATACGGACGAAGGCAACGCGGCCGGAATTAATAAAAAAGGCGAGGGCGCATTATATTTGCTTAGTTGATTTAAAGGAAGTAAAAAAACAAGCGTTCGCGATAGCATCGGGACGCTTTTAGTATGGAGCCGGACTGGCGAGCCGGATCCTTTTTGCGGGAACCGGCAGAGGGAGTTTTCCGTCGTTTCCGAGAAAAAGTATGGGAACAAAACCCACAGGAACATCTTTTTTTCGGTAAAGAACAACCCATGCGGTTTTAACAAGAACCCTGCCGGTTTTGTTTCTATATTCAAACTCGACAAAATCCCTTGCAAGGAAATTTTCCGTTGTAGAATTTCCTGGCCACTCTCCGCACATTTTTTCAGACATATGTAGACCCTTTTCTTGGTTTTGATACAGTTTTCCCGTACCAGCGGGTAGCTCTCCTTATTTTACCCTTGCCCTCCTGGCAAAAAATACCAAAAACTATACGAAGCGTTTTGCGGCTGCTCCAAAGCATGAAGACCATAGCGGAGGGGCACCTCCAGAGATTACGCCTTACGCCGTCTGCGCACTCTACGCCCTGAAACGCATTTTCCTCGCCCAGGTTCTTCCCCAATACTTCGTTTGAACGGGCAACATCGCCCCTTGGCTCCAAATACCAAGTATATTCTCTTTTTTTCGCCATTTTTACTCCTTTCTG
>MHPP01000031.1 GCA_001822095.1 Candidatus Staskawiczbacteria bacterium RIFOXYC1_FULL_38_18
CTGCCAGGCCGGATAACACAAGAACTGTGTTGTTTTTGAGGAAGTTTTGGAACTCTGATTCTGGCCCAAAACCTTTGGCGTAAACTCTTTGGGCCGAAACAATATTATGGAGATTTATTGGCGCTGATTCTTTTACCTTGGCAAAAACACTGGATGTTGGAAAATCAAAAAACCCTTTGCTGGCTTTAAAATCAGCTGTTTTAGCAGGTTTTTTTTCAGTCCTTTTTTTCCATGTCCAGGCAAGTGTCGCTTTCTCTTCTAAAAGCGTTTTTTCGTTTTTCTGTAAAACAAAACTGCGGGCTATTTTTGGGACAGTATTTGCTCCTGCTTTTTTAGATTTAAAAACTATCTTATTCTTGGTTTGTTTTTTTGTTTTTTTCACGTCAAAAACAAATTAAAGTTTTTTGGCCTGCTTGTGTTTTATTTGTTTATTATACCAGAATTAAAACAACAAAAAAACCCTTGTTTTGAGGCAAGGGTGTGGATAAGTCCTGCCCGATTGTATAACCAGGTTATCTACGGGTTTTTATGCTTTGCAAAATACCCAAACTCACAAAATTTCCAATTAACCCCGACCCTCCATAACTGATAAACGGCAGATAAATTCCCACAACCGGTAATATGGATAAATTCATCCCAATATTAATAAAAAATTGGGCTGTTAAAATAATGGCAAAACCGGAGGCAAAAAGGCGGGGAAAGTTTGAGTCAGATTCAATTGCAATTTTCAAAACACGCCAAACTAAAAATCCGTAAGAAAAAAACAAAACAATAACCCCTGCCATCCCCCATTCTTCGGAAATCACGGAAAAAATAAAATCTGTATGTGGCTCGGGCAAAAATCCAAATTGCACCTGCGACCCCTTTCCCAGCCCCTGCCCCAAAATTCCCCCGTTTCCAATTGAAATTTTTGTTTGGTTTTGGCTCCACGAGGCTCCGAAATAATCATAAGGAAACAAAAAAGACGTAATTCTTTCTTTTTGATAATCTTTTAATAAAAATTGCCATGCAACGCCCGAAACCAGCAAAAAACATACCGCCAAAATTAAAAAATGCTTTATTTTAATTCCCGAAACTAGCAATATGCCAATCCACATAAAAAGCAAAACTGCAGTTCCGCCAAGGTCGGGTTTTATAAAAATCAGCAATGCGGGCAAAAAAACATATAATCCTGAAAAAATAATATGCCTGAATTTATACATTTCAACATGTCGCATTGAAAAATATTTTGCCAGCAAAACCACCAAAACAATTTTTGTGGGCTCAATGGGGTCTAAAGACAAAATCCCAAGTCTGTACCACCCGCGCGTGCCTTTTATTATGGGGGCAAAAAAATAAAGTCCCAAAAGCAAAAGCAGGCAAACTGCATACAAAATTAAAATCAAATAAGAATTATTTCTTAGCATTCTGTAATCAAAAAAACTCACCGCAAGCATTATCAAAAACCCCGCAATAAAAAAAATAAGCTGTTTTTCAAAATTTAAAAAATTATTTTTTGCCAATCCTGTGCTCCAAATCCCAGCCAAACCAAAACAAACCAGCACCACTGCCGGAATTATTATCCCCCAATCAAGTTTTTTAAGATATGCCAAAAAACTCATTCTTTTCTTTTTTTCTTCTTCTTATTTCCCACTCCTGTGCTCCGACGCACAAGAGTAAAATATTACTTAAGAATTTTTAAGAATTCTTGTTCTGAAATTATTTTAACTCCGAGTTTGCGGGCGCGGTCGGCTTTACTGCCGGGATCTGAACCAACTATAACATAATCTGTTTTAGAGGACACAGATTCTGATATGTCTCCGCCCAATTCACGAATTTTTGCGCGCGCTTTGTCCCGGCTCATAGATTCCATGCTTCCCGTTAAAACAAAGGTCTTGCCGATCAACTTGTAACTTGTAACCGGTAACTTGTAACCAGTAATTTTGACTTTTTTTTCTAATTTATCTAAAAACTTTAAGTTGTCCTTTTCGTGGAACCATTCAAAAATAGATTTTGAAACAACCGGCCCAATGTCCAAAATTTTCTCAAAATCTTCCAATTTCGCTTCTCTAATTTTCTTTACGCTTCCGAAGTTTTTTGCCAAATCAATTGCTGTTTCTTCGCCCACATTTCTTATTCCCAAAGCATAAATAAATTTTGCCAGAGTAATTTCCCGTTTTTCCTGAATTGATTTTATCAAATTTTCAGCTAATTTCTCGGCAAATCTTTCTAGTCCAGCAACATCCCCTTCTTTCAAATCAAATAAATCCGCCGGGTCAGAAATTATAGCTTCGTCCAGTAAACGGTCAATAATTTTTGGGCCTAAGCCGTCAATATTAAAAGCTGTTCTTGAAACAAAATGATAAAAGTTTCTTCTCTTTTGAGCAAAACAATTTTTGTTTGGGCAGCGCAAAAGCACCTCCCCTTCTACTTTAATTAACTTTGCTCCACAACTTGGGCATTTTTCCGGCATCTTGAAACTCTTTTCACCTCCCATCCGCAATTCTGGCAAAACTTTTATAATATTAGGAATCACGTCTCCTGCCCTGCCCACAACAACCGTATCTCCAATTTTTAGTCCTAATCTTTTTATTTCATCTTCGTTGTGCAAAGTGGCTCTTGTAATTGTAATTCCCGTAACTTGCACGGGCTCCAAAACCGCCACGGGCGTCATTGCTCCGGTCCTGCCCACCTGCACTTTTATATCCAAAACTTTTGTTGTTGCCTCTGCCTGCGGAAACTTAAAAGCAATTCCCGCCCTTGGAGCCTTTCCCACCACTCCCAATTTTTCAAAAATTTCGTTGTTATTTACCAGCACAACCACTCCGTCAATTTCATAATCCAATTTTTCCCTTTCCTTTTGCCACTTTTTATGAAATTCAAAAACCTCCTCCAAGTTCTTGCAAAATTTATTGTGCTTATTTGTTTTAAATCCCAGTTCCTTTAAAATTTTGTGCTTTTCCTCGTGAGTTTTTATATTTTTGTTTAATAAGTCGTATGCAAAAGAATCAAGCTTTCTTGAAGATGTGATTTTAGGGTCTAACTGCCTTATTGACCCTGCGGCAATGTTTCTTGGGTTTGCGTAAACCGCTAAACCTTTTTCTTTTTGCTCTTTATTCATTCTTTCAAACTCTTTTTTGGTAATAAAAACCTCGCCCCGAGCCACTGTTTGAGTTGGTAGTTTGTAGTTGGTAGTTTGTAAAGATAAAGGGATTGCTTCTATTGTTTTAAGATTTTCAGTTACATCTTCCCCCACCATGCCGTCGCCTCTTGTTGAGCCGGTTTTCAAAACCCTGTTTTCATAAATTAACTCAATTGCCAGTCCGTCAATTTTTAATTCACAATAATAATTAATTTTCCCCCTTTCATTTTCGGACAATAATTTTAAAAATCTTTTTTCCCAATCTTGCATATCCTCTTTTGAAAACGCGTCGTTAAAAGAAGTCATCCTTTGCGGATGCTTAAATTTTTTGAATTCTTTTAAAGCCTTGCCTCCAATTCTTTGCGTGGGCGAATCGGCAGTAATAAATTCGGGATATTCTGTTTCCAAGTCAAAAAGTTCCTTTTTCAAAGAATCCAGCGCGTTGTCAGAAATATCCTGTTTATCTAAAACATGGTAAAGATAGCGGTGATGATTTATAACCTCACGCAACTTTTCTATTCTGGTTTTTATTTCTTGTTTATTCATATCTTAAAATTATTCTGGGGTAATTGTAATACTCGCGCAAACATCGTTTGAGTCTGTGGCACTAATACCTATAGAAAAATACCCCGTTATACCAGTATTATAGTTTCCCTGCCATTCACCTTGTCCGGAAATATAACTCAACGACGCAGGATTACCTGGATCGTTTAAAAGAGTATAGGGACCGTTTTCTGTTGCTGAATAAAATACATATGCCAAAATGCTCGGCACATCTGGTGGAGGGGGGGCATTGACCCGAAAATGTATTACTTGACCGCCAGTAACCCAAGTTCCATTATCGCTTATGCCCGGACCAAAGATGGTTCCTGTGTCCTGCGACATGTCTAAGTTTATGGCCCTTGATGTATTTTCATAACTTCCGTATGACTTTACATCTGCTTGAGAAATTCCGCACTGCGCCCCGGTGGTTAAAAAAATATCAGCGTTTAAATTATATGTTTTGCCTGCGCTCATTTGGCTGGAAAAAACAATATTGCAGTCTGCGCAGGTTTCGGGATCGCACCCGCCTTCTCCCCCTTGCGTTAAAATACAATCATGGCAGTCCGGGCAAACATCGCAAATATTGCACAACCCCCTTATCGCCCCCTCCGGTTTTTCTTTTCTATCATAGTATAAAACTTTTTCAATCCCGCTGTCAGCCGCATAAAAACTTATTACAGAATTTGAGACATTTCTTATAATTTTAATTTCGCCGTACAAAAGCGAACTCACAGACAAAACCACGGCAACAACCACCGTCATCACAAAAAAAGTAATTATTAATGATACGCCTTTTTGACTGTCCATTATTTAAAAAGATTTCTTTGAGATACTGTTGTTTGAAAAACCCTTTCCTGTTCTCCTTCACTAATCTGCACGTTCAAGCGAAATGTTACTTCTGGCTGTATGGGGTAGTTATATCCTGGTGCTCCATATTGCCCGCCTTTTGCTGAAAATCTTATGGAATTTATATTTAAATCTTCCGAAGTAAGCGCAACCGCAAGCCCTCCGTCTTTTACTTCATACAAAACTTTTCCTTCTAAATAAAACTCTGTGCAGGCATTGCTGTCTGATTGGTTTATAAATTTTACGCCTTTGGGATAGCCAAGAACCATGTCATATTTGGTAAACATATATGCGCACCCGAATGTTTCGGCGCATAGCGGAGGGTCCGTGGTTATACAGGCAGAATCTTCTGTTTCTGCTTTTTTTGCCATTCTTAATGCTTTTGACATATGCTCCATTGCATAGCTCAATTGGTTTAAAACTTTCTGTTCCTGCAAAACAGTTTTTTGATGTTGTATAATAGATAAAAAAACCGTAATTGCAGCTCCAATAATAAACAAAAACACAGCCATGGCAACCACCAATTCCACCAAAGTAAACCCTTTATTTTTTATTTTAATACCAGTCATATAAAATTTCTTCTGTTTTAATGCAATTTAGCGGCCCGCAATCTCCTGCAAATTTTTCCCTTTCAAGAAGAGTTGCTTTTTTGTCCCAGGAAACTTCAGATAAAACTCTTATGGAATGCTGATTCAGAATGCTGGCTGTTATTTTTCGTTTAAATTTGGTTTCGCAATCCGGATTTTCAGAATCACAATTTCTATATTCATAAAACCCTTCTGTGCCAAAAATTTTTAAATAATTTTCGTTATTATACCACTGCAAATTAAATGCTTCGTCAAAAACAGGAGCCGTTCTATAATCTGCCTGCCAAAAAAAATCATTTGAACCGCCCGCTCTGTCTGCTAAAAATTGATCCCATGCGTTAACCTCAGTTGGGGTGTTGTTGTTGCCGTAATTAAGCCAGTTTGTGTCTCTAATATTTCTTGCTATTTCAATTCCTTCTTGAGACAAATAGGTTGCGGTAAAGCGGTCTACGGAATCTTGACTCAAAAAAACTATTACATAAAAAGCGCTGAAAACCCCAATAATCCCAATGGTCAAAACAAAAACCGCAATAATTATTTCTATAATGGTAAACCCTTTTTGCATCGCTTTATTATTTAATTTCTATCAGCCCGGCTGTGTTTACTGAAATTGTTTTGGTTAGCGAACCGTCAGACTCCAGCCCAAGAACAATTTCAACTGCCGAATGTCCCGAATTTAAATTTTCTATTGCTATTGAAGGATTGGGGGGCGTAAAGTTTATGCTTGTAAAATCTCCCGTAACCGTGTTGTTAAACCCTTTCACAATTACACCCTTATTTTCTGAATTAATATCAATGCAGTCAATAATATAATCTCCGTCCGGGCATGAAGGCTCATATGGTATTGTATATTTATTTTTATCGGCATTATTGGCGCCCGCAAAACAACTGTCAGCATAAATTAAAATGCCCGTGTTACACAGCGTACCAACCTCTGCATCACGTTTAATATAAAGCCCGTAACCGGCTATTTCCATTTCCCCCAACCCCGCCCCCGACAAAGCCAAATCCTGGGCTTTTCTTAAATTTTGCGCCAGTTTATGGGTGGTTCTGGAAAGCGCCATGCTTTGCTGTATTTTTTGCAGACTAAAAACAACAATAGAGGAAAACAGCGCAATAAGAAAAATAACAACAATAATTTCAATTATAGTAATCCCCTCTGACAAATTTTTAATTTTTAATTTCAAATTTTTAAAATATTAAAATACCAATTTATGATTTGTTGGCCCCAAAACAATGCCAAAAACGTGCCTGCAATTAAAAACGGGCCAAAAGGGATTTCGCTTTTTAAAGTTTTTCTCTTAAAAATCATTCCCGCTGTTCCGATTATCGCTCCCAAAAAAAACGCTAAAAATAACGCAACCAGAATATTGGGAAACCCAAGCAAAAGACCCATTAAAATTGCCAGCTTTACGTCGCCAAAACCCATCCATTTGCCACCCGAAACAAGAAAAATAGCCAGAAAAAAACCCGATGCAATTAACACCGCTAATAAATAATTAAGAAAGCCTGAAATAAATATCAACCTAAAAATAAGAGTTATAAAAATAGCGGGGAATAAAACTTTGTCGGGAATTAAGTAATGCTTAAGGTCATAAATAAAAATAACTATCAGCGCACTGGAAACATAAAACAAAAACCCTAGATTTAAAAATTCTGTAATTTCAAATTGATTTAAAATTTCAAATTTAAAATTTAAAATTAACAAAAATATCAGCCCTGTGGCAACTTCCACAGCCGGGTATTGCCATGAAATTTTTTCCTTGCAGTATCTGCATTTTCCCTTTAAAAACAAAAAACTAAGAACCGGGATTAGGTCCTTCCAGCTTAAAATGTGTTTGCAATGTGGACAAAACGACCTGCCCGCCAAACTTTTTTTGCTTTCTAATCTGTAAACAACGCAGTTTAAAAAACTGCCGATGCACACCCCCAACAAAAAAGTAAATAAATAAGTTAAGTAATCCAAAACCATTAAATTATTTTACCATTTTTTATTATTGACAGGTGTAGGTTGTGTCGGCGCATTTGCCTTCCGCCAAGGTTCCAACGTATCCGGTGCTGTCTATGCACCAGCTTGCTTCACCTTTAAGCTGAGCCCAAAGGCAATAGGCGTTGGGGCTTGTTTCATTGGCGCCAACAAGCATCGGCGCGCTGTTAATTTTAGCAATTGCCGCCACAGCGGTTAAATAATCCGGGTATTCTGTCAAGTTTTGGCTCTCGTCAACATAATATTTCCCGCCCTGCTGTCCATTATATATTACAGCTATTGTTTTTATTGTGGTCATATTGGCCTTTATCGCCGAGTTGTCACCCTTGTTAATGTATGGCACCACGTTAGTTACAACGACTGCTGCCAATATTACAATAACGACAATAACCACAATTAACTCTATAAGCGTAAACCCTTTATTTTGTATCGACTTTTCGCTCATAATATTTTTCTTTAATTATTATTAACTTATTATAACAAAAAAACAAGCTCCATAATAGAGCCTGTTTTTCGAAAACTAGATTATGGGCAGACTCCAGCAGCACATACGGCGGTTCCAACTTTCCCATCGCCATCTATACAATAAATAGTGGTCGCACTGCTAGCCAAAGTTGAACTTACGCAAAATTTAGTTGCTGTGTTATCCACGCACGTACCTGCCGTATCATTACAGTTTTTCGTAATAGTTCCGGTTTGAGTTGCTACTGCCGCAGCTGGGATTGTATATTCAGCCGTGGCCAAAAATCCGCCAAAATCTCCATTACCCTTTTCCTGATCAGACATATACACAGCTGCATTGGTTCTGATTGTATCCAAATTTGCCTTAATTGCTGCGTCTTTGGATTTACCAATGTACTGGGTTACGTTAACCATAACGATGGCTGCCAAGACTGCGATGATTGCGATAACTACGATTAATTCTATAATCGTGAAACCTTTTTGTTTATTCATTGTTTTAATTTTTTAATTTATTTTTAAGATTTGTAATATTTTAGATATAACTCGACCTTTATTTTAATGTTTCTTTAATTATACTATATGCTTGTTTTTCATTACAAGTGGATAAGTCAAAGTTATCCACAGGGGCGCTATTCAGAATAAAGGTTGCACATATAAATTACTCCCTGAAAACAATTATATATTGATACTATCCCCTTTATTCCCCTGCTGTCGGCGCAAAAAGCTTTTGTGGGATCTGTAAATCCTTTGGCGCAAGCCATCCACGCGCTTCCATTTTCAATGACATTACAGCAAAGCCCTGCGTCGTTGCCTGCACAAATACCGGAGGGATTTTCCGGCATTTGCGAAATTGCATTGGTTACTGCATTCCCTGAACAAAAATTTTCATACGTGTTGCCTATATTGTAAAACGCTTCGCCCGCAGGGACTAAAACAGCCAAATTTCCCTGTATGCTGGAATCTTTTCCTTTATTTATATACTGCACAACGCTAAACAAAATAACCGCCGCTAAAACAGCAATAATTGCAATAACAACAAGAAGTTCTATTAAAGTAAAACCCTTTTGCATAATTTTAAATTTTATAAAGTTCCGAGAGTGCCGTAAAGCGGAGAAATAACAGAAACCGCCAAAAAGGCAACCACAACCCCCAAAAATATAATTAGCATTGGCTCTAAAAGCGCAGTAAATGTTGCCACAGCCCTGTTAACTTCTTTTTGGTAAAAACTGACTATTTGCATTAAATTTTTATCCAAAGTTCCTGTTTCTTCTCCAACTTGTATCATTTGCACAACAAAAACAGGAGCGTATTCGGGGTATTTTAACAAAACAGAGCTTATTTTCTGGCCTTCAGACACACTTTCCTCTGTTTCGCTAATAATTTTTTTATAAACAGAATTGCTTATGGTGTCTTTGGTAATTTGCAAAGCCTTGTTTATTGTAAGGCCCGCGCCTATTAAAGTTGAAATGTTTTCGGCAAATTCTATCAAAAATATTTTTTTCAAAAAGTCTCCAAAAAAGGGGGCTTTAAGTGACCATTTGTCATATTTTTTTCTGCCCTCTTTTGTTGTCATATAATAAACCAAAAACACAATCAGCCCCAAAAAAGCAACCAAAATAATCCAGCCGTAATTCATTAAAAAAGCATAAAATCCAATCATCAGCGAAGTAAAAAATGGCGGCTCAGATGTTGTCTCTTTTATTAAATCCATTAATCTTGGCATTACAAAAAACATAACTATCAAAAGAACAACACCCAAAACGCAAATCACAAAAGCAGGATAAATTAAGGCGCTTTTTATCTGCGAAACAATGTCGTGCTCTCTTTCCAAATGCTCGGAAAGATAATAAAGCGATTCGGAAATTTTTCCCGAAGCCTCTCCTGTCCTTATCAGGCTGGTATAAAAAACATTAAAAACATCCGGATACGCGCCAAAAGCTTCCGACAACGGCTGGCCCTCTTCCACCAGCTGGGATATTTTTACTATTTTTTCTTTAAATCCAGAATTTTTCGTTTGGGCGGCCAAACTTTTTAAGCTTTGCACAACCGGAACCCTTGCTTGCATCATAACCGACAATTGCCTTGAAAATATGGCAAGGTCTTTTCCTGAAACTCTTGATAAAAAAGGTATTTCGCTGCGGAAAACAGAGGGAGATTGCTCTTTTATGGAAGTAACAAAAATATTATATTTTTGCAAAAGAAAAGCAGCCGCTTCCCTGGAAGACGCTTCAACTGTTCCTGTTTCAATTTTTCCCTCTTTGCTTCGTGCCTGATAAAAATACTTCATAATTATCGCAATAAATTCCTTACTTCCCCCGGGTCTAGCGCATAATCTGTGGCATTTTGCAAAGATATTTCTTTTTTCCTAACCAAATCCACCAATGCCCTGCTCAAAGAAATCATTCCTTCTTTTGCCGATGTTTCAATAACAGCCGGAATTTCATGGGTTTTATTTTCCCTTATTAGCGTGGAAACCGCGTTATTTGAAACCAAAACCTCGCAAACCGGTATAAAACCTCCTTTTATTCTTGGTATCAATCTTTGCGAAACTATGCCCAAAAGAGAAGAAGCCAGCTGAAATCTTATCTGGTCTTGCTGTTCTCCGGGAAAAACATCAACTATCCTATGGATTGTTTGGGCGGCAGAATTTGTGTGCAAGGTTGCAAAAACCAAGTGCCCGGTTTCAGCCGCTGTTATGGTTGTTGAAATTGTCTCCAAATCTCTCATTTCTCCCACCATAATCACGTCCGGATTCTGGCGCAAACTTGCCCGTAGAGCATTGCCAAACGTTAAAGTATCTATAGAAACCTCTCTTTGCTCAACCATGGCGCGGGCAATAGGATAAGCATATTCAATGGGATCCTCTATTGTAATTATGTGCGCCGGCCTTGTGTGGTTTATTTCGTCAATTATGGCGGCCAGCGTTGTTGATTTGCCTTGGCTGGTGGCTCCTGTTACCAACACAAGCCCTTGCGGACGAGAGGCAAAATCGTGCAATACAGGAGGAAGGGACAACTCTTCAATTGTTCTTATTTTTGCGGGCACAAAACGAAATGCCAAACTTATTGTGCCTCTTTGAAAAAATATATTAACCCTAAACCTGCCCTTGCCTTCAAACGCGTAAGAAAAATCCGCTTCTTTTTGTTCTAAAAATTTCTTTTTCTGGGTTTCCGATAAAATTGAAAAAGCCATTCCCTCGGTGTCCTTGCCGGTTACCGCTTTTTCCTGCGACAAGGGAATCAGCTGGCCCGTAATTCTTATGTTTGGCGTGTGGCCCACAGAAATATCCAAATCCGAAGCTTCCTGTGCCACGGTTATATCCAAAAGTTTTTTTAAATAATTTAAATAGTCCATAAAATTTTATTTTTCTTCGGTTACCCTTGCAACTTCTTCAATAGTTGTAAGGCCTTCCAAAACTTTTATTATTCCCGCCTGTTCCATTGTAATCATGCCCTGCTTTTGAGCTGTTTTAAAAATCAGGTTTTCCATTGGATTTTTTAATATCAATTCAGAAATTTCCTCGCTAATTGACAGCACCTCAAAAAGCCCCGCCCTTCCCGAATATCCCGTAAAGCCGCAGTCTTCGCATCCTTTTGCAGTATAAATATACAGCGGGTCGGGCACTTTTGCCTCGCTTCTTGACTGGGCGGGAATGCTTTTTGCCCTTTCTAAAATATAATTTTTAACTTTTTCGCTGGGCCTTATTTTTATTTTGCATTGCGGACACAAAGTTCTCACAAGCCTTTGGGAAATAACAACTCTCAGAGTAGACGGAATTAAAAACGGCTTTACCCCCATGTCCATCAACCTTGCAACAACTCCAACAGAAGAATTTGTGTGAAGCGTGGACAAAACAATGTGCCCGGTTAGGGCGGCGTTTACCGCAAGGCTGGCTGTTTCGTCATCCCTTATTTCTCCAACCATTATAATGTTCGGGTCCTGCCTCAAAATCTGCCTCAAACCTTGCGCAAAATTATATCCTATTTCCGGCTTTACTTGCGACTGGTTTATGCCGTCAATAGAATATTCAATGGGGTCTTCAAGAGTAACAACATTTACCGAATCCTGGTTTAAAATACGCAAAATTGCATACTGCGTTGTTGTTTTTCCCGATCCCGTGGGCCCTGTAAACAAAATCATTCCAAAAGGTTTTTTTATGGCAATTTTAACCACTTCAAGGTTTCTGCCCTTTAACCCCAAATCTTCAAATGATTTTGAGCCTGTTGAAGGGTCTAAAACTCTTAGCTCAACTTTTTCTCCGTAAAGAGTTGGAAAAGTGGCCACCCTAAAATCAATGTCCATCCCGTTTATTTTAACCGAAAATCTTCCATCCTGCGGAACCCTGTTTTCATCAATTTTAAGCCCGGCAAGAATTTTAATTCTGGCAACAATGGAAGGATGGACTTTTAAAGGCAAAAAAAGACTGGGGCGCAAAATTCCGTTTTGCCTGAAGCGCACAACAAGATTTTTCCTGCCCGGCTCTATGTGGATGTCAGACGCCCTGCCTTCAATTGCGTGCCTCAGCAGAACCTGCACCATTTTAATAACCGGCGCGTCTTCGGTTATTTTTTCTGTCTTGGAATTTTTATTTAAAGAATCATTGCTTAAGGCATCCAAAATCTCTCCCTTTTCTTTGCTCAGCTCCTCAAGCGCTTTTTTTGTTTCCGCTCCAATGCTCTTTCTTTGCTTTAACAAATTATTCAGCGCGCTCAATGTTATCAAATAAATCTGATAATTAAATTTTTCTTGGTTTGCCAAAAATCTAAGGGCGTTTTGGGCCGAAATATCTTCGGGGTAAACCATGCCTATTTGCACAAAATTTTCCCCTTTTGACAGGGCGGCCATTTTGTAGTTTGTCCCCGCCTCTTCTGGTATAAGTTCTAAAACATCGGCCGGAACTTCTTCGGGTTTAACGGATTTTAAAGGAATGCCGTAAATTTTGCTTTTCAATTCAAACAAAGCGTTTTCCGAAATAATTTTCTGCTCCAAAATCAAAACTTCCTCGGTTTTGCCGGTCTTTTTTATTTCTTTTTCAAGATCCTCCACCCTGCTTTCAGACAATATTCCGTTTGCAAATAATTCCTGTAATAATTTCATTATAAATTATAAATTTCAGATTTGTTAATATGGCACAAAAGGGTTGTCTCTTCCTATGTCAATCAATTTCAGTTCGCTCACGCTATACCCGTTTGTTTGTAAAATTTCTCTTGCTTTTTCCTCCGAAACCGCGGAAATAACCCCTTGCACGATTTTGTTTCTGCTTGTCATGGCCGTGTATTCAAATTGCAAAGGCATTAATTCAAAATTTTCAAGGTTTTTAAATTGTTCTGAATCCAAAATTGCCAAATTAACATTTACTTTTGGCTTGTTAAGCGTGGTTTTTTGCTCCTGCACGCTTGGCTGAGCCAAAAAGACCCAAAAAGATATAACACTCAAAAACAGCGCAAGGGAAATTGTAATTCCCATAAAAAATCCTTTTTGCTTTTTTTTGGGCGAAATAAATACTACAGCCATATTTTTTAGTAAGAAAATGTTTTTACTTGGAAGGTAAAATTAAATATCCCCGGGGTTTGGAACTGGGCCGTTGCACCTCCTCCCCCCTCCTGCAATTCTGTTTGCGGAACAGAGGGCTGGCTTGGAGAGCCAAAAGAAATATTTGAAATTTCAAACAGCCGGTTTGACGCCTCCAAAGAAGATATAAAATTTTCAAGCGCAAAATAGTCTCCGGAAAGATTCAACGAAAAAATTATATTTTTGATATTTCCGGTTGCCGAAGATTGCGACAAGCCCAGGCTTTTTAGAGTTAACCCGTTTTCTGCGGTCTTTTTTTGGAAGTAATAAATCAACTGGCCAAAATCAGCGGTTTTGGGCAACGCTTCGTCAATTTTTTTAATTTCGCTTTTTCGCTTCTGAAGCTTGTCATAATTTTCTTTAATCTGGGCATAATATTCAAATTTAGAAAGATATTCCGCGTTTTTTTGTCCCAATTCGGCCTGGAGATTTTTTAAATTTTTATATTTTGGGACCACAAAAAAGAACGTTGCAAGCAAAACAGCAAAGATAATTACGGCTATAGTAATGGGGCGGTCAATTTGCATTTAATTTTTTAAAAACAATTATTGCGATAATCGCCAGTATTATTATTGCGGAAAATATAACAACGGCCAGAATAATAAAAGTTTTGGGCTGGCTTTGTTTCGCGGGCGTAGGCATAAAACTTACGGTTGCAGTATTTTCTTGAACAGTTATCATTTTTTGGTTGCTTTTTGCCGGTTCTTTAACTGCGCCTGCGGTTACTTCTGCCGGAATTTGAGGCGCTTGAGACTGCTGAGTTTTTTCATTTTTCTGGACAATAAGCGACAAATCTGCTATGTAGGTGAATATTTTTGGGTCTAGCGTAAGGTTAACGCTAAAACTGATTTTCCCGTCAGATCCCACCGTGGAATTTAACATCCCAACTTTTTTTACATATTTGCTTTTTTCAAAATTTGCCACCTGCCTGCTAAAGTTATCCATATTGTCGGCTTGCCCGGAAAGTTGAATTGAAGCGCCCTTTTGGTCTAAGCCAAATTGTTTAAACCAGATATACGGCATGGTTTCGTTTTGCATAAATGCAAAGCCGTTTGAAACAAACTTGTGATTTTTAAAAAGATTGTTAAAATCGTTAATTTTTTTTATGTAATCATTCACCTGTTTTTCCTGCGCTTTCTGTTCTTGGGTTCCAACAGTATCCAAAGAAGATGCAGCATCGCTAATTTGCTTTTTTATCATGCCGGACTTAACCGAAAAAACAAAATAACAAAACCCGGCGGCAATCAGCAAAGAAACAGCAAAATAAAGCATGACGTCCAGCCACCAAAATTTTTTTGCTCTTAGTTGAGATATTACAGAAAAGTCCATTCCATTATTTATTTATTATATCATATTTTACGTTTCCAATCCGCCAAGCGCCACTCCCGTTGCCACCGAAAAGCTCGGAGCCATTTTTTCAAGCGTCCTTCCCAAAATTGGCGGGTATAAAAGCTCAGAAAAACAATTTGGAACTTCAACTTTCTTTCTTAAGCTTTCTTCAAAGTATTCTTTAAGGCCTGGCATAGAAGAAGTTCCTCCGGTCAAATATATTGCGTCAACTTCTTTGTTTTCCTGCAGATAGAAGTCATACAAAATCTTTTTTATTTCAACCAAAAGCGGGTCAATAAGCAAATAAAGAGTATCTCTTATATTTTTTTGTTGTGACATCAACCCCTCCCTGTTTTTTATTTCATCGGCCTCAACGCGCCCCACTCCTAAAACAGAGGACACCGCATAAGTCAGTTGCCCGCCGGCAAAATCCAGGCTATAACTCTTTTTCAAATTTTGGCCGTGCGTAACATTTATAGTTGTGCTTTGAACCCCTATGTCAACAACGCAAATATAGCTTTTTTCATCTTTTATCAAAACCCTGGACAAGCCCAAAGCTTCTGCTTCAACGGCATAAAGGTCAAGCCCTGCCATTTGCGCCACTTTTTGATAATCCTGCACAACCTGATTTGGAATGGCAACCAATAATATTTTAATTGGTGTTTTTTTGTCTCCCGGTTCTCCCGAAACCACCCGCCAGTCTAAAGTTGTTTCTGTTGCTGGCAGAGGAATATATTGCGGGGCGGAATAATAAACAGCCTCAGGTAATTCTTTTTGGCTCATGGGCGGAAGCTCAAAAGAAGTGCAAAAAGTTGAAAAATCCGGAATTGAAAATATGGCGGCTTTGGTTTTTATTCTGGCTTCGTCCAAAATTGCTCTCACGGCCCTTGAAACAAAATAATTTGAAAGCAAGTTGCTTCCCTTTTCAACGTTGCGAAAAGGCTCCTTATAAAGCGCGGATGACTTGATTTCTCCGTAATTTTCCAAAGTTTTTCCCTGCCCCCAGCGCGACAATTCAACAACCTTTATGGATCCTGTTCCAACATCAATTCCCACCATTTTTTTTGGAAAAAACATTTTAAAAGGGTTCCGGAATATATTCAGTTTTTCCATATTAAAATTTGCCAAGGGGTTTGGACTCATATTTATATCTATTATATACTAAATTAAAACAATAATACCTGTGGATAACTTTAAAAATTTTCTGATAGACCTTATGTTCCCGAAATTCTGTTTGGGATGCAACAAAGAAGGCGCATATCTTTGTGAAGATTGCCGGGGGCTTTTGGATATTTCCGAATATAATTATTGCCTGTGTAGCCAAAATCCGCAAATAATCCATCCCAACCCAAAAATTTGCCTGCCTGCCGGCAGACAGGGCAAATGCAACAGGTGCGGCGACAAAAAACTTTCCGGGCTTTATTTTGCCCTCCCCTATAAAGACCAATTGCTCGCCAAAAAATTAATTTACCAATTCAAATACCAGCCGTATTTAAAAGATTTGGCAAAAACACTGGCGTCAATTTTAATTGAGCATTTTATAAAAACCGGCAAAAACACAAACGAAACTTGGGCGCCCGGCGGAGTCCCCGCTGTTTTAGTTCCCGTGCCCTTAGATAAAAAGAAATTAAAAATCCGCGGATACAACCAATCCGAATTATTAGCAAACGAATTAGCAAAAATTTTACAAATTCCCGTTTTAACTGATGTTTTAATAAAAATAAAATCCACAGATTCCCAAATGGAATTAAAAAAAGAAGAACGCAAAAAAAACCTCCTCAACGCCTTCTCCATTAAAAAATGTGGGACGTCGGACGTCCCACATTTTTTGGGCAAAAAAGTATTTTTGGTTGATGATGTTTATACTACGGGTTCTACAATGGCAGAATGCGCCAAAGTTCTGCGCTCCGCCGGTGCCAAACAAGTTTGGGGCATTTGCATCGCCCGCGAAGGATAATTGACAAATTATATTTTTTATGTAAATATCTTACCAGACGGAAAGAGCTCTTTTTAAACAAAGGAAATGGTCATGATAACAAAAAAAGGCCGTTATCGTTTTGTGGTAATTTCCCCATTGCTGGGACTGGCGTTTAAATTCCCCATTTTGCATCCTCTGAAAGCGTTTCGCTTGGCTTGGAGGCTGGTTCAGCAGAAAGACTACAAGTATCTCTGGATTATGATAACCTGGCCCATAAATAGCCCGGATATCAGGGGATATGGAGACCTTATGTTCGGCGCTATTTGGGTCAACTGGTCAGAATTCATGTTTTTTTGGAAAACAAGGCACCCATTTTTGCAACCCACATACTTTTCTTTTTTTGGATTATTAAACATCCAAAAAGCCGGCGCCCCATGCGTCATTAAAGAAAAGGTCCTGTGTGACGCACTTTACGATATTGCCGGCGAAACCATTTTCGATGATCCTCATCATTTAACAAGTCCTGGAAACTATTGCTTTGACAATGGAAAATTCCGGATTATCGATTACGGTAGCAAAATGACATACCGGATGATTCTGGAGAGCGGCGAAAAGGTCATGGCCTTTTTCAGCAAACCGCCACAATAAATAATGCGCTTATTTTTAGGCGCTTTTTTTAATAAAAAAACCGCCCTCAATAGACAGTTTTTTAACGAATTTTCTCTTAAAAACTACCAAGCGAAAAAACTCCACCAGGGCTTTTTAACCGAGGTAATACTTCCGGTTTGAGCATTTACCTCTGCGCTGACTTTTACATTTGCCGGAAACAATCCCAACACTTTTACTGATTTTTCTGCTTTAAATTCATAAGCTGGTTTTTTCTCAGAAGCTTTGCCGACTTCTTTTAATTCTATCTGCACATTTTTTACTTCTCCCAATCTTTCTATGGCTGTTTCTGAAGCTGTTGATGGCATAATTTTGACTTCCTCGTTTTTGCTGTCAGAAGTTTCAATATATAATTTATTCTCAACAACTTTCACTTTTTCCGAGCTCACCGCCTGTGTATTCCCACTTTTAACAACACTTTTTCCCGTGGCAGTTTTTTCTAGCGAGATTGTAGACATTGTAACAGTCGGCTGCACAGGTTGACTCACCCCCGAAGTGGTTTTTGTCTCTGGTGTAGCCTGTGATGAACTGGCTGACACCTGAGTCGTAACGGGTTTGTTAATAGTAGGACAAGCTGTTAATCCTCCATTGCAAATGCACCCTGTCGGACAAGTGGCAGTTTGAGAAGTACCTCCACTCCCTCCACTGCAATCACTTGGACAATTTTTCACCGCATAGCAAACGGGATTTTGACTGGTAGTGCATTCTTGATGGGTTATACCTTCATTCCCTTCGCAAATTCCGTTTCCACAGATTTCCGCCGCACTGTTTGTTGCCGACGAATTCTGCACACCCGTATTTTGCGCAACTGCGACAGACGCAAAAACAAAAAATGACGCGAGTATTAATAAAAATGAAATGATTTTTTTCATTATTTTAAAAAATTAATAATATTAATAATATATTTTAACCTTATTTTTAGTTTACCCCCCAAATGCTTTGTCAACTTTTCCTAATCAATTTTCTCAACCGTTTGCCAATCGCCATCTACCCACAATTTTATAATTTCAACAGGAAAGCCAAAAGATTTTACAGCTTCTTCGGCTTTTTTGAGATGTTGAATTTGCTCTTCTTTTGGGGCGGGGTTTCCTGCGCACCCAAAATGCCCCACAATTGCTACAACCTTTGAGCCGTGATGGTGCACAGAAATTTCAACTCTTTTTTTAATATTCTCAATTATTGCAGAATCTGTGTTATCGGCTAAAATCTTGTTCGGGCCGGGCTCGGTGACCATATCCACATAATCAACGCTGTAATTTTTCTGCATGTAATTTTTAACAGCATCCTGCACTCTGCCGTCCATGCAATTTACTACACACGCAAATTTTTTGTCCATATTTGTTTATTTTTTTAATTTTTATTTGGTGGCCTTATTTAGAGAGCGTGCTTTTTAGAAGAATATCGTTTGCCCAGTAAAAGCCGGTATCTCCTGCGGGGAGAATATCGTATGTAAATGAATCACTATAAAGAACTAATTCTCTTTTTATTATTTGAGCCCCACCAAGACTATCCCCCGCGAAAAGTTCTCCAATGGTTCGACCATCCGCTGTTGGATGAGCGTTTGATGCAAAGAGTTCTCGATTGTCGCTAAGAAGTATATAAGAAACCATGTAATCGGAAGGGATAGAGACCTTTGCTGTTTTTGTAAGCGGCGCTATGATTTTGTCTCCTCTTCTGTTGAGTGTGTAGACATACATCCCTATTTTCAGATCTTTAACAATTTTTGATCCGTTGGGAGTAGAAATTAAAGTCTGAGCGCTTAAGCATCTGCAACTATTTTGATTACCACGAAATAGCGATCCATCAGATCGCTGATAAACATATGTTCCGTCACGGAGGTCTTTTATTACTACGGGATCCCCCGGGCTAGAGACTGGAATACAAACATTTTGAATAGGCCAACTGTATGTATCGTCGCCAATAAATGGGATTGTTGTTGTGGGGATAGAAGATGACTCAAAAGTCGGGCTTGGTTTTGACGTTGATGTTGGGGTGGGCGACGGCGTAGGTAACGTAACTTGTCCAGTTGAAACAAAATAAGCTCCTGTGCCAACAAGTGCGATAACAATTATGATGAGTATAATATTGATAAATCCTTTTTGATTCATTTGGCGGAGGAGGTGGGACTCGAACCCACGAACCCCGTGAGGGGTTCCAGTTTTCAAGACTGGTGTAATAGCCGCTATACGACTCCTCCAATTTTTCTAAACTATACCAAATTTTTCAGCTTATTTCAACTCCAAACTCCTTAAAAAATCTTCCAGTTCTTTGCCGGTTATTTCTCTAAATTCTCCGGGCATTAATTTTCCAAGCTTAATATTCATAACTCTTCTTCTTTCCAGGTGCGCAATGCTATAGCCCAGCGCGTCGCACATTCTTCTAATTTGATGTTTTTTCCCCTCCGTTAAAACAATCGAAAACCTGTCCCTGCTAATTTTTTGTGTAAAGCATTTTTTTGTTATTGTTCCGTCGTCAATTTTTACGCCTTCAGATAATTTTTTCAAGAACAACCCGTCAACCGGCTTTACAACCCTTACAATATATTCTTTATCATGGTTATATTTCGGATTTAAAAGTTTGTCCGTAACCCTGCCGTCATTTGTCAAAATAATCAAACCCGAAGAATCTTTGTCCAGTCTTCCCAACGGGAAAATTTCTTTATTAAAATCTAAAATATCTTTAATAGATTTTTCGCCGTTTTCCGGGTTATGGGTAATCATTCCTTTTGGCTTATTAAAAGCAATATAAACAAGCTTTTTGTTTATTTTTTCAACCGTAACTTTGTCATTTTCATTCACTTTTGCCCCCAAAACAGCCTTTTTGCCGTTAATTTTCACTTTTCCCTGTATTATAAGCTCGTCTGCTTCCCTGCGGGCGCAAACCTTTTTTTGAGCCAAATATTTATTAATTCTAACAGGATATTTTATCTCTTCCATAATGTTAATTCTAACACAGATTCGGCTAAAAAGCAATTTGACTAAATCTGTTTTTAAGGATAAAATTAGGTCAGATTTGGAGGAGTCGGATAATGGTATTCCAAAAGATTGCTAATCTTTGCCTCTCACGAGGCCTGTGGGTTCGACCCCCACCTCCTCCGCCATGGATTATAAAAAAGTTGCTGTTTTAATTATTATTGTTGTTGTTTTGGTTGGAGGCGGATTGTCTTTTTATTTATACAGAAATTCTGTTTTAAATAAATCAGCAAAAAGTGTTGATAATATCCAAGAGACATTAAACAGCGTTGAAATAAAGGATAAAAAAATTGCAGATAATACAAAACCGTTTAAGATAGATATAACTTATCCATATATTGCCCAAGCGGATGGATTTAACAAATTAACGCAGGACTTAGTGCAAAAAGAGCTTGATGATTTTAAAACAAACTCTTTGGAAAATGACGAGGCTGTAAAAAAAGTTGACCCTGAGTCTTATGCAAAATATCCGCGCGAATATACTTTAAATATTAGCTATACAACGGGAGAAATGGATGGAAGCGTTACAAGTGTGATTTTAAATGTTGAAAATTTTGAAGGCGGGGCGCACGGAGCCACAAATTTTATTCCTATAAATTATGACGTTAAAAATAAAAAAAATATAAAACTGGCAGATTTATTTACAGGGCAAAAAGATTATCTGCAAAAAATATCTGATTATTGCATTGAAGATTTAAAAAAACAAATAAAGGAAAAAACAGGCGATGACGGAGGAGCGTGGCTTGAAGACGGAGCTGGCCCGTTTGAAGAAAATTATTCCGTATTTTTAATAAACCCTTCGACAAGCTCAGGGCAGGCAACCATAACTTTTTATTTCCCGCAATATCAAGTGGCAGCCTACGCATTGGGAAATTTCAAAGTAACTTACCCGCGTTAAAAACAACGCGCCCATAGTTCAATGGATAGAATGAAAGCTTGCGGAGCTTTTGATAGAGGTTCGAATCCTCTTGGGCGCACAATAAAAAATGATAAATCTCAACACTCCTGTTGAAGAATTGCCAAAAGTTGGACCGGCTTACGCAAAAAAACTAAAAAAATTCGGGGTAAAAACAATCCAGGATTTGCTTTTTTATTTCCCTGCAAGATACGATGATTTTTCTGAAATAATTTTTATAAAAAATGCGCGTCAAAGATTGGGCGAAACTGTTTGCGTGCAGGGCAGAATTACTGAAATAGAAAACATTCATACTTTTAAAAAGTTTATGAGCTTAACTCAGACAACAATTCAAGATGACACTGCCCAAATAAAAGTTGTGTGGTTTAACCAGCCATATCTGGCAAAAAGCCTAAAAGAAGACGACTTTATCTGCTTGGCAGGAAAAGTTTCAATTGCTAAAGAGGGGCTTTATTTAAACAATCCAAGCTATGAAAGAATAAACCAAATTGGCGAAAATGACGAACTTACTCACACGGGCAGAATTGTGCCGGTTTATTCTGAAACTCGCGGACTAACTTCGCGCTGGTTGAGATATGTAATAAAACCTTTGCTTTACAGATTTTGCGACCAAATTCAGGAATCTTTGCCAAAAGAAATTATAAAAAAATACAAATTTTTGCCGATTAACGAAGCTGTCTGGCAATTGCATTTCCCAGATTCTTTTGAACATGCTGACGCCGCCAAATCCCGCTTTTCTTTTGAAGAGCTTTTTTTAATACAGCTTAATGTTTTAAAAGAAAAAATAAGATTAATGCAAAAAAAAGCGCACGAATGCCCAATGGACGCTGATTTAATGAAAAAATTTACAGATTCTTTGCCTTTTCAGCTCACAGATTCACAGAAAAAATGCGCGTATGCCATTTTAAAAGATTTGGAAAAACCTGTTCCAATGTCGCGCTTGCTGGAGGGCGATGTGGGTTCGGGCAAAACTGTTGTCGCCACCATGGCGACACTGAACACGGTGAAGTGTGGCCACCAAATTGCTTTTATGGCGCCAACAGAAATTTTGGCAAAACAGCATTTTAAAACAATCTCATCCTTGCTAAAAGATTTTGATATAAGCATTGGTTTGCTCACAGGAAAAGATGCCAGAATTTTTCGCGCGGGCGAGGCATTCGAAATTTCAAAAAAAAGTTTTAACGGCGACTTGGAAAACGGACAAATTAATATCGCAATTGGAACCCACTCGCTAATTCAAAAAAATGTTAATTTTAAAGATCTGGCCCTGGTGGTTTTGGACGAACAGCACCGATTTGGGGTTGACCAGCGCGACCATTTAATTAAGAATAAAAAATTAGTCCCCCACTTGCTTTCAATGACCGCCACGCCAATCCCGCGCACGTTGGCGCTTACTGTTTATGGTGATTTGGACTTGTCTTTAATAGACGAGATGCCAAAAAACAGAAAAAAAATAAAAACAATTATCGTTGAACCTCAGCAAAGAAGAGATGCTTATAATTTTATAGAAAAAGAAGTTAAAGAGGGCAAAGGAGTTTTTGTAATCTTTCCTAAAATAGATTCTGAAGCAACAAAGCAGAAGGAATTATCGGCCAAAGGAGTAATCACCGGCTCCGCGTCTGTGCAGGGATTTGTTCCGCAAAATTATAATGTGCCAAGTTTAAGCCAGCTGGCGGTCAACGAAGTAAAAGCATTAAAAGAAGAATATGAAAAATTGTCAAAAGAAGTTTTTCCCGATTTAAGGATTACAATGCTTCACGGAAAAATGAAACCGGCTGAAAAAGAAAAAATAATGATTGATTTTAAAAATGGAGAAATTGATATTTTGCTTTCCACTTCCGTAGTTGAAGTTGGCGTTGATGTTCCACGCGCCACAATTATGATGATTGAGGGCGCGGAGCGTTTTGGATTATCCCAGCTTCACCAATTCCGCGGAAGAGTTGGCAGAAGCGATATGCAATCTTATTGTTTTTTATTCACTACTTCGCCTGACCAGTTAAACAGAAAAAGATTAAAAGCGCTAGTTGAGTCAAATAATGGATTTGAACTGGCTCAAAAAGATTTGGAAATCCGCGGGCCTGGCTCTTTGTACGGAACTCAACAATGGGGTTTACCCGATATGGCAATGCAGGGACTA
>MHPP01000032.1 GCA_001822095.1 Candidatus Staskawiczbacteria bacterium RIFOXYC1_FULL_38_18
AAAAAATCATACACTTTTAGAATTATTTATCGCTCGCCCGAAAGAACGCTGACTAATGAAGAAATAAATAAGATACAAGAAGAAATCCGTGAAAAAACAAAAACCGACTTAAGCGTGGTTTTAAGATAATATGAATTATGCGTTTATTGATTTTCAAAATACTGATACTACTACGAAGAAACTGCTTGGTTTTGCAATAGATTGGAAAAAGCTGTGTAATTTTTTGAAAAATAATTGGAAATGCGAAAAAGTGTTTTTGTATATTGGCGTTGACGACAGAGACTTGGAAATGGCAAAAATATCTGAAGAACTGAAAAATAGCGGATTTATAGTAAGAGACAAAAAACTTTTTTCATATAAAAATAAAGACAAAGAAATAAATGTTTCCTGCCCAAAATGCGGAAATAAATTTATAGAAAAAATTGATACGGGTTTTAACAAAAAAGCCAACTGCGATGTTGACTTAACGGTTGATGCTATGGATTTGGCAAAAAATGGAGATGTATTTTACATTTTTACCGGTGACGGAGATTTTGAATTTTTAATCAGAAATGTTATTTTAAAAGGAGTTAAAGCTTATATAATTTCAAGCGCAAAAAAGATAATAATTAGAGACCGCTATTTTACATCACGACTCTCTAAGAAATTGAAAAACATATGTGGGGAGTTTCCCGGCAAAGCAAATTTGATTGAAATTAACGACCTAAAATTGAAAATTACAAATTTAAAGTAAAGGAAAACGCCGTACAGGCCGGCGTTTTCTAATGCAACCTAAGTATAGCAGATTAAGGGCCCTTGTCAAGAGTCAAAGGTTAAAAATAATTAAACGCAGTTTTAAGATAAGATCTATGATTAATATTTTAGCAATCGGAGCAACTATCGCTGGTGTCGTTGCGATTCTCGCCTATGTACCGCAGGTGGCTCACCTGATAAAAGTTAAGGATTCAAAAGGAATAAGTTTTGTGGCTTGGCTTACTTGGTTTTTATGTAATTTTATATTGCTAATTTACGCGGTTTCTATTAAAAACATTCCTTATGTCATAGTCTATTTTCTTTCTTGTTTAGCCAATTTAACAATTATTTTTTTAACGGCCAAATATAAAAATAAAAAAGCATGAAACTAAACATAAAATCAACAGAAGAAAAAATTGAAAAGAAAGCGGTTGTAAAACCCGTCCCTAAAAAAGCCGAGCCTGTTAAGGTTGCAAAAGAAAAACTGGTTGAAAAGAAGGTTGAGAAAGTTGTTGCAGATAAGGGAGCGGAGCGGACGCTTACCCCGAGCAAAGGCGAGGGGAAAAAGGAGGAAAGAAAGACAGAGGTTGTAAAATCCGAGCCGAAGATAGAAGCAAAAAAAACAAGAAAAGAGGGTGAATACACAGCCAAGGATATTTATGTTTTGAAGGGATTGGAACCTGTAAGGTTAAGGCCGGGAATGTATATTGGTTCAACCGGAATTGACGGCTTGCATCACTTAATTTGGGAAGTTGTGGACAATTGTTTGGACGAAGCAATGGCAGGATACGCCAAGGAAATTGAAGTTGTTTTGTTGCCGGAAAACCGTGTAAGGGTTTCCGACGACGGCAGGGGAATCCCTGTCGAAAAGCACCCCGACACAGGCAAATCTACTTTGGAAACGGTTTTGACAACCTTGCATGCGGGCGGAAAATTTGGGGGAGAGGCTTATAAGGTTTCCGGAGGTTTGCATGGAGTGGGTATTTCGGTTGTGTGTGCATTGTCCACCTATATGCTGGCTCATGTTGAAAGAGATGGCGGAATTTATGAGCAGGAATATATGAGAGGGGTTCCAAGAGGCTCTGTTAAAAAAGTCGGCGAGTCAAAAAAAACCGGGACAACACAAACTTTTGAATATGACGACACAATTTTTTCGGGCGAGCTAAAATATGATCCCAAAAGAGTTCTAAGTCATTTACGTCAGCAGGCATATCTAACAAAAGGAGTTAAAATAATTTTTCGCGACGAAAGAAAAAAAGAAGAAGAGTCCTCGTATGTGTTTTATTTTGAAGGGGGGGTGGGCTCGTATGTAAAATATTTGGTTCAAGGAAACCATGCAAGGCATCCCAATATTTTTTCAATTTCTATCGAAAAAGATAATATTGCAGTTGAAGCGGCTTTTCAGTACACACAAGAAATGGAATGTACGGAAGAATCTTTCGCAAATAATATTTACACTGTTGAGGGCGGAACGCACATTTCAGGATTTAGAACAGCTTTAACAAGATCCTTAAACGATTACGCCAGGCGCGAAGGGTTTTTAAAGGAAAAAGATGAAAATTTTTCAGGAGATGATGTAAGGGAGGGATTAACCGCGGTTGTTTCGGTAAAAATAAGAACTCCGCAATTTGAAGGCCAGACAAAAGCAAAATTGGGAAATCCGGAAGCAAAGCCCGCTGTTGAAGCAGCCACCGCCGAAGGATTGTCTGACTATTTAGAAAGAAATCCAAGCGATGCCAGGGCAATTGTTGAAAACTGTTTGCTGGCAACAAAAGCAAGATTGGCCGCAAAAGCTGCGCGCCAGACGGTTTTAAGAAAGGGAGCTTTGGAGGGATTGGCCTTGCCCGGAAAGCTTGCAGATTGTTTGTCCAGAAACCCCGAAGATTCAGAAATTTATATTGTTGAGGGAGACTCCGCCGGAGGTTCGTCAAAACAGGCCAGAGACAGGAGATTTCAGGCAATTTTGCCGTTAAGGGGAAAGATTTTGAATGTTGAGAGAGCAAGGCTGGACAAAATGCTGGCCTCAAAAGAAATTAAAGCGCTTATTATTGCCATGGGAACCGGAATTGGCGAAGATTTTAATATTGAAAAATTAAGATATCACAGAATTGTAATTATGACCGACGCTGACGTTGACGGAGCGCACATTAGGACACTGCTTTTAACATTTTTTTATAGGCACTTTAAGCCCGTTGTTGACGCGGGACACATTTATATCGCCCAACCCCCTTTGTATAAAATTTCTTTTGGCAAAACAGCCCAGTATGCGTATTCGGACGGCCAGCGAGATAAAATTATAAAAGATATGGGTAAAGCAACGGCTTCAATACAGAGATATAAAGGTTTGGGAGAAATGAATCCCGAACAGCTTTGGGAAACAACAATGAATCCGGAAAACAGGACATTGCTTCAGGTTGCAGTTGAGGAAGCTCACGAAGCAGATAAAACTTTAGATATATTAATGGGGGAGGAAGTTGAGCCCAGAAAGAAGTTTATCCAAACTCACGCTAAAGCCGCCAAAAATATTGACATATAGTTTTAAAGGTGCTATACTAAATATAGCCCCTTTTCGGCAGTTTCTTTCACCATTTTTTTAACGCGGAGGATTTTGTATGTGCCAGCCCGATCAAGACACCGTCCTGGAGCCATTCGCCAATGCCTATGACGAGGAGGACCGGCACGGGCAAATGGGCGAAGAGCCGGAGGATATGGCTCCGTCAGAACGCAACCCCCATCGGGATTTTTTGGACAGCTAAAGTCCCACTGGGCCGGGACTATGCCCTGTGCGCACACGAGTTAACTCTCGTCTTGTGTGTCACAGGGCTCTTTTTTTTATTTTCAAAAAATGCTTAAATAAAATATATGTCGCGCTGGTACACTCCTAAAAAAACAACCGGTTTATATGATGGCTCGAAATCCGAGCCGTTTAAATTATCTCGTTCAAAAATAGAATATTTTTTGGAATGTCCTAAATGTTTTTACGTTGACAGAAAATTGGGAATAAGCAGGCCAAATGGATTTCCGTTTAATTTGAATATGGCGGTTGATATCCTTTTAAAACAGGAATTTGATATTTATCGCGAAAAGGCTCTGGCGCACCCGTTGATAAAAAACTACAAAGTTGACGCAATTCCCGCAAAGCACGAAAAAATTGATGAATGGAGAAACACCTTAAGGGGCATCCAATTTTTGCACCAGCCCACAAATTTTTTAATAACCGGAGCAATTGACGACCTCTGGCAAAACTCAAAAGGGGAGTATATTGTGGTGGATTACAAGGCAACCGCAAAATTTGGAGACATAAAGGAGTTGGATAAGTCTTGGCATGAATGCTATAAGCGCCAGATGGAAATTTACCAGTGGCTTTTTCGTCAAAACGGATTTAATGTTTCAGACACGGGATATTTTGTTTACTGCAACGGAAAAACCTACAACAGAATTTTTAACGCAAAACTGGAATTTGACGTAACTTTAATTCCATACACCGGAAATGGGGACTGGATAGAGAAAACTGTTTTGGATATTCACAAATGCCTTAATTCCGACCAAATTCCGGAATCAAATTCAGAATGCGACTACTGCAATTATGTTAAAACAGTTAACGAAGGCTAAAAAAAGGGTTTTTGTGGCGATGTCAGGAGGCGTGGACAGTTCGGTTTCTGCGGCTTTGCTGAAGAAGGCCGGTTTTGATATAGTTGGAGTTTATATGCGCCAGTGGGCACCCCCAATTTTGGGAAAAGAATGCATTTGGAAAACAGACCGGCAGGACGCAATGAAGGTTTGCGCAAAATTGGGCATTCCGTTTTTAACATGGGACTTTTCAAAAGAATATGAAAAAGAGGTTGGTAAATATATGATTGAATCCTATAAAAAAGGAATTACGCCTAATCCGGATGTTATGTGCAATAAAATTATAAAATTTGGATTGTTTTTTGACAGGGCAATGAAAGGGGGCGCAGACTATGTTGCCACAGGACATTATGCGCGCACTTCGCTCGGCAACAAACTTTTTAAAGCAAAAGATAAAAACAAAGACCAAACGTATTTTTTATACACAATTAAAAAAAGTCAATTAAGCAAGATAATTTTTCCAGTTGGGAATTTAGAGAAGCCCGAAGTTAGAAAATTGGCCAAAAAATTTGGTTTGCAAAACGCAGAAAAAAAAGACAGCCAAGGAGTCTGCTTTGTCGGGCAGTTTAACATGAAAGAGTTTTTAAAAATGTATATAAAATCAAAAATCGGTAAAATAATTGATGTAAACGGCGAATATGTGGGAGACCATGACGGCGCTTTCTATTATACAATAGGGCAAAGGCATGGCCTAGATATCAAAAACGGGCAAGGGCCATATTTTGTGGTAAGAAAAGACATTAAAAAAAATATAATATACGTGGGCAGGGAAAAAGACTTGCATTCGTCAAAAGCCGAAATTAAAAATATAAATTGGATTCAAAAACCCAAAAAGTTTCCGGCATTGCTTGATGTTCGCGCAAGATACAGGGCGCCGTTGATAAAAGCCGAACTAAAAAAAGACGGCACGCTAAATTTCAAGAAACCAGAGCGCGCCATAACTCCCGGCCAATCAGCGGTTTTTTATAGGGGCAAGCATGTCCTTGGTGGCGGAATAATCTGTTGACAGGGATGTTTTGCCTGATATAATGAACCTATACCATAGGTGCAGGTATTTAATTAAAAATTAATAAAATTCTGGTATTTGTATAAATGAATAAATAAAAATTAATTAACAAAAATTATGTCGGAAACCAACAAAGAAAAAGCATTGATAAATTTTAAAAAGGCGCATTCTCTTTTGGCCAGAATTATTGGCATGACTGAAAAGGGCGAATACTGCGTTGATATTATGCAACAGGATTTGGCTGCCATAGGGCTTTTAAGGTCAGCCCATGAACTATTAATGGAAAATCATTTAAATTCGTGTTTTAAAACCGCGATGGCTTCGCAAAATGATAGGAAGAGAAAGGAGATGACCAATGAAATACTTAAGGTTACAAAGTTGTTTAACAAATAAGAATTATGAAAGAACACGTTTACAAAGTTGACGGGATGCATTGCGCTTCGTGCGAAATTTTGATAGAGAAAAAACTTTTAGAAATTCAAAATATCAAATCTGTTGATGCATCCACATCCAAGGGGCAGGTGGTTGTGGAATATGAGGGCGACAGGCCAAACCCCGAGAGATTGAGTAAAATGTTTAAGGAGGAAAACTATAGGTTCGCAGATATAAATAGCAAAAATCTGGATTCCCGCCTTCCCGCCTCCGCCGAAAGCTTCGGCGAGGCAAGGCGTGGGAATGACAAAAAAACGGCAGACGGGAAAACAAATACGACCTTGGTGGCTTTTAACTTCGCTATTTTTTTGATAATTGCCTTTTTATTTTTGCAGAAGCTGGGGATAGCTGATTTTATGCGAATAAGTTCTGCGTCCTCTCTGATGGCTTTTTTTGGATTTGGGATTTTGGCCGGGATCTCTTCTTGCGCGGCTCTGGTTGGTGGAATTGTTTTATCAATGTCAAAACAGTGGAATGACTTGTATTCTGAAACCTCCCAGCCACAGGTTGGTTCGTCCTGGGCGGGGAAAAAGCTTCAGCCCCATATTATGTTTAATTTGGGAAGGGTTGTTTCGTACGTTGTTTTGGGCGGAGTTTTGGGAATTATTGGAAGCCGGCTGCAAATTTCCCCGCAGTTTACAGCGTTTTTAATTATAGCGATATCGTTTTTGATGATTACCTTGGGGCTTCAAATGCTTGGAGTAAAAGCGTTCAGGAAGTTTCAAATTACAGCTCCAAAATCCGCAACAAGGTTCGTTTCAAATGAAAATAATTTTCATGGCAGAAACATGCCGTTTATTATGGGAGCTTTAACTTTTTTTATTCCTTGCGGATTTACCATTACGGCCCAAAGTTTAGCTTTGCTTTCGGGAAATATTTTTCAAGGGGCATTAATAATGGGATTCTTTGCCCTTGGCACGGTTCCAATGCTTTTATTTATCGGGTTATCATCTGTTAGGTTTTCTTCAAAACCGCATACAGCGGAAAAGTTTTCCAAAATTGCCGGATTTTTAGTTTTATTTTTTGCACTTTTCAATATTTCAAGTCAAATGAACGTTTTGGGTTTTACCGGGTTTAATAATATAGTTGCTTCAAGTCAAACTCAAAATGTAAAGGTTAACGAAAAAGACCTGCCTTCAATTGTTGACGGTAAACAGGTTATTAAAATGACTGCTTATAGCAACAGAGATGTGCCTAATTATTTTAAAGTGAGGGGGGGAGTTCCGGTAAGGTGGGAAATTACCGCAGATGAATCGGCGGGAGGTTGCAACAGTTCAATTATTTCCAGCAGCTTATTTGCGGGGGCAATTCCCTTGACTCCCGGACAGCTCTCAGTAAAAGAGTTTACTCCGCAAAGGGCAGGTAAATTCCGGTTTTCCTGCCAAATGGGAATGATTACAGGTATAATAGAAGTTGTAAATTAAAAAAAATATGAAAGTTACTGAAAAAACAACACTAAAAAAAATATTAAACAAAAAAAACGTGGAGGAGATTTTGGCGAAAAACGGTGTGCCTTGTTTATCGTGCCCAATGGCGCAGTTTGAGATTGATAAATTAGAAATTGGAGAAGTTTGTAAAATGTATGATTTGGATCTGGAAAAAATCTTAAAAGAATTAAACCTGCCTGACGGCAGACGGGTAAAAAATAATGGATAAGAAAATAAAATTACAAATTGGCGGAATGACCTGCGCCTCTTGCGCGGCGGTGATAGAACACGATTTAAAGAAAACAAAAGGAGTTAATTCCGTTAATGTTAATTTTGCCACCGAAAAAGCTTATATAGATATTGATTCTACAAAAATAGATGTTGAAAAAATAAAAAAAGTTATTAACGACTCGGGCTATACGGCATTTGACGATATGCCCAAAATGAATGCGACAGCAGGAGAGCACGACCACCATAAAATGCAAAAAGAGGCGGAAATCAAAGGATTAAAAAACCGCTTTTTGTTTTCGCTAATTTTGGGATTGCCGGTAATTTATATGATTATGGGTAAAATGATAGGCCTCCCAATGCCTTCTTTTTTTGAGAAATACGGAATAGCAATTCAGGCGGTTTTGGCAACCGCTGTTATCGGGGTTTGTTTTAATATCTGGCAGTCGGGGGCAAAAAAAATTATAAAAATGGGTCCGAACATGGACACGTTAATTTTGATTGGAACAGCAACGGCTTATTTTTATAGCTTGGTAAACGCAGCACTTTTATTTTTAGGCAAAGAGATATCAATGGAGTCGTTTTATTTTGAGGCGTCAATATTTATCCTTGTCTTTATATCTCTGGGAAAATATTTAGAAGCAATCACCAAGGGTAAAACCTCAGAAGCAATAAAAAAGCTTATGGGGTTGCAGCCCAAAACAGCAATTGTTATAAGAGACGAAAAAGAATTGGTTGTTGCTATTTCGGAGGTTGTTGAGGGAGACATTGTTTTGGTGAAGCCCGGAGAAAAAATTCCTGTTGATGGAATTGTTGTTGACGGATATTCGGGCGTGGACGAAAAAGCCATTACGGGGGAATCAATTCCCGTTGAAAAGAAAAAAGGAGACGAAGTGATTGGAGCCACAATAAATAAAACAAGTGTTTTAAAATTTAAGGCTACAAGGGTTGGAAAAAACACAATGCTTTCGCAAATTATTAAAATTGTCGAAGATGCAATGGGCTCGAAGGCGCCAATACAGCTTTTAGCAGACAAGGTTTCGTTTTATTTTGTGCCCGTTGTATTGGTTATAGCTTTGCTGTCTGCTGTGTTTTGGCTTTTGGCGGGATATTCCTTTGCGTTTGCTCTAACAATTTTTGTGGCAGTTTTGATTATTGCTTGCCCTTGCGCTCTTGGGTTAGCCACGCCCACGGCAGTTATGATGGGCACAGGATTGGCTGCGCAAAAAGGCATTTTGATAAAATCCAGCAAGGCTTTAGAAACAGCAAAAAATATAAATATGGTTGTGTTTGATAAAACAGGGACGCTCACAAAAGGAGAACCCGTCGTAACCGACATTGCGCCAATTACGGACGAAAATATGATTTTACAAATTGCGGCTTCTGTTGAAAAAAATTCCGAGCACCCTTTGGCCGAAGCAATTGTTAAAAAGGCAAAAGAGGGAAATCTTGCTTTGAGCAAGGTCGAAGGATTTCTGGCAATTCCTGGCAAAGGGGTTGAGGCAAGTTTGGACCAAAAAAAAATTCTGTTGGGCACTAGGTCTTTGATGAAAGACAATAATATTTCTGTTGATTTGATTGAAGATAAGATGATAACCTTTGAGGACCAAGGAAAAACAGCAATGATTCTGGCCATTGATAAAAAAGTTATCGGAATTATTGTGGTTGCGGACGTTTTGAAAGAAAATTCAAAAGAAGCAGTTGATATACTCCACAAAATGGGAAAACAAGTTGCTATGATAACAGGAGACAATAGAAGGGTGGGGCTGGCAATTGCAAAACAAGTTGGAATTGACAGAGTTTTGGCAGAAGTTTTGCCCCAGGGAAAATCAGACGAAATCAAAAAATTGCAGTCAGAAGGCAAAGTTGTGGCAATGGTTGGTGACGGCATTAATGACGCCCCTGCGCTGGCCCAGGCAAACCTGGGGATTGCTTTGGGGTCAGGGACAGACGTTGCAATGGAAACAGGAGAAATTGTTTTGATAAAAGATGATTTAAGGGATGTTGTGAGTTCTATAGATTTAAGCAGATACACATTGAAAAAAATAAAAATCGGGCTTTTTTGGGCGTTTTTTTATAATATAGTTGGAATTCCTGTGGCTGCCGGAGTTTTATTCCCCTCGACAGGCTGGCTTTTAAACCCTTCAATTGCTGCAGCGGCAATGGCGTTTTCATCTGTAAGCGTTGTTTTAAATGCTCTTTCGATGAAGTTTTACAAATAAAAAAGCCGCAACTTGTGTTGCGGTAAAATAATTCATCGTCGACAAACTGCGGGTTGTATTCATGCTTCCACTACTTCTTTGTAGTATCTGCGCACCATGCGGTATGCGTCTTCGGGCGAATCATCGTAATAATTATGCAATACGTCTTGAGCGACAAAACCATTGGTGCGAAAGAATAGCTGAGCCGCCAGATTTCTTTCTCTGACCTCGGTCACTATCCGATTTCGCTTTCGCCATGGAAGACTGGCATATAGCTCAGTAATTATTTGACTGCCCACGCCCTTGCGTCGGAAATTAGGGGCCACGGCAAGGTTTATTACGTGAGAAAAATCGCTATACAGCCCATAAATAACAAAACCCACAACCCGATCCTCGCTGAGAACAACCCGGCCGACATCCCTGCGCGTGCGAAGACAGCAGAGAAAGTCATTTTCTGGCCAAGAGAATTCAAAGCTTTCATTTTCTATTGCGATAACCTCGGGCAAGTGTTTTCGAACCAACCAGGTCGTCGCAATGCGAAGCCCAGACCTTAAGGTAGCTGATGCCATAAAACCCTCCTTGATTGGAAAAGACCCAATTTGTATTTTAACCCCGTAATACCATTAGTCAAGCTTGATTGTATAAAAATTTTATGATTAAATTAAAATATGGATAAAGCTATTATATTTACAATTATAGGAGTGGTCGTGTTAGGGCTTTTATTTTTTGGCGCGCAAAACGGATTTTTGACAAAAATTTTTTCCGGATCACCAATTGCAGAAGTTGTTATGCCCGAAGGGATTATTTTGTTTTACGGCGAAGGGTGCCCTCATTGTAAAGTTGTAGACGATTTTATAACAGAAAACAAAATAGAAGATAAAGTTAAGTTTTCAAGATTAGAAGTTTGGTATAACAGGAATAATCAACTGATTTTGGAGAAAGCGGCGGAGACATGTGGAATAAAGGGAGACACTGTGGGAGTGCCATTTTTATATGACGGAGCAGGTAAGTGTATAATCGGCGACGTTGATGCAATTAATTTTTTTAAAAATGAAGCAGGCATACAATAAATTAGCAATTTTAAGCTCTGTTGTGTTTGGGTTTTTATGGGCAGGCGTGGCAAAAGCTGTTTGCCCTGTTTGCGTGGTTGCTGTTGGGGCCGGACTTGGCCTTTCAAGATGGCTTGGAGTAGATGATATTATTTCGGGGATGTGGATTGGCGCGTTGCTGGTTTCTATAACTGTTTGGACGCACGAATGGATTGTTAAAAAAGGGTGGGGATTTAAATTTAGCTTATACGTAATCGGGGCAATATATTATGCCCTCACAATTGTGCCACTTTATTTTTATGATGTTGTCGGCCATCCATTAAATAATATTTTTGGAATTGATAAATTTATTTTAGGCGTTATTTTGGGCACAACATTTTTTATTGCCGCAGTTTTATTGCATAATTTTTTAAAAACAAAAAATAACGGCAAGTCATTTTTTCCTTACCAAAAAGTAGTTGTTCCGGTTTTGACATTAATAATAATTAGTTTAATTCTATGGATGATAATTTAAAAATTGACGAGTTTATCAAAAAAGTAAACGAAAGCAAAGATAACCAGCTTGATTTGTCTTCAGACGAGGATTTGTCCATTGCCATAATGAATTTAATTTCCATTGAGGAGCATTTCTTTTTTACCGCAAACAAAACCGGCAAGCCCGAATATTTTGATTTATTAAATACGGCACGCGAGATGAGAAAAGATTTGCTAAAAAAAATTGTTAAGGATTCGGAAGGGGAAATATGGTGCATTTCAAAACATCTGTTGGCCGCTTCAATGAGGCTTATGGAGGTTGGCACAAAAGCGCAAGGGCAAGGCAAAAAAGAAGAAGCACAAGACTTTTTTAAAAAATCTTATCAGCTTTACTCGCTTTTTTGGGGGCTTAATTTAAAATTGATAAATATGGGTGAAGTTAAAAAAATTGAGGACAATCAAATAGACAAAAAAGACGATGATAAAAAGGGGCTACTCGATAAATTGGGCAGTATAGTAAAGCATGCGATTGATTGCTGCAAAGAATAATAAGATATGAAGCGACAGTATATTTTTCTCTCTGTTCTCTTTCTCTTGGCATTAAATATCTTTTGCTGGAGGGAGGTTTTTGCGTTGAGTGAAGAAAAAATGCTAGAGGTGGATTTTTTGGATGTGGGACAGGGGGATTCTATTTTTATTAAAACTCCAGAAGGCCACCAGATTATAATTGACGGAGGCCCAAATTCAATTTTGTTACAGAAACTGGCGGAAAGAATGCCTTTTTGGGATAAAACAATTGATTTGGTGATTTTAACTCATCCTGAAAAAGACCACATGACCGGATTACTGGATGTTCTGCAAAATTACAAAGTGGATTATTTTTTATGGACAGGAGTTATAAAAAATAGTGCGGAAAACAAAAAATTAGCCGCGCTTCTAGAGGAGGCGCAAAAGCCGAAAAGAAATTTTTTGGCGTCGCTGGACGGAAAAAGCAAATCAACAAAAATTTTGATTGCAAAGGCGGGAGAAAAAATAATGGCGGGGGAGGTTTTAATTGATATTTTATTTCCTCATGAAAATCTAAATAACCAGGAGCCCAAAAACACAAATGACACAAGCGTGGTCTCGCAATTAATTTTTGGCAATAATGAGTTTCTTTTTACGGGCGACATAAGCAGTTCTGCAGAAAAAAAACTTGTTAATGGGGGCGCTGATTTGTCAGCAAGCGTTTTAAAAGTGGCGCATCACGGGTCAAAATATTCAACCTCAGACATTTTTTTAGAAACCGTGAAGCCCGGCATCGCGGTGATATCTGTGGGAAAGAACAGCTACGGGCATCCTACACAAGAAACATTGAAAAGATTGGAAGAATTTGGTATAAAGATTTTAAGAACAGACACTAATGGCGACGTAAATATGGTGTCTGATGGAAAAAATATAATATTAAAGTAAAAATTTTAAGATGAAAGATTTAGATTTTCCGCTTTTTAAGACAAAATCAGAGATTTACAAGAAGTTTGACCTAACCGACGTTAATTCCCGCCAGGAGTATTTTGAATACAAAGCCAGGCCGGAAATAAAAAAATTAAGGGAGTATTTAAAAAATAACACTTTTGTAGCTTATTTGATGGGGAAAAAATCCTCGGGCAAGGGAACTTATGCCAAAATGCTGGCTGAAGTTGTTGATAAGGACAGGATTGCGCATTTTTCAATTGGAGACATGATAAGGTCTTTTGACGAAGTTTTAAAAGATGAAAACCAGAAAAAAGAATTGACTGAATTTTTGCAGAAAAATTATAGGGGATTTCATTCGTTGGATAAAATTATTGAGTCAATGGAGGGCAGGTCAACAAAAGTTCTTTTGCCTTCGGAACTGATTTTGGCTTTGGCAAAAAGGGAAATTGCAAAGCTTGGTAAAAAGGCCATTTTTATTGATGGGTTTCCTCGCGATATTGACCAGGTTTCCTATGCTTTATTTTTTAGAGATTTAATAAATTACAGAGATGATCCGGATGTTTTTATTTTAATAGATGTGCCGACAACCGTTATTGATGAAAGGGTAAAATTCAGAGTTATATGCCCGCTGTGCAATGCCTCGCGCAATACAAAGTTGCTCGCAACTAAAAAAATTGAGTATGAAAATAATAAGTTTTATTTGATTTGTGACAATGCCGGATGTCCTGGCGCCAGAATGGTTACAAAAGAGGGCGACGAACAGGGAATTGAGCCCATAAGAGCTCGTTTGGAAAAAGACGAAATGCTTATTAAAGAAGCTTACAAATTGCAGGGAGTTCCGAAAGTTTTGTTGAGAAATTCAATTCCCGTTGATAAAACAAAAGAAGTTACAGATGACTACGAAATCACGCCAGGATACAATTACACCTTTAACGAAGCGGAAAATAAAGTTGAGGTGCAGGAAAGCCCTTGGGAAGTAAAAGACGACGAGGGTACGCTGTCCAACAGCTTAATGCCACCTCCTGTGGTTGTTTCCTTAATAAAACAGCTTGTCAAAGCATTGGGAATTTAGGCACTTGACTTGTAAATTTATATGCGGTAATATAGAGGTGTAATGGCCTCCGGGCCATTTTAAAAACCGAGCAATATATAAAAAATATGACAATATCACAAAAAGTTAATATATTTTTTAAAGAGGTTTGGGTGGAAATGAGGCGGGTAAGTTGGCTTTCCCAAAAAGATATTATAAGATATACCCTTATTGTTTTGGCGGTGACTATTTTGGTTGCGGCATTTTTGGGCGGGCTGGACTACATTTTTACAACAATAATTAAGAGCTTTATTATAAGATAATGGCAAAACAGCAAATAGAACAAGACAGGAATTGGTACGTTATTCATACTTATTCGGGTTATGAAGACGCGGTTGCAAAAAATCTTAAACAAAGGATTGAATCTTTGGGCATGGAAGACAAAATTTTTAATGTAATTGTTCCAAAAGAAAAAAAGATTAAAATAAAAAACGGAAAAAGAAAAACAGTTGAGGAAAAAATTTATCCTGGTTATGTGCTTGTGGAAATGAATGTTACCGATGAGTCTTGGTATGTTGTCAGAAACACGCCAAGAGTTACGGGATTTTTGGGGGCGGGAACAACCCCAATTCCGGTTTCAAAATCGGACATGGATGACTTAATGAAAAGAATGGAAATGGGCGAGCCGGAATTTACAATTGATTTTGAAATTGGTTCTACGGTTAAAATTACAGACGGGCCGTTTAAGGGCTTTGAAGGAAAAGTTTCAGAGCTTGATAAAGAAAGAGGAAAAATTAAAGTGCTGGTTAATATGTTTGGCAGAGACACTCCAGTTGAATTGGATTCATTACAAATTAAAAAAATAGGAGAATAAATATATGGCAAAAGAAATAAAAGCTGTAGTCAAGGTGCAAATACAGGCAGGCAAAGCAACCCCGGCGCCTCCAATCGGACCGGCGCTGGCTCCTCACGGATTAAACATTGCAGAGTTCTGTCAAAAGTTTAACGCCGCAACACAGGCAATGGCGGGCTACAAAATTCCCGCCGAGGTTACAATTTACAAAGACAGGTCTTTTGTTTTTAAACTAAAAACACCTTTGGCTGCGGAGTTAATTTGCAAGGCAATTGGAATTGAAAAGGGTTCTGGAACTCCAAACAAAGTAAAAGTTGGGAAAATCACAAAAGCCCAATTGGCTGAAATTGCAAAAACAAAAATGCCCGATTTAAACACCACAGACATTGAGCAGGCAATAAAAATCATTGCCGGCACGGCAAAAAACATGGGGGTGGACGTGGTCGGATAATACACAATAAATTTAGTAAAAAGCAAGTGGTTTTTCCACTTGCTTTTTATTTGGCGCGGGTGGTAAAATGGGACTACACAAAAATATTATTAAAACAAAAATAAGTTATGATTTTATCTGACACGGATATCAAAAAAAGTATTTCTCAGGGAACGATTAAAATTAATCCTTCGCCGGATTTTGAGGAGCAGCTCGGGCCGTGCTCTTTAGACTTGCACCTGGGCAATAGTTTTAAAATTTTTAAAGTAAGCCGTTATCCTTTTATTGATTTAAAAAATGGCGTTAATGTTGACGAGATGATGGAAGAGGTTGTGATTAAGGATGGCGGTTCTTTTATTATACAGCCGCATGACTTTGTAATCGCAGTCACAAAAGAAGAAATAACTTTACCATCAAACATTATGGGAAGGTTGGATGGCAGAAGCTCTCTAGCCAGGCTGGGTTTGGTTATACATGTTACGGCAGCCAGATTTGATCCGGGTTGGAGGGGCAGGGCGGTTATGGAGTTGGGAAATTTGGGAACAGTCCCTATTGTTTTATACAGCGGAATGAGGATTTGCGCCATGACTTTTGAAAGCATTTCTTCTTCGTCTGAAGTTCCGTACCTTGAGCAAGCAGACCATAAATATGCTGACCAAAGCGGAGCCACGGCCAGTAAAATATTAGAAGAGCCCGGGTTAAAAGCGGTTCCTATGGTTGGCGCTAAAATACCGTCAGCAAATAAAAATCACCCGGAATATCAATATTTAAATTTACTGCAAGAGCTAATTGACAAAGGTCACGAGCAGGTTGATGCCGGCACCGGCGTTAAAACATACAGCCTTTTCGGAAAACAATTTAGGTTTGACCTTTCACAGGGATTTCCCTTGTTAACAACCAAAAAAGTTTTTTGGAAAGGGGTTGTGCAAGAGCTTTATTGGTTTATGAGCGGACAAAAAAATATTAAGTATCTTGTAGATAATAATGTTCACATTTGGGATGACTATCCTTACCGAATTTACCGCGAAAAAATAACAAAAGGCCTTGAGAAAGAAATGACCAAAGAAGAATTTATAGAAAAAATTGCAACAGATAAAGACTTTGCGGAACTTCATGGAAATTTGCCGCACGTTTATGGAGATATGTGGAGGCACTGGCCCACAAAAACCGACAGGACAATTGATCAGTTGCAATGGCTTATAAGTAATATTCGAAATGATAAAAGCACGCATAGCGCAATAGTTAATTCCTGGAATCCGGAATATCTTTACGAAATGGCCGCTCCCGGCGAAGCCTGCCGTTTTCCGATTTGCCACAATATGTTTCAAATAAATGCTAATGGCGGGCGGCTTTCTTTGCAGCTTTATCAGCGATCATGCGATGTATTTTTGGGAGTGCCATTCAATATTGCCAGTTATGCTTTGTTAACAATTATTTTGGCAAAAATAACCGGAAACGAACCCGGCGAATTTATCCATACTTTTGGAGACATCCATTACTATGAAAATCACTTGGATGCCGTAAAGGAACAGTTGCTTCGCGAGCCGTTGCCCTTCCCGACAGTTAAAATAGATCAAAATTTGAGAGAAATAGACGACTTTAAGCCGGAAAGTGTGGAACTTATTGGATATGAGTCGCATCCGCCAATTAAAGCATCTCTTTCGCCGGTGGGTGGCATAGTCACCAAAGATTGGAAAGAATTCGTACAAAACAGTAAAAAAAATTAAAAATAAAAAATATGTTTTTAGGAGCAAAACAATTATTACAATTAGTAAAAGACAAAAAATTAATGGAGGGCCTTTGCGAGCGCGAATTAACTTCTCCGGAGGGTGCGGGCTTTGACATAAGAATAGGGGAGATATATAAAATTTCAGGCAAGGGCTTTATGGGCGTTACAGAAAGAGAAACTCCAAAAATGGAGCTCGTCGCAAAATACGAAGAAGGAAAAAGCACAAAAATAACATTAGAACCCAAAGTTTATTATTTAATGAAGACGATAGAAAAGGTAAACATGCCAGAAGACCTTTTGGCAATTTCTACGCCAAGGTCAACCTTATTCCGTTCGGGAGTTTATATTTTTGGCGGGCAAGTGCCTCCGGGATATTGCGGAGAGTTATCAATGGGCATATACAATTTTAGGGACGAGCCTTTTGAGCTGGAAATGGGAGCAAGAGTATTGCATATTATGTTTTCTGAAGTGGCCGGAGAATCAAATCTTTACAGAGGCCAATGGCAGGGGGGCAGAGTAACAACCGAGCAAAAAGAAAAGCAGATTTAATTTCTAAAAAACAGCTTGAAACTCAGGCTGTTTTTTAGTATATTAAAGCAATATAAAAGTATGATATCAATAATTGTGGCGTGTGCAGAAAACCGCGTAATAGGAAATAAAAATACTTTGCCATGGCATTTGCCTGCTGATTTTAAATATTTTAAAGAAACAACATTGGGCAAAACAATTGTAATGGGATTAAATACTTTCAAATCTATTGGAGCCAAGCCGTTGCCGGGAAGAAAAAACGTAGTTCTAAACAACGACCCAAATTACGTTCCGCCCGAAGGCTGTTTTTTGGCAAAATCAATTGAAGAAGTTGTTGAAATGGGCAAAAAGGAGCCGGAAGTAATGATTTGCGGAGGAGCTTCGGTGTATAAACAATTTTTGCCTTTGGCTCAAAGATTGTATTTAACTTATGTTAAGGCGAGTCCGGAGGGCGACACATATTTTCCAGAAGTTAATACGGAAGAATGGAAAGAGACAAAAAGGGAAGATCATAAAGCCGATGATAAAAACAAATATGATTATTCATTTGTAATATTAGAGAGAAAATAAACATGGCATATAAACCAACCATCGGTTTAGAAATACACGCAGAGCTGAAAACAAATTCAAAAATGTTTTGCGGATGTAAAAACGATCCTGACGAAAAACGGCCGAATTATAATATTTGTCCGGTATGCACGGCGCAACCCGGGGCGCTTCCTGTTGCAAATGAAGACGCGATAAAAAAAGTTATCAAAACGGGACTGGCTTTAAATTGTAAAATTGCTGAGGACTCAAAGTTTGACAGAAAAAATTATTTTTATCCAGATTTGCCAAAAGGTTATCAGATTTCACAGTACGACCAGCCGTTATGCGAAGGCGGATTTTTGGAAATTGACGGGCATAAAATAAGGATAACAAGAATACATTTGGAGGAGGACACTGGCTCCTTAAACCATCCGGAGGGCGCAGATTATTCTCTGGTAAACTTAAACAGGGCAGGAGTACCTTTGATGGAACTTGTGACAGAACCAGATATCACTTCGGGCAAAGAGGCAAGAAAGTTTGGACAAGAGCTTCAGATGATTTTAAAATATCTTGGAGTTTCGGATGCTGATATGGAAAAGGGGCAAATGAGGGTTGAGGTTAATATAAGTATTTCTAAGGGCAAAACTCTGGGCACAAAAGTTGAAATTAAAAATTTAAACTCTTTTCGCGTTGTTGAAAAGGCCGTTGATTTTGAAATAAAAAGACAGGAAGAGGTTTTGGAATCCGGAGAAAAAGTGGTGCAGGAAACGCGGGGATGGCACGACAAAAAAGAAATTACTTTCAGCCAGCGTGAAAAAGAAGAAGCACACGATTACAGGTATTTTCCTGAGCCCGATTTATTGCCAATGCATTTTGACAAAGACTATGTAAAAGAGATAGAATTAAGTATGCCAGAATTGCCGGATAAAAAAAGAGGAAGGTTTAAAAAAGAGTATGGGCTGGATGACGCCTCTGTTGAGTTTTTTGTTGCTAATAAAAATTTAAGTGAATATTTTGAAAAAGTTGTTTCCGAATTTGAGGAGTGGACAGAAGAAAATGATAACCATAAAAAAGCCAGCAAACTGGTTGCCAATTATTTAATTTCAGATATTAAGGGTTTGTTGGGTAATAACGAGTTTAATGAAGCAGAGTTCAAAGTCACGCCGGAGAACTTTGCCGAATTTATAAAAATGCTTTACAAAGATGAAATTTCCAGCAAAGTTGCCAAAATGGTTTTGCTTGATATGTTTAATACGGGAGCCGACCCATCACAAATTGTGGAGGATAATAAACTGGGGCGAATGACAGATGATTCTGAGCTTGAAAAAATTATAAAAGAAGTTATTTCAAAAAATCCAAAAGCTGTGGAGGACTACAAAGCGGGTAAACAAAACGCAATCCAGTTTTTGTCCGGGCAGGTGATGGCCGCAACAAGAGGAACGGCCAAGCCAGAAAAAGTTCAAGAGTTGTTAAAAAAACTTATTTAAAGCAAATAAAGAGCGCTTCGGCAACGCGGGCGCTTTTTGGTTCAGCGGAAAAAGTATTTTACGTAAAGGGATATTATCCCCGCTAGTACAGTTGAGACTATGGGGGTAAGTACACTCGCAACCAGCACTCGTCGTGATTTTGTTCTCGGAATATATAGGGCGGCAAGATAAATGCCCGCCACCGAGAGCATGGCAATCACATCCAGCAGGGCATTGATCAAATCCATTTTACAGCCTCCCTTCCATGAGAACTGCGGGACGAAAGAGCTATAAATATATTACTATTTATTTAAAAATATGTCAATACGCTGCTTTGCTTTATGGGAACCACTTATCCAGATAATCCTTTTATCCCTCTGAAACCACGTCATTTGCCGTTTTGCAAAATGCTCAGATTCCTTTTGTATTTTTTCAATCATTTGCTCTTTTGATATTTTGTTTTGTAAATATTGTGCGACAAACCTGTATTCTAAGCCAAATTCCTCCAGCCTTTTCCACGATAAAGCTCTATGAAGTTTTTTGACTTCATTTATCATTGCGTTTTTTTTCAGTCTTTTTGCCAGGCGTTTATGGATATTCTTTTTTAACTCGCCGGGCGATTTTTTAATGCCGATTTGCAGGATAGAAAATTGGGATGTCAGACGTCCCGATTTTTGAACGGGTTTACCAGTCTTTAAAACAATTTCAAGCGCCCTGACTAATCTGCGCGGATTTTTAGCATCAATATTTTTTGCCCTCTTTGGGTCAAGTTTTTTTAATTTTTTAAACATTCCCCCAACGCCCAATTTTTCCAATTTTTTTCTCAATTTCCAGTCCGGCTTAACTTCCGGAATTACAATTCCATCAACAACAGACTGAATATAAAATCCGGTCCCGCCAACTATAATTGGCAATTTCCCGCGCTTTTGGATATTTTTAATTGCTTTTAACGCCAATTTTTGATATTGGGCTAAGGTAAACCTTCTTTTTGGATTGGCAACATCCAAAAGCCAGTGGGAGATGCCTTGCATTTCTTTTTTTGTTATTTTACCGGAGCCGATATCCAGCCCCTTGTAAACCTGCCTTGAATCAGCCGAAATAATTTCCGCTCCTTCTATGCCGAACTTATTTCGCCCTGAGCGTAGCCGAAGGGCTAATTTCACGGCCAAGTCGCTTTTTCCTGAAGCCGTCGGCCCCAAAATTACAACTAGTTTGTTTTTTGTGCTGGCTGTTGACATGGTTATTTTTATGTGATAAGATATTTCTATCGTGGACTTCGGTCCGTTTTACGTTCCTTTCACTCGGAGAGTCACATGACTCGCTTGACCCACTCCATTTCTTTCGTCTCGATCTCCTGACGCCGGGCACGGCCCACCACGATGAGCGACACTGGTCGCTCAAAATGGTGATCGGTACCCCCAGGCCCCAACAACATTTTGCTAATACCAATAGCACCATGTCGCTGGGGCTCTTTTCATACAATTTTACCATGTAAAATAAATGGGCGGGCTTCGATGATTTTTACCTTAAGCATTTTTCCTAAAAGGTTTTCTTGGGAAACAACCTTTATTGTTTTATATTGTTCGTTTTTGCCAAAATAGCTGTCTTTTCTATGTTCATTAAATAAAACTAGTGTTTCTTTTCCGATAAATTTTTTATTATGCTCCAGCGCGGTCTCTTTTAGGATATCTGTTAGGATTTTTTCGCGATTTTTCTTTTCTGTCAGCGAAACGTTATCTTTAAGTTTGGCCGCTGCCGTGCCGGCGCGCGCAGAATATTTGTTTATATAGGCCATGTCATATTTTACCTCGCGGAATAGTTTTGCGGTATTTAAAAATTGCTTTTTTGTTTCGTCCGGAAAACCCACAATTATATCAGTTGAAATGGCGATGTCGGGAATTTTTTCTCTTAACTTTTTTATTTTATTTTTATATTCGGCGACTGTGTAGTGGCGGTTCATTGATTTTAAAACTTTATCATCTCCGGACTGCACGGGCAAGTTTAAGTATGGGGTTATGTGTCCATGCTCAGCCATGGCGTTGATAACGTCGTCGTCAAAATCTTTTGGATGAGAGGAAGTGAATCTCACCCAGAATTCGCCTGGAATATCGTTTATCTTTTTTAAGAGTTTTGAAAAATTTGTTGAGCAATCTTTATAGGAATTTACATTTTGGCCCAAAAGCCAAATTTCTTTGTAGCCGTTTCTGATGAGATTTCTTACTTCTGAAATTGTTTCTTTTGCCGGCCGTGAAATTTCCCTTTCTCTTGTGTAGGGAACTACGCAGTAGGCGCAAAAGTTATTGCAGCCGGTCATAATCGGTACGTTTGCAGAAAACTGGTTTTCGTATTTTGGGGCAACATCCAGATAGTTTTCTGCATTTTTAACCTTTTTAATGCCCAAAATCTCCGGAATCCTTTTAATGTCTTTTATATCCAAGACAATATCAAAGCCTTCAATAAATATTTTTTTGTCTTTTTTAAGCACGCAGCCAGTCAGTATAGTTTGTAGTTTATGGTTGGTAGTTTTTAGTTTACGAAATTTTTCTACAAGCCCGTGTATCCTGTCAACAGCAGACTGCCTTATTGAGCACATTGTCACAATAATTACATCGGCCTTGGTTATATCGTCAGTTTTAGTATATTTTGCAGATTCCAAAACAGAAGCAACGCGTTCTGCGTCGCTTATATTCATCTGGCATCCAAAAACTATAACGTGATATTTTTTCATCACCTTATTTCTTCCTTGCGTTCTTTTATAAAATAGCGCCAGCCTTCCAAAAATTCCACAAAAGCTGAAAAGGGCATATCAATTAAAGCATTGAAAAACGCGGCTATGGCGTTATAGCGCCTCCACTTGTTTGAAAGCCATTTGCCAAGCCCTTGGACGGGCAGAAAGAATATATCAGCCAAAAAACCAAAAAAACCTTCTTTTTCCGGTTCCATTGTAAGCTCCTGTGCCCGCTTTGCTACGGCTGTTCCTGCAAATAATATTAGGGCAATAAATATAATATCTATAAATATTGAAATGGCCGGAAAATTAAAGTAATTCAACGCAAAGATTATTGCTCCAAAAGTTATAAAAGAAGAAAAAACATACACCAGAGAAAGAAACATCCTCATGGCAACGTTCTTTCTTCTATTGAGCTTTATTTCATAGGCGTCAATTTTTTCTGTCTTGTAGGTTATTTTCATTGTTTCCATAACAACCGTATTCAGGTTTTTTGAGGAGGGCTTTTTTATTGAGATAACTATTAAAAACATAAGCGCCGTGGGTATTGCAACATCGGCGGCAAATATTGCTGGATTTGTTGAACTTCTTGTAACCACATCTATTATCCACTCTAAAATTACAAGAGAAAGTATTTTTGTTGCAAAAATTGAAATTGTCGAATAAACAGCGGCCCTTGAAATCCTGGTTTTTAGGGTGGCGGCTCTCTTTGTGTAGGCGTCTTTTATTTTGCCCTCCAGGATTTTTGGGTCTGAAATTTCTCCATTCTCGTTTTGAAACAAAATATCCCCAAGCAATAAATACGGAGTGTCGTACCTTTCGCAGACAGCGTAAAATTTATTTGAAAGGGGGTTAAGCAGGTTCTTTTCTATTTCTTGCCACGAAACAAAAATATCACGCGAAATGTCCGCAATTAATTGCCGGCTCGGTTTGTTCCATTCAGGATATTTATATTTTAACAGGTTGTAGCTAATTATTGGCTTATCCAGTTTAAACAGGGCATGGCACACGGCAATATAGATTTGAATATCCTTTTCACTCTTTTTTAAAAGTCCCTTTTCGTAAATTTTGTTTGAAATTTTTATTTTTTCCTTCATCGCCCAAAACATATATTCAATCAGGGCTATTTCCTTAATTGCCGGAGCCAGCAAGTCTTCTATTTCGCAGGCAGCAACATCCAACAGCCAATTGTAAAAATTTAATCCAGCTTTTCCATTCTTATTTTCGGGATTATTTTTTAAGATAAAAACATACTTGCTTATTATGTTTTGGACGTCCTTAATTTTTGATTCCTCAATTTTGTCATTTGGAAAATGACCGCCCCGTATTAATTCTAAAACTAACCCTTCAGCCATTTCGCCGTTTTCAGGAAAATTATTGAGCTCAAGCTCAAAAAATCTCCGTTTCAGTTTTCTGATAATTGCGGCCCTGCGCATTAAATGCTCTTCTTTCCATTCAACAACAGTACGCACTTTTTCATAAAAAGCAGCCACGCTTAAAGCGACCTCGTCCACGTTTATCGTGGCCGCGCCTTCTTTTTGAAGCCCAGATTTTTTTGCAAAATTATATTGGGAGATTAACTTTTTTGTTGCCTCGGAAAGTTCCATTATGATTTTGAGATAATTTTGTTTTTTATCTTGTCAACAAAATTGTTAATAGGCATTTGGCCCAAGTCGCCTTTTCTGCGCTCTCTTACTGCGACTGCGTTAGCTGCGATTTCTTTGTCGCCGACTATTAGTAAATACGGGATTTTTTGCATTTCAGCTTCGCGTATTTTTTTGCCCAAAGTTTCGTTTTGGTTTTTTATTTCAACTCTAATATTTTTATCTTTCAATTCCTTCTCAATTTTTTTGGCATACTCATCGTGCCTTTCGGAAATTGGGATTACGGCAACCTGAACAGGGGACAGCCAAACCGGAAACGCCCCGGCCAGGTGTTCTGTCAAAATTCCTATAAATCTTTCCAAAGACCCGTAAACTACCCTATGAATTACAACCGGAGTTTTCTCTTTTCCGTCGGAATCTATATATGATAAGTTAAATTTTTTGGGTATCTGGAAATCAAGCTGTATGGTTCCCGTCTGCCAGTCGCGGCCCAAAGAATCTTTCATCAAAATATCTATTTTGGGCCCGTAAAACGCGCCATCGCCATTTTCTATGGTATATTTTTTTCCGCTTTTTTCCAAAATATTTTTTAATTCGCTTTCTGCTTTGTTCCAGCTTTTTACATCTCCCATAAAATCCTTTGGCCGTGTTCCCAGCCTGAAAGAATATTCTAAATTAAATATAGAATAGAATTTTTTGGTTATCGCCAGAATCCTCGCGTATTCGTCTGCGATTTGGTTTTCTGAAATAAAAATATGGGCATCGTCCTGGGAAAATTCCCTCACTCTCAAGAGTCCGTTTAATGTTCCGGATTTTTCAAAACGGTGCAATGTGTCTGAGTCGGAAAGCCTCAACGGCAGTTCTTTGTATGACCTCGGCCTGGATTCGTAAACAACCATTGCATTCGGGCAGTTCATTGGCTTTAACCCGTATATTTCTCCTTCTTCGGTTTCAGAAATAAACATGTTTTCTTTGTAATGGTCCCAATGCCCTGATTTTTGGTAAAGCTCTTTTTTGTTTATCAGCGGGCTTTTTATTTCAAAATATCCTTCTTTCTGGTGCTCTTCTCTCCAAAAATTGATCAGCTCATTAAAAATAATTAACCCTTTCGGAAGCCAATAAGCCATTCCCGGAGCTGTTTCATGAAACATAAATAACTCAAGTTTTTGGCCCAATTTTCTGTGGTCGCGTTTTTCCGCTTCTTCCATCATTTTTAAATAATCCATCAGCCCTTTTTCGGTTTCAAAAGCAACGCCGTAAATTCTTGTCAGCATTTTATTTTTTTCGCTTCCTTTCCAGTAGGCCCCTGCAATTTTTGTCAGTTTAAAGCTGTTTGGGTCAATGGCGCTTGTGTCTTTTACGTGAGGCCCTTTGCATAGGTTATGAAACCAATCAGAATCATAAAAACTTAACTTTTTCTCGCCTGATTTTTTTAAGTCTTTAATAATTTCAGTTTTGAGCGGGTCATGCTTGTAGAATTTAAGAGCTGCGGCGAAGGTTGAACTGCCTTCCACAAACTTAATTTTCTGGGCAATTATTTCCCGCATTCTTTTTTCTATCCGCTCAAAATCTTTTTCCGAAATCGTTTTACCTTTCGGGAAAGCATAATCTTGATAAAATCCATTTTCAATTGCCGGACCCATTCCCAAGCTGGCCTTGGGATATTTTTCCATTATCGCCATGCTCATCAAATGAGAGAGGGAGTGGCGTATATTTTCAATGTTTTCTGGCATAAATTTATGTATGTATAAAGAATAGTATTTGATAATGATAGCACCTCTGTTTGTGGTAGTAAACCCCGTTAGAAGTTTGCCATTTCAAACATAATATTTTCTAATTTTTAGCTTCAAAATGGTTTTCTATGGCGACGCGCGTACGCGTGTCGCCATGTTTTTCACCACAAACTTCTAACGGGGTAAATTATTGACAATTTATAAAAATTATGTAATATAAGTTTAGTACCTAAGACCAAATATGGCGTTGCCATACCGCGTCGGCGGATTCCGATACAGGAGTATTTTCGATGAGAATTATTGTTGGAACAAAAAACTCGCACAAACTTGAGGCTGTTGAAAGTGCTTGCGGGAGGGTGGGTATAAAAGCTCCTAAGATTTTAGGACTCAAGATTCCGTCCGGGCAAAATGAACAACCGGTAGGCCTTGAGGAAACCTATGAGGGTGCCTTAGCCCGAGCGGTTGGTGCGCAGAAAGAGTTTATTGACCCATGGGGTATTTTTGTCGGCATTGAAAGCGGAATAGTCAGGATTCAGCCGACGGCTTATGTCGACTTGGCGGTAGTTGTGGTTATTACTTCGGAGCGCAGGATTGTCGCAACTTCCAGCGGGGTTGGATTTCCTTACGATTATGTTGCAACCGCCAGAATCCGGGGTTTTGAAACCACGACCGTCGGCTCTGTGATTGCCGAAAAAACGGGCTGCGACGGCACGGACCCGCATTCAACCCTGACGCACGGGAAAGTTTCACGAAAAGACATTCTTGTGCAGGCTCTAACGATTGCCCTTTCACAGGTCTAGGAGAGAAATCATGGCTCTATGCGGGAAATTTGAGAAAGGCGGCCGGGTTCGCGTTATAAACGCCGGGCGAAACGCAGATATAACCGGGCTAGACCCAAAGAAAGTTTACACGGTTGGAGCAGTAGAGGATGTTCCAAAAGATTCTCAGCCAAGCATTGGCCATAGCCAGCTTGTTTTTCTGGATGGAGTGGTCTACCCTTCCAACGTAAGGAAGGGATTTACTGACCGCGATCCGGAGAAAAAAAGAAGGAAAATGTTTTCCGGCTTCTACTTTGAAAAGGTGTCGGAAAATTGAGAGATTTTAGAGGCTTGCGCTTTGCCGCAGGCTTTTTGTTTATAAATTATGCCTCTTTTGGAACAAGGATTTTCTGCACGTCGTCGGCGACGATTTTAATTTCGCCGTTGAACGTGCTACGATTAAATAGCAACCAGACACCTATTTTGAGGAGGGCTATATGGCAAACGAGGAGCTCTTTGAAAAAGCAATCGCTTTGTTGCGGGAAGAACTTTCGTTGTGGGAGCATTATCCTGGCAGCGAAGGAAGAATCAGGCGAGAACGCACCTCAACTGCTATCGCCGATTTATCTGCTGGCAATATCTCAGAAAGCGTTTTAAGGGCGCTTAATGAGTCGGGCAGGTATTATCTCAACCTTTGCAACTTTGCAAGAAATCCCGAGCAACTGAAAAGCTGCGGCCTTCCGCAAGCGACTATTGATGATTGGGTCAAAAAACGGGAAACAAATGGAACCAGGTCAACCGAGTTTTTTATACTCTATGAGAGCCTCCTTGATCTGGCAACCAGCGCTCCGCATTGAAAGATGCGGTTTTTGTTTGCCGTAAAATATTGACATTTATATTTTTATATGCTATGATTAATAAGGAGCAGCTTGAAATGCCTTTTGGTCTGTTGGGAATCAGGACCATAAGGAAGTAGAGTTTTCAGCCCTTAACCCCTCCGAAAGGAGCAAGCCGGGCATATCTCCTAATATCGTCAGTTACGTTTCAACGCAACCCGATTGAAGGAGATTGAAGATGTCAGAGCAAAGATGTGGTGGATGTGGAAAAAAATTTCAACAGAACGATTCCGACCGAATCACGAGTAGCGGGAACGCTCTCGGCCGGGAGCCGGACAAGCAGTTGTGCTACAACTGCGCCTTGGAAAAGGTGACCGGCGGATCTTGCCCCGAAGAAGGCGACTTTAACACAGCGCGCCTGATTTCAGGAGAGATGACCGACCAGGAGTGGAGATGGTTGCAGGAAGACATGCGAGCTGTCGAAGAGAGTCGTTCCATCATCGAGCCTGACTCTGATGACGAGGACGATTACTACAACGACCCCGCGTGGTGCTATCGGTGCAACAGGGATACCGCTTTTTGCAAGTGCATTTGCTACGAGTGTGGCGAATTGCTTGAAGAATGCGAATGTCACTGCGCGCTCTGCGACACACCCAAGCCCGGCGGCGGACTTTGTGAAACCCATGCTCCAGGGTGGAACGAGTCTGTACAGGGTCCTGTCCCTTCAAACAGTGAGGAGGTCGGGCAATGTGAAGGCTGCGGCATCACTTTTAACATTGTGTTCGAGATTGAATCTGAGTTTCCGACTCCGTCGAAGACTATGAGATTCCTGTCTCGGCACAACCGTAAAAAGTGCCTGAAATGCAGCTAACATCACAAGCCCCGCAACGAGCGATCGTTGCGGGGCGTTTTCTTTGTATGGAGTCAGTATTTTTAGGCTTCTTTTGGCACAAGAATCTCCTGCACGTCGTCGGCAACAATTTTTATTTCGCCTCCGCGATCGTCAACGCGCCCGGCCACAAAGACTATTTTATTCTCTTGCAACGCAGTCGGGTTGCGTTCTAATAAATTTGGGAAAATCACAACCTCGGCTCTGCCCGACAAGTCTTCAAGTTTTATAAACAGCATTGGTTTGCCGTTTTTTGTAATAATTTTTTTAACAGAAGAAATTAATCCGCCAAACACAAGTTTTTTATCAACCAAGGTGTGGTCTACGAGTTTTATAAGAGGTGTTGTCCGCTTTTCAAAAAGTTTTTTGAAGCTGTTTAACGGGTGCGAGCTTACATAAAGGCCAAGCAATTCTTTTTCCCAGCCAAGCCTTTCAAATTCTGACGCGGGAGGGGCCGGCTCCAATTTTATTTCTTTGCTGGTTATTTTTATGCCCGAGGAAGCAAAAAGCCCCATTTGGTTTGAGTTGGTATTTTTATTGTTTTCGCGGGCAATTTCAAGCATTTTTTCAAGGTTTTGCAAAAGCTGGTTTCTTTCGGCAAATTCGTCAAATGCTCCCGCCTTAATTAACGCCTCCATTGATTTTTTATTCAAATCTTTTGACTTTACGCGGTTAATAAAATCGCTGATGGTTGAAAACCTCCCGTTGTTTTTTCTTTCTTCAACAATTGCGTCAATAATATTTACACCAACATTTTTAATTGCCAGAAGCCCAAACCTGATTTGATTTTTTTCTGGCACAACAGTAAAGTTTTTTAAAGATTCGTTTATGTTTGGAGCCAGCACTTCAACGTCCATTTTTTTGCATTCATCAATTAAAAAAGAAATTCTTTCCACGTCGGCTTTTTCCGAAGTCAAAACAGATGCCATAAACTCAACAGGGTAGTGGGCTTTTAAATAGGCTGTCTGGTAGGCTATTGTGGCGTAAGCTGCCGAGTGCGACTTGTTGAATCCATACGACGCAAAAGGCAAAATCCATGTCCATAATTCCTGGGCAACCTTTTTCGAGGCGCCGTTTTTTATTGCTCCGTTAACAAATTTTTGCTCTTGCGCGTCAAGCAGGTCTTTAATTTTTTTACCAATGGCCTTTCTTAAAACATCCGCCTCGCCCAGGGTGAATCCGCAAACTTCCTGCGCAATTTTCATAAGTTGCTCCTGATAAATGCAAATTCCATAAGTATCTTTTAAAATTGGCTCAAGCGCCGGATGCAAATATTCAATTTTTTCCTTTCCGTGTTTTCTGGCAATATAATCTGGGATAAATTGCATTGGGCCGGGGCGATAGAGGGCAACCATGGCCGTGATGTCCTCAAAAGTTGTAGATTTTAATTCTTTTAAATACCTTTTCATGCCGTCACTTTCAAGCTGGAACACAGATGTGGTCAGGGCGTCCTGCAAAAGTTTGTAGGTTTTTTGGTCGTCATAGGGAATTTTGTCCAAATCAATTGATAATTTATTGTGTAAAACATAAATTCTTGCCAGCGTGTCTTCTATTATTGTAAGGTTTTTTAATCCCAAAAAATCCATTTTCAAAAGCCCAAGGTCTTCAATTCCGTGCATTTCATATTGGGTGATAATACCTTCTTCGCCTTCTTTGGTTGACCTTTGCAATGGCACAGAATCAGTTAAAGGATTTGCTGAAATCACAACTCCGCAGGCATGAGTTGAAGCGTGCCTGGCGACTCCTTCAAGTTTTTTCCCAAGGTCTATTAATTTTGTTGCCATTGGGTCGGTTTCATATTTTTCTTTAAATTCGTCAACTTTTTCCAGGGCTTCCGCCAGATCCATTCCCATGGGAATCATTTTTGCCATCTGGTCGCAGTAAGAATATGTATATTGCAAGGCCCTGCCAACATCTCGGATAACAGCGCGGGCAGCCATTGTTCCAAAGGTAATAATTTGGGCTACATGGTCACGGCCATATTTTTCTCCGACATATTTTATAACTTCATCTCTTCTCCTGTCAGCAAAATCCAAATCAATATCGGGCATGGAAATCCTTTCAGGATTTAAAAATCTTTCAAAAAGCAAATTGTGTTTTAACGGGTCAACGTTTGTAATTCCGGTTAAGTAAGCAACAATAGAACCGCCGGCAGACCCGCGGCCCGGCCCCACAACAATCCTGTTTTGCTTTGCCCAGTTTACAAAATCTTGCACAATCAAAAAGTATCCGGCGAACCCGGTTTTTTCTATAACAGAAATTTCATATTTTAGCCTGCCAATTATTTTTTGGTCAGGGTTTTTGCCGTATCTTTTTTCCAATCCCTGATAGCACAACTCTTCCAAGAATTGCGTATCGGTTTTGCCTTCTGGCAAGGGAAACACGGGTAACTTTATTTTTCCAAGCTCAATGGTTAAATTGCACATGTCTGAAACCCTTTGCGTGTTTGCGAGGGCTTCGGGATATTCTTTGAACTCCTCCTCCATTTGCGCCGGACTTTTCATTGAGAAGTCGTCTTGTTTCATAGACAATCTTTCTGCGTCATTAATGTCGGAACCTGTGTTTATTAGCATTAAAACATCCTGAGCCTCGGCGTCTTCCTTTTTTAAATAATGAATATCGTTTGTGCAAACTAAAGGTATGCCGGTTTTTTTTGAAAGTTCAACCATTTTTTTGTTTGCGGTTGCCTGCTCAGGAATATTTTGGTGGCGCTGAAGTTCTAAATAAAAATTTCCCTTTCCAAAAAACTTTTCATATTTTAGGGCGGTTGCCTCGGCTTCCTCATCTTTGTTTGAAATTAAGAGGCGCGGGATCTTTCCTTGTATGCAGGCGCTCATGCCGATTAATCCCTCCGCGTATTTTTCCAAGAGCTCTTCGTCAATTCTTGGTTTATAATAAAATCCGTCAAGCTGAGCTATTGAAACAAGTTTTACCAAATTTTTATAACCCTGCTCGTTTTTGGCAAGCAAAATTAAGTGGTTTCTTTTCTGGTCAACATTGGGCCGTTTGTCTGTGTGTTTTTCAAAAGCAACATAAACCTCGCATCCTATAATGGGCTTTATTTTTTTTGCCAGAGATTTTTTGTAAAACTCAATTGCTCCGTACATTACACCATGGTCAGTCAAAGCAACAGAATCCATTCCTAATTCTTTTACGTAATCCAAAAGCTCGTCTATTTTAGGCAGGCCATCTAAAAGGGAATAGTGCGAGTGAACGTGTAAATGCGTAAATTTCATAATTCGTATGCCTTATTTTACTTTTTATATTATATTTATTCAACTATTGACTCAAGCTCTTATATATGCTATAATTAATAATATATAGCACATTGTCGCATCCCCCTCGTCTAACGAACGAGGAGAGTCACGGGATCGACCGTCAAGCCGGTGGAGCGTATGTAGCGCGTTGCTGCTACTCCGCAGGGGAAGTTCTGCGTGGCTTGTCCAGCCTTTCTAATAAAGAAGGGTGTTAAAAAGGACTGGACAACACGAAGTCGCTCCCGGCGCAAATATAGCCGCGTAGAGGTTGCAAACACTTCAAAGTGAAATGAGTTGCAATCTCCGCGGCTTTTTATCTAGAAATTTTTCTTGTGCATGCGCTGGACAAATTGCGAAAACTTTGTAATATAAGAGCGTTGCCCCTTTCCATTCTGGCACAAAGGATTATTGCGATGAAAAGACGCAAGCGCAGGAAAATAGTTTATTCGCCATCTCTGTGGTTTTTTGTCATTGTTGCGTTTGCTCTCGCATATTGCGTTTCGTCCATTATTCCTTAGCGGGAAAAAATTGCCCTGTGCGGAGAACATTGTTTCTCCGTTTTTTTGTGTGTTAAAATATAATAATGAACTATCCGAATTTTGACGAGGAAAAAAAGTTGTGGAAAAAGGGGTATAATTTTGTTGCAGGACTGGATGAAGCCGGAAGGGGTCCTTTGGCCGGACCGGTGGTGGCAGGAGCAGTTATTATAAATCCGAAGCACGGAATTCTAATTTCGGATTTAAAAATTCGGGATTCAAAACAAATGTCGGCTAATCAGCGCGAGGATGTTTATGAAAAAATAACCGTGTGTAAAGATATAACGTGGGGAGTGGGGATTGTTTCGGAAAAAGTTATAGATAAAATAAATATTTTGGAAGCAACAAAACTGGCAATGCAAAAAGCCATAAATAATTTACTTTCGCGCAACCCTCGTCATAAATTACGCTATCGCGCGAAAAGTGATGATGGTTTATTTTTGTTGATTGACGGGAATATGAATTTTGGATGGGGCTATAAATATAAATCTATAATAAAGGGCGACCAGAAGGTTTTTTCAATTTCCGCAGCTTCTATTATAGCAAAGGTAACTCGGGATCGCATAATGCGAAAATATCACAAAAAATATCCAAATTATGGTTTTGACAAACACAAGGGATATGGCACCAAGTCGCACTTTGCCAGTATCAAAAAATATGGGCCGTGCAAGATCCATCGGAAGACATTCCGGCCCGCAGGTCTGGAGTTATCCACAGCTTGACGTTTGTTTTTGGTTTATAAAAAAAGTATAATTAAGAAATTAAAATTTAAAAACAAAAATATGGACAAATCAAAAGGGTCATCTTTGGTGTTTATTTTTATATTAATTTTAATAATTGTGGTTTCTCTTGCCGGCGGAGCGATACTGGGAGTTTATTATCAAGGCCAGCAAAAGCCAACGACCTCAACTATCGTGCAGGAAAATAGCGAGGCGTTTGCCGCCATGCCCGCCCTGATTGGCAACTTAAACTCGTCTATATTTCTTCCAATAACAGCCCACGGAAACGTGAAAAAAATTGACGCTAATAAAATTACCTTAAACAACGGCCAGGAAGATTTTACAATAAATGTTAACGCCGATGCAGATGTTAATAAATTTATTGCCGACCCGGCTCAAAAGAAGGCTACAGGGGATAGCACAAACTATATTCCTCAAACAATTAAGTTTTTAGACATTAAAGTTGGAGATACAGTAGATATTTATGTAAAAGTTTTACAAAGCGGCCAATTGCAGGGTTTTTCGGTTATGATATATCCGATTTCAAAATAAATTATTTAATTTTTTGTCTAAAGAATTTTTAAGCATAAATAAAACAAAGTATTTTTGGACAATTATTTTTGTTTTATTTTTGTTTGGTTTAAACTTTGTGAATCCTGCAAAAGCTTCTACGGAAATATACGGCCAGACTTTTAACTATTTGTGTTCAGGAGGAAGTGGCACAAGGTGTGCGTTGCAATTAATCGGAAGCATCGGGAAGCCCTGCGAAAACGAGTTTGGCCGTAAAGACGATTCTATGTGCAAGCCTAAAACTAATAAGCCCATCTGCAGTAGAGGTAAATGTATATTAGGACCGGCAACTGCGGGCAAATCATGTGCTACTGTTGGTGATAATGCGATTTGTGCTCATGAAGATGGAAAATGTGGCGGTCCTTTTGCGCCGGCCGAACAACCTCCGGCCGAGGATAAGCTTTGCAAAAGCTCGGGCGGGCATTCTCCTGTATATAGCACAGACGGCCTTGAGTGGAGATGGTCTTGTTTTCCTGTTGGCACAGGAGGAACGGTTGATGCTTCCTGCCACACCCCTAAAAAATCTGCCCCGGGGGAATGTGGAGGTCCTTTTGAGCCGTCGGAGAAACCACCAACATTGGATAAACTCTGCAAAAATAACGGCTGGGCTTCTGTTATAAATTCAGACGACCCTTATTATTGGACATGGGATTGTAATCCATCGGGGTTAGATAATAGCAAGCCTGCTTTTTGTAAAGCTCCTAAAAAAAAGATTGATGGATTTTGCGGTAAGGACAACGGGTTTGTTTTCACACCTACAGCCGAAGCATTGCAACCTCCGTCATCTGGAAATCAGCTTTGCAAACAAGGTACGGATTTTAATTCTGCAATTGGAAAAACCAGCTTAATGTCAATTGGAAAAACCAAAACTTGGGAGTGGTATTGTTTTGGTCAGGCGGGGGGAGTGGATGCGCCGTGCAAAACACTACCGCCAGAATCTACTAATGGGAAGTGCGGGGCGTTTATTCAGGGAAAAACATTTGAAAACCTAACCGCCGATAACGAGAATTTATGTGACATCGGGCTGTCATCTGATTTTGAGTTAAGCAATGATGTTAGATGGAAATGGAATTGTATAGGTACGGGCGCAGGAACAAGTGCTCTTTGTTATGCGTGGAAGAAAGAATTGCTGAATATGTGCGGGCCGGCGGTAAATAAAGTTATTGATAGTACTGTCTGCACTCATTTCGCTATTGGCACTATTGCTGATGAATTGTGCAATCCTGGATATACGCCATGGCAAAATCAATTTTTCTACGATAAGCATTATTGCGCATGGGAATGCACTACCAACTTAGGACCCCCCGTTCAGCAGTGCCACAGCCAGGTTGTCCTTGGTCCAAATTGTGGGCGTGCCATCACGAAAGAATATGCATCAGGCACTTTGTCTGTACCAGTTGACGATGCATGCTCGGGAGAGGAATTAACTTATTATGTCGATGACGAAAAAAATTTAGTATTCGATTCAAACACAGTTAAGTGGACATGTAAAAGTAATATCGGGGGTGCCGATAGTGAATTGTGTACCGCCAGTCGCAAACCAGGTCAATACGATGCAGCTTGCGGTATTTTTAAGAATTATCCTGCAGGCACTGGAGCGGTGCCGGCTATCCATGCGTGTAATTCGGTTTCGCATCCAGATAATTCCGCAAAATTAAAATTTGTTAAGGACTATGCATCCTGGATATGTGTAAGCAATTTGGGCGGCAAGTCCAGTGATACTTGCGAGGCAAGACAGTCATCCTCCAGCACTTGTGATGCAAGAACAGCCTGCAGTAATCACGGGACTTGTTCGGTGCCGGTTACGGGCGGTACGGCAATTAATATTTTTAACGGATTTATCGGCAGTATTTTAAATAGTTATTTAAGCCAAGTTTATAATCAATTATTTGCAGTTACAACACCAAGCGCCTGTTCTTGCAGTAGTTGTAAATGCGATAATGGATGGACAGGAAAAAATTGTAGTACGCCAACAACCTGTACGCCAACCTGCTATAGTTCTATAGCTTGGGCTACTTGTCAGCCCGGAACAACTCAAACAGGTTCATGCGCTTCAACTAATTGTGGAACAACACAATATATAATTTCAACAAGGCCTTGTCCTCCTGTCTCCACATGCAATTCGGCGGCAGATTGCAACGGCCGTGGAACGTGTAAGGTAGACGGCACATGTGATTGCGGGAATAGCGGTTATACTGGAACGAACTGCGAAACTTTAATTGCGGGGAATTGTTCAGCGCTGGGCGAGTGCAATAATCACGGAGTTTGCGCAGCCGGCGATACTTGCTCGTGCGATGCCGGATGGGCTTTGCCTGATTGTTCTAAGGAAATTTGTACGTCTTGGACATATAATGCTTGGACTCCAGCAACTTGTCCGTCCTCAGGAGCTCAAACAAGAACAATAGCTACCCGTACGCCAACAGGATGCACGGGTGGAACCCCAGAGGCTCTTTCGAGAACCTGCACACATGGGTCTGTCGTTAATGGAACCTGCGGAACAGCTGATGACAAAATATATCCTCAAAGCGCTACGGGATTTGGCAGTGATACTATTTGCGCAACTGGAACAGCCAGCCCAAATCCTGTTTTTCCGACTCCGGGTAATAGTGTTGAATGGAAATGTATTGGCTCCAGCGGATCGGGTCCATGGTGTATGGCTTCTCATTGTAATCCTGCAACAGACTGCAACGGCCACGGAAATTGTAATGCAACTTCAGCAGAAAGCTCTTGGTGCACCTGTAACACAGGCTGGAATACCTCAGTAAGTTGCGCAGACTGCGCCACAGATTATTATCCAACAGTATTTTACGCGTCTTCATCGGCAAACGCTTGTGTTGTGCGCTGCACCCCAACAACTTGTGGCGACCACGGATATTGTAACTATGCAACCCCAACAACCAGCCAGCCATGCACTTGTTTAGAAGGTTGGGCAGGCAGTACCTGTAATGTTTGCGCCACAAATTATTATCCGGTGGTGGGTAGTTGTGTGTATTGCAACCCGGAAACAACTTGCAATAGCCACGGAGCGTGTAACCCAAATCCAGCAGATATTTATAACATGTGTTATCAGTGCGACACTGACTGGATTGGTGGTGATTGCGGAACGCCCCAGCCATATAATTGTAATACTCAAACGTGGCAATGCACAGCGTGTACTAGTGGTATGTGCGTATTTGGCGACAAGGCGCAGTGTCAGGGATATTGCGTCCCTTTTTAGAAAAGTTATCCACAGCTTGATATTTGTTTTTAAAAATTAAAAAAAGTATAATTACGAAATAATTTTTAAAATTAGAAATTTACGCTTATGGCAACAAATTCAAACAACAGCAGAAGTTTAGTAATTATATTAGTAGTGGCGGGAATAGTCATTTTTGTTTTAGGGGGAGTGGCGGGGGTTTTATTTCAAAATCAAAAAACAAACGGCACAATTGGGATTGGGACACCCGTAAATACTCCGGTGAAACTAGCGGATAATTTAAAATCAAAAGCCATAAGCTCCATTATGCTTTATGGGAAGGTTGAAAGCATTTCCGGAAGAACCGTTAAAATTTCTAACAACGGGGATGTTGTTTCTGTTGCAATATTGGAAAACGCAATATTTTCCGCAGTAGACGCCTCCAAAAAATCACCGGTGCGGCAAGGCGCAAAATTTGAAGACATAAAAGTGGGGGACAACCTAAACATTAGCGTAAAAGTTGCGGAAAATAATTCGTTTATTGGCGCCTCTGTTGTAATATTCCTTGCGCAAAAATAAAACATCATGAATAAAACAATTTTAATCATCTTTTTTGCAATTATTTTTATACTTGTAGTTCTTTTTGCATTTGTTGCCGGAGTTTCTTTTCAAATGAAAAAAGATGCTCCTAAACTGCAAATTGGCGAAGAAAACGCCAAAACTGTGCAGGTTTTAACTTCAAGGCTGGTTCATTCAATTTATGCTTACGGAGAGGTAAAAAATATTTCGGGCAGAAACATAACAATAAGCAACGGAAAAGACGACCTGACCGTTAAGATTAGAGACACTGCAAGTATTTTATTTTATAAAACTACAACGGCAAACCCAACGGGCGCGGCAAAGGAAATAAAATTTGAAGAAATAAAAAAGGGGCAGGCAATAAATATAAATTTAAAGCTTTTGCCAAACGGCTCAACCGAAGGAACCGCAATAACTATTTTTGCCGAGCCGCCAATACCAGCGGTTATCAACAAATAGTTGTTTTTAAAACGATTTAATTTTTTAAGTTTTTAGTTTTTTATAATCCATGCAGACAAAAACAATAAAAATAATAAGCTTGCCAATTTTGGCTTTTGCTATTTTTTTATTTCTGACTGCTTTTGGAGCCGTAGAAGCAATTAATTCAAAAATTCCCTGCACCTGTCCTAGCGGCGGCACAGTATGCGCAAGCGCTTTTTGTCCTACCGATACAATGTGTCAGGAAGGATATTGTAATGACGGCTCAACTAATTTGATTTGTCCGCTTAATTGTCCCCTATATAATTTTAATGAATGCTCTGCGCCATGTTACAGAACTGAAATTGGTCCATGTCAATATACGGCCGTGCCGGGCATCCCCTTTATGTGCGTGCCAGATATATCCTATCCGGATCCAAGTTGTTCAATGGGTTTTGATTGTACAGGAAGTGGGACAGGCGGTGGCGGTGGCGGTGGGTTAATTGGCACATGCGCGACTTATGGATTGAGCGCAGGAAATGCTTGTATTAGTGAAGATGTTGGAGGCGGGCAGGGAAGTTCTTGTTCGTCTAATTCCGATTGCCAGCCAGCAACTGGCCAAAAATATTGCGATTTAAGCACGGGCCAGTGCTCCACAGACGGAAATGGACTAATTTGCTCTCTTGATGTAGAATGTGGTCTTGGCACTTCGGTAAGCAGGTGTAATATTGGCGGAACATGTTCTGTCTCCGGGGATGGCGATGCATGCTCAACCAGCGCCGACTGCGGGGCATTAACGCCAAAATGCGATGAATCGGGGAAATGTGTGTTAACTAATTCTGGCGGTATATCCTGCGCAACCGATGCAGAATGCGCATTTAGATGCGCAAGCAGTGGTTTGGGAGTCAACAACCAATGCGTGCAGGGAGGCGATGGCGCGCCTTGTTATAACTCCATGTATCATACGCCGGACGATAATTTGTGCAAGCCTTATGGATGCGATGACGCAAATCAACGATGTGTGCAGGGCGGAACCGGTAATTCCTGCGGAGGCCCTAATGATTATGTTACGTGCGAGCCCGATTGCACAATCAGCGGTAATTGCGCTTTATATAGGTGCAATACGCAAAACCAGCGATGCGAAACGGGGCTGGCGGGAGGAATTATCTGCAATCAGAACGACCCTTTGGCTTGCAAATACAGGTGCGCCACAAATTTTACTTGTTCTTCGGGAGGATTTGGGGCGGTGTGCGACCCATTTGGCAATCCAGACGCCTGTAAATTTGGTTGCGACCCAAATCCAAGCAGCCCAAGTTATATGAGATGCATTCAAGGACTTTACACTGAATTCCCTTGTAATATTTTTCAAACAGGAGATGCCTGCGCGTATAAATGTTCGGGAGAATCATGTGCATTGCAGGGGTGGAATAAGTATTATTACTCTCCATACACCACCACGCCCATTCCAAGCGACCCAAGAAGTTGTACCGATGATACAAATTGCGCATATGGCTGTAATGCTTCTTTGCAATGCGTTCAGGGAATAGGAACAGGAGAATGGTGTACGCCCATACCTGGGAATCCTAATTCAACAGTTCCGTGTGATTACGGATGTGTTGGAAATAGATGTGTTCTAGGAAGTGGAGGTCCATTGTGCGGGCCTTCAAATGACGGAGCCGATTGTATAACAAGATGCGGAGCAACAAGCAATCCCTTAAACCCCTTAAAACCTTATCCTGATGATTATTTTGCATATTCTTGCATGCAAGGCGTTTCTACTGATTCTTTACCCTGTACGGTCGATTCGCAGTGCGGATATAGTTGTAACGAATATGACCAATGCGTTCCGTTTGGCGGAGGCGCTAGTTGTGACCCTTATAATTCGTTTTCATGCGGTTATCCGGAATGTGATCCGACCACAACCCCCTTTGACCCGGACGGGTGCGGAGGATGTGGAAATTTTTGCGGGCCAAATGGATATTGGTTTGCTTGCCCCTCAGTAAATCATTTAGTGGATCCACGCGATTCGGCCGGGCAATGTTTGTGCTATCCTAATCAAAACCCCGCCTTGGGATTTACCTGCGGGTCAAACGATTTTTTTGAACCGCACGTTAACACCCCGCCATACGCCCAACCGGTAACGTGCAGCCAATGCGCGGTGCAACAGCCCCCATATATAACAGGTCTTTCGCTTGCTCAAAATCAATGTACCGGAATAGTGGGGCAGTCAGCGGTCAACCTTCAATGGGTTTATAACAGCCCCGACGATATTGATGAATTAAAATATGAGCTTCAAATAGCAAGAGACGAAGACACAAATTTTGATGACCCTGTTTTTTACAAAACAGTATTGCATTCCGCGCTAAACGGATCTACGAATTTTTCTCCGACTATTCCAATAATATTTGGCGCAGACGTTCCCGGTTGCAATGAAAACATAGGGCAAACTTGTTATTTGAGTTTCGGCAAAAATTATCGTTGGGGAGTTAAAGTAACAGACGAAAACAATAAGGCTTCTGTGTGGCATTATTATAAGCCCGGCGCCTGTAGCGGACCGAGTTTGGATTTACTATACCTTGAGGGAAATGAAACATGGGTGGAGGGCACAACACACCAAATCGCGTGGACATCAGAAAATTTGGGTTCATCTACGGTTAATGTCTATTTTGGATCCACCTATTTTGGAACCACCTTTATTGGCTCGGCTCCGGCGTCTCAGAATTTTTATAATTGGGCAATACCCGTTCCTTCATGGTTGGTCGATCCTAGACATATTAGTATAATAACAACTACAAGTTTGGGACAAACGCTATCGGATGAAAGTCTTGGCCTTGTTTCAATTTCGCCTTGCGTTCCAAGTTGGACATGCAACGGACTTAGTTGTAGTGATCCAAACTCGTGGGGCGAATGTTCTGCTTCCGGAACTCAAACAAGAAGCGTAATAGATACAAACAATTGCGGAACAACAACCGGAAAACCAGCCGAATCTCAAACCTGCACATGTGTTCCTGTTTGGCCATCGGCTTCTCCCGGTTGCACCTCCTGGTCTGTGTGTCCGGCTGGAGGAGGAACACAAGATAGAACTTGCACTTCAACGAATTGCGGAACACAGACAAGACAAGAGTCGCAAACCTGCACGCCTCCTCCCACTCTCACTGTTACATCTCCGAACGGAAATGAATCATGGACGCAAAGAACATGGGAAAATATTACATGGACGACTCAAAATATAGCCGGTGGATCAAACATCGATATAGATATTATACCTTTTCCATCGGGCAGTCCGCAGCAAATATATTTTGTTCCCGCATACGAAGGCATTTATACATGGAATGTTGGTCGGTTAGTCGATGGTTTTTCTTATGTACCAGTCGGCCAGTATAAAATTAGGATTAGTGTTTGGGATCAGGGAAGTGGAACTATGATATATGACGAGAGTGACAATTTTTTCACTATCACTAACCCTGTCGCTATAGTAAACACTAGTTCTATGCTGGCAAGTATCAGTAATATAACGTCGGGTATTAAGGATGCAGTGGCCAGCGTAAGCAGTGTTATAAAAAATGCGGTATTTAACACAATAATACAATTATTTAAAGCAATAACAAATTTTGCGGGCACCGACGCTAAAGCGGATACTTGCACCGAATATGGAAATTTCACTACCGACCGGGCTCAGGCAGGCGTGTTTTCCACTCCGCCTCATCCGGGACCGTTTGTTTTCTTTGAATATAGCCCGGACAAACCCGAGCTGAACCGCCAAGTTTCTTTTTCTGACATTTATTCCCTTTGTTATGACAGCCTTGGAAACTCTTCTTTGTGCAAAAACACATCTTCTAACTATATTTGGATTTTTTATGACAACCCCAGCCAGCCCGCTTATACCAAAGGGAGCGCCTCCCATGTGTTTTCTGTTAACAATAATCCAGATGTAAATTTGCAAATTTGCGACGCCGACAATATTTGTTGTTCTGGTAATAAAGATATTGAGTTTGAGCAAGAGAACGCTAATTTGCCCAACTGGAAAGAAATTTCTCCGTTCTAATTAAAGCGAGCCCGCGGACATCGGGCGTCCGCGGTTTTTGCTAAAAGGGTTGCAAAAAAATAAATTATCTGATATACTAAAAAATAATTAAAAATTTAAAATTTTAAATTTAAAATTACGCTATGGCTGTTCCAAGGCACAAACATACAAGGTCAAAAGTGGGCAAGACCCGGATGCATAAAAACATCAAGCGGGTTGTTTTAGGTGTTTGCCCAAAATGCAAAAAACCTGTTTTGTCGCACACAGTTTGCAGAAACTGCGGATTTTATAAAGGGCAGGAAGTTATCAATGTTTTAGCCTCCTTAACAAAAAAAGAGAAAAAAGCAAGAGAAAAAGAGATTAAACAAGCCGAAGCGCAGCAAAAATAATTTTTATGGCCAGCAGGCACTTATCACGTTCAATTGTTTTACAATCATTGTATGAGTGGGATTTTTACGGCAAGAAAGGAGTTTTAAAAAATGTTGTTGAAAGAAACATAAAGGATTTTGGCCCTGGTTTGGAAGATTTGGAATTTATTTACAAGCTTGCGGAAGGCGTGCAGACTCATATGCCGGAAATTGACAAAATAATTGAAAAAGCGGCTCCCGAATGGCCAATTGCCCAAATTTCAATAATTGACAGAAATGTTTTAAGAATAGGATTATTTGAGCTTTTATACGCAGACAAAGAAGAAGTTCCGCCAAAAGTTGCCATAAACGAAGCAATTGAACTGGCAAAAACGTTTGCAGGCACAACCTCAGGAAAATTTATAAACGGAGTATTGGGCACGGTGTATAAACAAATAAATGAATTTTGAACCATTAGAAAAAAAATTAGGATTGAAGTTTAAAAATAAAGACCTTTTGATGCAGGCTTTTACGCACAGGTCTTATATAAACGAAAACCCAAGCTTTCGCTTGAGCCACAACGAACGGTTGGAATTTTTAGGGGATGCGGTAATGGAATTAATTGTAACGGAGCATCTTTATAAGGAATTTCCCGAAAAAGCAGAAGGAGACTTAACCAACTGGAGAGCGGCATTGGTAAATGCAAAAATGCTTACCAGTGTTGCCGAGGAACTGGGGTTTAACGATTATTTGTTATTATCAAAAGGCGAAACAAAAGAAACGGGAAAAGCGCGAGCTTATATTTTAGCAAACAGCTGGGAGGCATTAATTGGTGCAATGTATCTGGATTCTGGATATAAAACAACAGAAAATTTTATCAAAAAATATTTAATGATAAAGCTTGCCGATATTATAAAAGACGGCTCGTATAAAGATTCGAAGTCAAAATTTCAAGAAGAGGCGCAGGAAAGAGTTTCAATCACGCCGGTTTACAGGGTTTTAAAAGAATGGGGGCCCGACCACGATAAAAAATTTACTGTTGGGGTATATCTGGGAAGCGAATTGATTGCAGAAGGGCAGGGTTCGTCAAAACAAGAGGCAGAAGAGGCATCGGCAGAACTGGCGCTTGAAGTAAAAAATTGGAAATAAAAAATAAAAAATATGTTGACTATAAGATTAACAAGAAAAGGTAAAAAAAATCAGCCATTTTTTAGGGTGGTTGTTATTGATAAAAGAAGAAGTTCAAAGGGCGGAAGGTCCGTTGAGGATTTGGGATACAAAAACCCCTTAACCAAAAAAGTTTCTTTAAACAAAGAAAGAATTTTATACTGGATTTCAAAAGGAGCCCAGCCTTCTGCCACCATTCATAATTTGCTTGTTTCAGAAAAAATTATTGAGGGAAAAAAATTACACGTTTCTAAATTCAGCAAGAAAAAACAGGCAGAAGTTGACGCCGTTAAAACAAAAATAGAAACAGAGACTCCGCCAGCCGTTTAATTTAGATTTAAAAATCCGCCTCTTGGCGGATTTTTTTTGGAGTTGTATAATAATGTAATATAAATTAAATACAAATTTTATGGAAACAAAAAAAGTTTTAGTTGTGGAAGACGACCTTAATTTTTTGTCTATTCTTCAGCAGGCGTTTGAACAAGAGGAGGAAATTAAGCTGTTTTTGGCAAAAGACGGCCAAGAGGGGCTGGATGCGGCAATTAAAGAAAAGCCCGACCTGATTCTTTTGGATATTTTAATGCCGATTATGAATGGAATAGAGGTTGCAAAAAAATTGCAGGAATCAAGTATAAAAACGCGAATTATCTTTTTAACCAATGTAAGCGACGTTGACACAATAAACAAAGCGGTTGAGGCTGTTAAATTTGGCGTTGAGTATATTATAAAATCAGACGTTCACGTTGCGCAAATTGTGGCAAGGGTTAAAGAGAAGCTTGAAATTAAATAAGCCCTTAAGATTCTTTAAACAACTCTTTTACTTTTGAAATTATCATTTCCTCCATCATTTTGCTTGTTTCTTCGTTCATGGGGCGGAATATGTTTAAATCTTTTTGGCCAACTTTTTTTGTGGGGTAGGTGAGTCTGTATCCTGAACCGTCAAGTTTTGTGTGAACACCAATTGACCCCAAATACATATTTTCGTTAAGCACAACACTAGCAAAAGCAACCAAACCATTTCTTGGAGTAATCGGAGTTATTTGTACGTCTGTTATTTTCATACGTATTTATTAATAAAATTGTAATGTATATTATATAACCTAAATTCTGTAGTTAATTTTATAGGATAAGCATTAAAATTGCATTATAAAATTATTAATTAAGTAATAAAAAAGTAAAAAATATGAAAAAAACTTTTTTTAGGAATTGTTTTATATTATTAACCGGCGCGATACTTGTTGTAAGCGCTTTTTTTGTGTTTGCAGAACCCGTTTTTGCTGATACGGCCGATTACCCTGTAACCAGCGGGTCTGATAACAGCGGCGCGGCGTCTCAGACGTTTAATCCTTCAGACATTACTAAGCTCAACAATAGTGATGATGATAGAATGCAAAGCCAGGATTGGCCCAAAAATGTTTTTACTTATGACGAGACAAAATATATTGAATTTATTTTCAGTCCGAGCGTGCCTTCGGGCGCCTCAATATCCAGCGTGCAAGTAACTCATGAATATAGAAAGTCGGGAACTTTAAGTGGCGCAAAGCTGGAAATATGGAATGGGGGCGTTTGGCATGATGAGGTCTTAACTATTCCAGCGGTGTCTAACAACGACCTTTCTCAAACAATCGATGTTGGTTCTTATATAAATACGCCAACATCGGTTAACGAAATAAAAATAAGATTTTTAGCATACCGGGACGATAATAACAATACAAAAACTAGCCATGATTATATAAGGGTTTCTGTTGCATATACTGCAATTGATTGGGTTGCTGTATTTAACGGCATACATGATTCATTAGTTGCGGGAGGGATTAACAACAATATTGATACCTGTGGAGCGACGCCAACGGCTTGTTTGGGTTTATATTTTGAAAAAACAGATTTTGGAAAAATAACTTTTAGCAGTTCATTGGATTTAACCGCCAGCGAAACGCAAACATTTTTGCAAAATTTGGGGAGTCAGTTAAATATTTCCAGCGAACAAGTTTCTCTTGATGTAAGCACAGCAACGGAATTTCAAAACAAAGGAGCCGCTTTGGAAATGTATGGTTTTCCTCATGGCGACGGAATTGATGCAGTTACTCAATCTGAATTGGTTGTTAAAAACGACAGCGGCGCGGTAATTGACCCCGCAGATCTAGCATATCCGTTAATCAGCAATTTTGCTTGGGACAATTCCACCGGCACGGTAGCTTTTGGCGCCAGCCATTTCACAGGATTTTTCTTAAACGACACAATTAAGCCGTTTATAATATCTTTTAGCGTTCCGGAGGCTTCATCTTCATTAACTGTTTCCGGAATTACAGTTACTGCACACGACAACCGCGGAGTTGCCGGATATATGTTTACAGAAACCAGCACCAAGCCGTTAGTCAGTTCGCTTGATTGGTCTTCGGGCGCGCCGTCAACTTATGTTTTTGCTACTCCCGGAACCAAAACACTTTATGCTTGGGTAAAAGATGGCTATGACAATGTTTCTGATTTATATACAA